>NZ_JACHCW010000011.1:0-229061 GCF_014200825.1 Pedobacter sp. AK017
ATTACATTATTTCCTGTTTCAGATAAGCAGGTACCTGTAACCAGACCTACATACCCTGTTCCAATAACGGCTATTTTCATTGTTTATATTGTTTTGTTTAATTAATAATGAGGGGAATGCTCAACATCAGTAATTTATGAGGTAACATGGTCATCCTTTTACCCTAAGAAAGCAATAATAAAACCAATTAAGCATAGGAATAGGAAGAATTCTCAAAATAAATTTAATCATCAAAATAATTCTGTATTTATAGCTACTTATAAAGCCATCTTTCAAAAATTTATTCAAAAGCTGCTGTTCATATTTATAGTATGCATATCCACTTCTCCGGCCAACCATATTATTTCCAACTCTCGCATGGACTAAAGCATCCTGTATATTATAAAATTTAGCATTAACTTTAAACATTTCGTACCAAAGATTATAGTCTTCAAAATATCTTTTATCCCAATAGCCGCCCGCCTTAATTGCAACGCTTTTTTTAAAAGCAACAGACATATGATTAATTGGATTCCTAACCTTCATAAATCTTATTATTTCTTCATGACCCTCTGGCATAATTCGAAATCGCTTGAGGTCTCCAGCACAATGATTGAATTCTTCAATTGATGAGCCAACAACGTCATATTTACCAGAGTTAATAACTTTTAATTGTTTTTCGAACCTTGTAGGGATAGCAATATCATCCGAGTCCATTCTAAATACCCATTCATAACTGCATCTATTTAAACCAAAATTCATTGCATAACCCATCCCCATATTTTCTTTAAGTTTCAATAATGTAATTATATCTGGATACCGAACATAATAGTCATTAAGTACATTATCTAGCCCAGGAGTTAACGCCCCATCTTTCACTATAATTAATTCTTTCGGCCTGATTGTTTGATTATCTAAAATACTATCTAAAGACATTTTTAAATAAGCGGGATTCTCTTTATAGTAAATTGGCATAAGGACTGAAAAATTAACTACCATCTTTATTTATTTGAAGCAATTCTAAATCCATCACTTAGCCCTTTAAAAATCCGTTTTAACAAGTTAAAATCCCTGTGAATCAGTGGATAATAAAACATTTTTATAAAATATTTTATTAAATTATTAAATTTCCAGTAAAAAGGCACATAACCTCTAAAAAGTAAAATTATATAATTGCGATATTGATAATATAATCGAAATGTTGACGTAATAGCAATTTCAAATCCAAAAAACTTTTTATCTCCTTCTCCCAAGTTGTGAATCAGTCTTGATCTCGTCGACAAAAAAGTATCGAATCCGAATTTCTTAGCTCGCCAACACCATTCGTGATCCACTCCATCAATGAACAAAATCTCATCAAAGGCTCCAATCTTATCAAATATGTCGAGCAACATCAAACTCCCCGAACTAATAATTTGTTTAGTTTTATAAAAAGAATGTTCTCCCAAATTTAAGATCTTATGTTTAAATAGCCTTGGTTCATAAACTTGACCAGTTTGGCTGTTAATAGGCATTGGGCCGATAGTTGCAACATTAAAATTATATGATTTGAGATATTCAAAATCATTAATCAATGTTTCTAGCATTCCTGGCAGGGGGGTACTATCTTGATCAAAAAAAACAACATATTTATAACCTTTCTCCTTTAGAATTTCAACACCAACATTCTGAGCATGTGCAATTCCATAATTGCTGTTTAAAGATCTATACATTACATTTGACAAAGTTTCAAATTCATCCATGAATCGAGTCGTGTAATTACCTTCAGAATTATCTATTGCTACAACCTCATCACACTGCAAAGAGATATTTCTAATTACCTCTTTCAGGGAATTCCAGTCAGGACGGTAAAGTATGACAATTGCTGCCACTTCTTTTTTGCTCATTTGTTTTATTATTATTAATATACAACCAACTATTTAATATAATAATCACAATTACATGATTAGTATCAATTATATATGGATTGGTAATTGCGTACGATATGTAAATAAAATATATAAAACTGATTTGAACTTCTTTTCTCCATTTTTTCAAAACAATTAATATATTATAGATAATAAAACAGATAAAAAAGATTATTCCAAGTTGATTCAATACATATAAAATTTGCACCTCAAAATAAATGTCATCAGTATAATCTCGGTAAGTCGTTTTTACATTTAATGTATTTCCTAAACCTTGCCCAAGCAATAACGTAAATGGATTTTCCGATAAGTTATTCATCAAAACATTAAATTGATCGCTTCTTGTGCCTAAAGAACCTTCATTTTTTAATTCGAGAGTAGAATTTACATATTGAATAACATAAGGAGAAATCAAAGTAAGAACCAGACAGACGACAATAAGTCTAAAGGCATATATGTTTATTGATTTTACATCCTTTAGCCTAAATAACCTATACAATATATATATGCTCAAAGAAATTAAAAAGGCAAAATTACCTGCAATAACTATACCTATTAATAAAAATATTGCTATCAAATATTTCCGTTTAAATAATTTCAGCTCAATATTCAGAATAAAACCAATTAGAAGCAAAGCGCTACCCTTAATTTGTATGCGATAAAAAAATCCATTATATGTATAAATATCCCCCCAACCCCTTTCCTGGAAAAAAAACCTAATCGGCAAATAGGATTTACTATCAAAAAAAATGCTTATATATATAAATATGGCCATCATCACAACCACTTGTAACAAGCAAATCCATATAAATATCTTTAAGGTGCTTTTATCAACACGCACAAAATAAGCAAGACCCACCGATAATAGAACCACATAAAATTTAGTCGCGAGATTAAGGGAATTATCTGTCAGTAATATAGAATAGCCGAAACTAAATGTTAGAGGCATTAAAAGTGCAAGAATAATTAGATAAGTGGTATATCGATCTTGTTTATGGATGATCAAGGAAAGGAAGATCATTGCAATCACAGAGATATTCATAATTGGAGACAAAAACGAAAAAGGAACTTGTCTGGTCACTATAAAAACAACCACTACAAACAAAAAATTTATAAGCTTCTGGATTGAAAACGCTATATGCGATTTCTTGACTGAATTACTCCCTATCTGATAGCTATCGTTATCCAAATTAATATAAGTTAGCTTGTAATTATACTTTTAAGCCAATTTTTAAGTGTCAAATGACTTATATCTATGCCCACAGAAGGTTTGTTTGCTAAAAATTCTAAATCAATTTCTAGATTTTCTTCATCCAGAACCTGAATCCATTCATCATTAAAAAATGCTTCCTTCTTTATAGAAGAATTTGATGTAATAAGCTTACAGCCCATGGCTAAACTTTCTATCGTTCTCATTGTTAATCCCGTTTGCCCCTGGACTGGAATATCAATTACAGTCTTAGATCTGATAAAAAGATTTCCAAGTTCAACTGTATCTAAAGGTTTATGATAAATAAAGTCATACTTCTGTTGGTAGTTAACCAGGTCTTTCTTAAATGTTCTGTATTTACGGTCAAAGAGGCTTCTTACAACATTAATGCCATTTACAATAAAGTTATGCCTAGGCTTAACATATAATAAATATAACAAATCTTTTAGTCCATACTTTTCACTAAAATTACGTAAGCTCGCTAAAACTTCAAACCTGTTTCTAGAAATAATCCCTACTGACCCAACGTATAAAATGTCGATATCCCTTTCATTGTTCTTAATATAACCTGGTTGATCATCTGAATAAAAGAGAGGAAGATAGCGTAAATTATATTTTTCGCAGTCTAACCTTTCAAATGAAAATACCTGGTCGAAGGCATTTACCAGGTTATGAAACGGCCAAATGGCAAA
Source organism: Pedobacter sp. AK017 (assembly GCF_014200825.1). Taxonomy (NCBI): domain Bacteria; kingdom Pseudomonadati; phylum Bacteroidota; class Sphingobacteriia; order Sphingobacteriales; family Sphingobacteriaceae; genus Pedobacter; species Pedobacter sp. AK017. The sequence continues at coordinate 3,789 of NZ_JACHCW010000011.1, forward strand.
TGAATCCCAAAAATAAATTATTGTCTTTACGTGAGGGTTTCTACTTTTGATGCCGTTTAGTAAATCTAAATTAACTGAAAACCCGCCAATACAAAACAAAATATCAATGTTTTCATCAATAGTTTCATTTATTATTAAATCTATATATTTCTGTTTATACCTTGGATTAAAAATTCTTTTAACTTTACTTATTAGATCATTATTATTTAAAACTGGATCCTCTCTAAATATTTTGTTCTCATAAAAAAAAACCTTTGCACCAAATTGTTCTAACTGGGCAATGATTTTTTCATGATAGTTATAAAATTGCTGGCCTATAAAAAGAACCGTCTTATCTAATAAAAATTTATCCTCTGTCATTTAAACAAACCTTTTTCACGCATCTCTTTGATTGATTGTTCGTATTTATCTTCGTTTAGGTTTTGTTGGGCGACCCAAGCTGTAAATTTTTTAATTCCCGTTCTAAAATCAATCTGAGGTACAAAACCTAGTCTTGAACTAATTTTTTTCAAATCAGCAAAGTTATGGCGGATATCACCTAACCTATAGTTCCCACTAATACTAATAGATACCCCAGATCCATACTCGGATATCAAACTTTCAGCTACCGTGATTACATCAACTGCCTCACCACTGCCTACATTAAAGATTTCACCAGCTGCCGCTTCTTTCTCTATGCTCAAAATAGTTGCTTCAACAACATCAGTAATAAATACGAAATCCCTACTTTCCTTACCGTCTTCAAAAACATTGATTCCATTACCATTTTTTATACTGGTAGAAAATATAGAGAGTATACCCGTATATGGATTTGATAATGATTGTCCGGGACCATAAACATTTTGATATCGCAATGCAACAGGTTCAATTTTTAAAGTGGGGCAAATAGTCATTACCAATTGCTCTTGAACTTGCTTTGTTATGCCATATACCGATGAGGGATGGATTTTAGATTCTTCGTCTGTACTCAAAACTGTCAAGCTTGAATCACCTTCATATTTCACGTCAAAATCACCAATAGACATATCTTTATCATCTCTATGTGTAGGGTATACAATACCGAACTTTTTACTCAGGTATTTACCTTCTCCATAGATTGACCGGGAGGAGGCAACAATTAACCGCTTAACTTCATGACTTTGATTAGCAAGAATGTCTAGCAACAATGCTGTACCACCTATGTTTACCTCGCTATAATGCTCAATCTGATACATAGATTGTCCAGTACCTGTTTCCGCAGCATAATGAACTATAATAGACACCTCTTTTATAGCCTGCTCAAGCTTCTCGCGATCTCTTATATCCGCCTTGATAAACTTTACCTTATCTTTTATACTCCGATAAAGTGGAGATGTATTTTCCGGATCGTTCCCATGTATCTGTTCAGAAAGATTGTCTAAGACGACAATATCGTAACCCTTATTAAGTAATGCTAAGCAAAGATTAGAGCCGATAAAACCCGCGCCCCCAGTAATTAGTATTTTTTTCATTTATAATTATTTTTTTAGGAAGTCCCCTTTACTATCAGTTCTAGCCCATTCCTTCATCTCAGAATTATACCGTTTAATAATTTTAGCTGGTGCTCCTACGATAATTGAAAAATCAGGAAAAACACCTTTAACAACACTATTTGCGCCGACAGTACAATGTTTACCAATATGCGTTCCAGGTAAAATTACTACATTATTGTAAATCTTACAATCATTATCAATATGAACAGTTTTAACATGAAGCTGCTGATTTTCTATCGGTATATTAATATCATCATATTGATGATGTATATCCGTAATAGAAACATTTGCGGCAATAGCAGTATACTTACCTATATAAATTTTATCGGCACATGTAATATGTACGTTCTGTTGTATGCTGCAGAAGTCATCTAAAAATATTTCAGGAGTATATGACACACCGGCATACCTAAAAACACCTTCAATTCTAGCATTTGGCCAAATGTAAACGCTATTACCAATACTAATACATTCATTTGTAAAAAGTAGCGGCTTGTGAATAATTGTATTCTTACCTAGCGCCTGTAATGTATATCTATACAGTGTATTAGTAATTAGTTTTCGGTAGATTGTATGAAAATAAGTTATCGGATTATTCTTTAGAAATCTATATATTTTTTTTATCATACAATTACAACTTAAAACTACTTGATGAAAGTTACTTCCATACAATCTCCAAGTTTTAATAAATTAAATATTTTAGCTACTTGATGTGAAACTACTTTCAACAAAATGTTATTAACTAAAAGCCCTTCAGAGCTAGATTTCTTATTATTTCTATTTAGATAAATCTGTAAGCTTCCCAAAACTCCATGTAAATTCCCGTTGTAATTTACTTTTTCTTTTTTAAAACCTTTTGCTTCAAATAGTTTAATAAGATTTTCGGGATTATAATTTACTGGATGAAAAGGAACGCCTAGGTAATACCAATATTTTCCAAAAATTCTGTATGGCAAGCTTCTCGTGTTAGGCACACCAACAAATACTCTTCCCCCAGGTTTAGTTATTCTATATATCTCCTCAACTGTCTCTACCGGGTTGGTTATATGCTCAAAGGAATGATTACTTCTAATATAATCGAATTTATCTCCCTCCAAATTTGCTTCTTTTAAAGTCCCATTAAATATATTTAAACCGTATTTATTACCAAAATCGGTTCCGGATTTACTAATTTCAACTCCCGTCACCATGGCACCTCGCTTTTTGTAAAAAAAAAGTTCTCGCCCACTTCCACAACCAATATCTAAGATATGCTTATTAACACAATCAAAATCAGGATCCATAGCTTTGATCTTCAATACACTTCTACCAATCCTTTGTAACAAAGTTATCTTTTGGGTACCATCTTCAAATGGCTGATAAGCGTAATATGTATCATCATCATACATGCTATGTAACTCATCACTCGTAATCATCGGACTTAAAGCCAACAATTTGCAGCTATTACATTCTGTTACATTAAAAAGTTTATTAACATTGCCATAATGACGATCATATGTGTTATAGATAATTTTCAGCTCATTTGAATTACAAACTATACATCTTTGGTCAGAGAGTATTTTTTCCATTAAAAGTTTCTTTATATAATTGTGACTTGTTATTTATTTAATCATTATACGTTGCATAAAATATTAGATAACCTTGCAAAGGTAAGTTATTAAATTCCAACAAATAAATATCCGCTTAAAAACTGAGTCAATACTTCCGATATATAGTTTGCTTGCAATGCTGGTGACTTTTTCTCTTAATTTAATTACTCTAGTTTACTTTAATATTACAGTACTACATCCATCACAAAAGTTTATTTAACTTCTTTTTTCAAATCCTTAAATATGAAAATCCAACAAATGATATTCTGGACAACCATACCGAATATTAGTGATTGAATAAACATCTCTAAGTTAAAACCATAAATATAATTTACAGTAAAGATATACAATCCTCCCGCACCAACGCCAGCTAGAATACCCATAAGATATAATCTTTGTAATTGATAAATGTTGAAATAGTTATTTATCAATGAGAATGAGGTTACTAAAGGAACGAACAATGCCCATAAAGCAACATCAATTCCAGGTATATATTTTGGTAAAAACATTTTTACTATCGTGGGTAATAAAGCAAAACCTACAATAGAGAAAATAACACTTATCGTTAATAATAAAATCATTGGCTTATAGTTCATTTTTAAAACGAAAAGTTTTGACTTTCCTTCTCCATAGGCAATGGCCATTTTAGGATACATTACATGACTGAAAGAGTCTGGAATTATTCCTACCGCGTTATTTATAACATTAGCTAGTGCAAAAAAACCAAATTGAACAGCTCCCCCTAAACTAAAAATGATTGTGTTTTTAATAGTATCCCAAAGGGGTACAATGTTGCCTACGATAAAAATTGGAAAACCAGTTTTAATTAATTGAATGAAATCAATATAAGACCATTTTGCCTTAACCTTTAAAGGTGAGAAATAATACAATAGTAAAAACTCCACAATGTTAATTAATATCAATCTTAAACATAATCCTTTAATATCAGCACTTACAAAAACCAATATAACAGAAACTATATTAATTGTTGATGAATAGAGAGTTATCTTGGTTAATTTAGAAAAGTCTCTATTTGATCTATATAATATTGGCAGATAAAATTTGTTATACATAATAAAAAAAGCAGCAAATGCGTATGTGAAGTTTAGCATTGATGCATTTAAATCGGCTTTATAAAAACCGTAAATACTCAATACAAATAATACAATACTGGCGGGAATAGATATAACATTACACAGCCACAAGCTAACTGATGCTAAATCTTTAACTTTTGTGGAATTCCCACGACCTTGTTCAACGGGAAGTTCCCTATTTAAGCCATTTAAAACTCCGAAATGGACTAAACTTAAATAACCTAAGAAAATCCCATGTCCTGTAAAACGCCCGTAAATATCAGGGCTAACAAGTTTCACAATAATAAATCCCGCAATCATTTTCAATAAATTGCCAATTAATTGACTTGATGCGAATCCCAGTAAAACTCTACCAAACTCACTACCAATTGCCTCTTTGATTTTAATACGCATAAAACTAGGCGATAGCTTCATCAAATTTATTCCCATCAAATTTCTTAAAGAATTGCGGCAACTCTTGATCTGAGTACAAATTATATGCTTCTTTTTGAAGGTTATTCAATTCGTTAAAATTATCAAATAAGTAGGAGTTGGAAATACCCAAATGATCTAAAAAGCTTGTGTAATTCTGCCTTTTATAAATAAATACAATTTTACCCGCCTGAAGGGCTTCAAAAATCGCAGTAGAATAAATGGCAATAAATTCATCCGAAAGTTGAATCAGATCTCTTACATTTTTCTGATAAGCTATAACTTCTATATTGGGCAAATGAGAAAAATAAGCCCGATTCTCTTCATACTCCAAAAATTGTTCTGGATGTAGCTTAAAATAAATTTTCGTTCTGGGATTTTCAACTGCTAACTGAGTAGTAATTTCTTTAAGGTTTTCATTATGATAAAATGTAGTGATAACTGTAATTGCCTTATTATAACTTAAACCAACTTTTCCAATATGCAAGAAATCGCATCCGATTTCTTTACATTGTGAGGGTATATTTTTATTTTGTACCCATAAATCTGAAAATATCAATAAAAATTTAGGGTAAACAATTGCTCTTTTAATCTTCTCAGAAGTATTTCCATAATTATATACCACTGTAGAATTAACTATGTCCCCATGTTGAAATTCAAAACTAGGAATATTTAATGATCTTGCAGCAAAAAATAGCCCCTTTGTCATTCCATTTTGTACAACAAAAACTTTTTTTATTTTTTTTAACTTTATCAAAAACTTAAAATAATAAAAATCAAAAAGAAAATTATTATACATGTTAATGTATTTTTTGTTATCTAAAGTCACTCCAAATTTCTTTAAAACAGCTTCAGAAATTAAGCATATGTTGTTCTTGGTGTTATTTTTTTTGAGTAAAAAGAAATTTTGTAATTTTAATTTATGACATATCGGAAGGATATCAAAAACCATATTCCTGTAATCATAAGTACTATCTAAAACATTTGTTTCATAAACGACTGTATAAGGTGATAATTTTTGAATCGTCTGCCTAACATATGGATCATAGTTCACTCCTTTTTCATCCTTAAACCGGGAAATCGCAAAAAACAAAGTATCGCATTTTAAAAAAATAAAACGAATAAAATAAATAAGATATTTAAAAACAACCCAGATTCTACTGTTCTGTTTTTTACTTTCCATCTTTATTGTATTTGTAAGAACATGCTGAATTGAATATTCCAGTTCTAAAAACACCTGACTTCTTATACTATCCCAAAACGGTAAGCCTTCCTTTGATTTTAGGTCAAACAATCTGAATTCCTCCTCCATTTCGAAAAAAGACTCATGAATAAATTTTGTTTCTTCTAAAACAGAACAGTCTTTTTTCATTATAAATAACTCAATTTAAAGGCTACTCCCCTTTCTAGATCAACTTTAACTGTTTTACCAAGTATCTCAGCGTAGTATTTAGGATGTAAGCCAAAACCTGGTCTAATAGAACGGATATTTTTTTCGGTTATCACGTCCCCAATCTTCATATCCTCAACTACATATAATGATCTTGAAAACTCCTTTCCTTTCTTTTGTTTTGATGTTAAAGTATAATCTATTTTACCAATTGACGACTCTGCATCCCTTATCATTTTTACCATTTCAGTAAATTCAAACTCATTCATAGAAAAAGAAGCATCTGGCCCACCTATTCCTCGATCAAGGATAAAATGCTTTTCTATAATTTTTGCTCCCATTACAGTTGCAACAACAGGGGCCGTACTCCCCATGGTATGATCAGATAAACCCGGTATGACACCGTACCGTTCTGCTAAGTCTTTAATCATGATTAAATTGGCTTCTTCAATTGGAGCAGGGTAACTAGATGTACACTTCAACAATGCTATGTCATTATTCCCCATTCGTTTGCAAGCATCCAAAGCCAATTCAATATCTTCTGTCTCCGCAATACCTGTAGAAATGATAATCGGTTTTCCTTTTGAAGCGACATACTCTATTAAAGGTATGTCGGTAATTTCAAAAGATGCTATCTTATAAGCTGGTGTATTTAGTTCTTCCAATAAATCAACCGCAGTAAAATCAAAAGGTGAGGATATACAAATTAAACCTTCCGATTTAGCGGCTTCGAACAATTCATTATGCCATTCCCAAGGTGTATAGGCTTCATGATACAAATCATACAAATATTTGCCATCCCAAATCGTATCCTGTTTTACCCTAAAGTCATCCTTTTTAGAATCAATAGTTATTGTATCTGCGGTGTATGTCTGCAGTTTGATACAGTCCGCTCCTGCGCGCTTGGCTGCTTTAATAGTATCTAGGGCAGTTTGAATACTGCCATTATGATTGGCAGAAAGTTCAGCAATGATAAATACTTTTGATTGCTTATCAATATTAAATTTCTCTATTTTCATCTCTTTTCTTTACATAATGAAAACTCTCAAAGTTTTCATAATTCAACATCTCCATAAATTCGAACCCAGCATTTTCAAATGCATATTTGGAAGGTAAATTGCTTTTTTTTATATATGCATTTATTTTAAAGGCGGGATTTTTTTTCAAAAATAACTCTGAAGCTTGTTTAAGCATCTCCGTTGCATATCCAAAACCTCTGAATTCTGATGATATAGAAATCCCAATTATAGACTCACCTGCATTTACTTTCTCAATTCGAATTTGACCTATATCTATACGCTCTTCTTTTTGAAAGATGAGTAATAAGCAACATTCATCTTCAAGTCTAGCGCTAAACCATTTTGCATGATCTTCATAGTTGATTTTTTGAGAAGAAAAAGATTGAGATCTTACTTCCTCATCATTTGCCCAATTAAAAAATAGTAGCACATCTTGTGTGGTAGGCATTCTATAACTTAGCATTTACATTAAATTTTGAATGAATGAGTACATCAATGTATTGATTATTAAAACGACAATGTTCCTTTAATCTAGCTTCTTCGACGAAGCCTAAGTTGACTAGTATTTCGTACAACTTTGGTCTCAAATCAAAAGCATAAGTATAAATTTTATTAAGACCTAATTCCTCAAAAGCTACTTTAAATAAAATATAGAGATATTTCTCCCAATAAAGGGCAAAAAAATTTCGTTGTAAGTCCGTTTGCATAAGGAAAGATATTTCTGCATTTTTATCAATCCAATTAATGTGAACAAGGCCACCATACCCACAAAGAACACCTTTATGAAGAAAACTAAACAGTATTTGCTTAGGTTCGCTTTGGTTAAATAAAGGATCAATGACTTTACTAAAGTATTCCTGTTGCACCTTTTTAGTAAGTACTTCTAATTGCCTTAAAATATCAATCTGCTCATTTCGCCATTTCATGATGTGAAATTTATCACCATCACGAATAGGGACTAGTTCATAGTCTCCCAAAATAAAACGATTAACCTTTAAGCACCGATAATTCCTTACTTCCATATCAAAGGTAAACCCCTACTTTTTAGCTAATAAAAACCATGTAATATCATCCTGAGGAAACTTCATATCACCTTTGTAAGCAAAGCCATAGTCTATTAACTCCAAATCAGGGAATTTCATCAACATTTCTCCTGCAAAATCACGTTTAAATAATCTATCTTCATGTCCTCTGTAATTAATAGACACTGGAGAAGGATTATAGTATTCCGCTATTAGAATATATTTGTTGCTAACTTCATATAGTTTATCATAAACATTATTTAACATGTCCGGATTTAAATGAATCATAACTCCCTTAATGATAGCTAAGTCAAATTTAACAGGTGAATTAAAATCAAATATTGAGCCATTAAAGCAATTCTCTTCACCAATAAACGTTGCTAATTCAGTACAGGCCTCTTGATTAATTTCAATGGCATTAAATTTTAAACTTGGGTAGAGTAATCCGAGAGCTCTCAAATTCATTCCGACGTTTGCACCAAACTCTATGCATGTTTCGAATTTATTTGCTGAATGTAGAGCCTTAGTAAAAAAATTTAAGTTTGAAGCCAACAATTCTTTGCTGTTATTTCTGCCAATATACTCTCTGCCAAATGCTCCTGCCCAGAACTCCTCTTGTTCGGTTTGAAATTTTTTCATGTGATTTTTTTTAATTTATTTTTATATTCAAATTTTTTTTCTGCTAAAAACCAATCTTCAGCGTTATCAATATCTTGTGCTTCGAATTCTTCCAAAAGAATTGAACTAGTATTTTTAGTGAAAAATCTCACTTCGTTTCTAAAACGAATACAATTAACCCAATACCATTGACCCGCATCGTGGTAAACATCTTTCATATCCTGAGACCTGGTATTTTCATACTCTGGCCAAATCATTGAAGTCACACCATTTTCACCGTATTCAAACCCTCTCCAAATTGAATTATTAAATTTTAGTACTGGAAAAACGGTATGTCTCTGCTGTTCTAACAAGCATGTATATCCTAATTTTAATTTTTCAATACTAATGAGTGGCGCCGTTGAATATATACAGCAAGCATTGTCATATTCTCGCGATAGTCCTGACAAGGTAATTAGAACTTCCTCAAGAACGGAAGCTGTAGTCGCAAAATCATCAGCGTTTTTAGAACTTCTTAAAAAAGGAACACTTGCTCCATATTTGATTGCTATTTCTGCTATTTCTTCATCATCGGTAGAAACTATAACATCTTCAAATAATTCAGATTTCTTTGCCGCTTCAATAGAATATGATAATATTGGTTTACCATAAAAATCTTTGATATTTTTACGTAGAATTCTCTTACTTCCGCCACGAGCCGGGATAATTGCAATATTTTTCATGGTTTTGAAATTCTTATAGGATAACCCTGACTACTTAAATTAATTTTTATATCATTTGGTGTATATTGCGTGAAATGATAAATACTGGATGCCCCAAATGAATCGACTTTACTTTTTGCTGCTAATTCATTAAAATGATCTGGAACTCCAGCCCCTCCTACTGCAATAATTGGTTTATTCGTTAAAGCTCCTATAAATGTTAAAAGCTCAATGTCGTAACCATTCATCATCCCATCATTATTAACAGCATTAACAACAAATTCTCCAACGTCGCAATGATTCATCAAATTAACAAATGATTCAACGTCAATTTCTGTTACACCGTTGTGATGAATCAAATACTTATCTTCAACTTTAACTGCATCAATAGCTATTGAAATACATTGACTGCCAAAGTAAGATACGGCCTCTTTAACAAAATCTAAATCAGCTAACGCTTTTGATTTAATTAATACTTTATCCGCTCCAGCCTTAAGTAATTTATTAATATCTTCAATAGAACTAATGCCCCCGCCGACACATACAGGCATAAAACATTCTTTAATAACTTGTGCAATTAACTCAAAATTGGGAACCCGATTCTGCTTTGTTGCTGTAATATCAACAAAAACTAATTCATCTACCCCTCTGCTATTATATATTCTGGCAGTTTGTATTGGGTTGCCAACCATCCGTGGGTTAGCAAATTTCTTTGTTTTAACTAAAGCAAATCCATTGAAAGTCAAGATTGGTATGATTCTAAATTTAAGCATCTTTATGTAAGAATATCTTTTAATAATGCTAAACCTGCGGATTGACTTTTCTCCGGGTGAAACTGCATTGCATATATGTTGTTATGCTGAACACTTGAAACCAAATCTTTTCCATAATTAACTGTCGATGTTATAATGTTATTATCTTTGGGCACACAATGGTAACTGTGAATAAAATAATAATCAGCATCTTTTATTGTTGAAATGTTGTTCTGTTGTGTAGTTGAATTCCACCCCATGTGCGGTATCTTCAATACTGAAGAATCTATTTTTTTCACAATACCAGGAACCCATCCCAAACCTACGGTTCCGTCTGCTTCTTCACTTGCCTCAAAAATCAATTGCATTCCTAAGCATATACCTAAGAATTTTTTCTTTTTGTTTAGTACCTGATCTGCAAGCACATCATTAAGGCCAGAGGCATTTAGATTGTACATTCCCTGATAAAATGAGCCCACACCTGGCAATATAATAGCTTCTGACTCCATAATAACGTCAGCTGAAGATGTTATCACGCTTTTTATACTCAAAAAATCAAGCGCTTTCTTAACAGAAGCTAAATTCCCTAAACCGTAGTCAACAATGCTAATCATTCATTAATGTATTAAAAATTTCCTGACCAAATTGTAATTTTCATCTCTTGCGAAACTACCGTTCTCATTTTTTTCAAAAAGAAACGGATTGGTGAAAGAATCAATAATTTTATCTACTTCTTCTTTATGCATACCTGAGTATTTAACAAAATCATTTATTGCAATGTGCGGATATTTCCCGTCGTATTTCGAGACTAATTCTTTACCCTCTTCCCTTGTTAATCTTTTATTTCTGATATCAATGCAAACATGATCAGTAGCTCGCCCGAAACCATATTTTACAAATTTTAAGTAATCATGTAATCCAACAAGTCGCTCATCAATATTTTCATAATTTGTATATGTGCCCTCAACCGGCCCATCCTCCTTTACAGAAAATCCATACTCTTTAACAATCTCTAGTTGTTTCCTTGCATCCCAAAAGAAATATGACCCTAGAAAAAGGCCAACAATTCCTGCCCTTTCTATCTCCTCATCCTCAGGATAAAAATAAGGCGTCAAGTCTTTTTTTGTTATGCCTTCAACTCCCACCATGTCTTGAATTCTATTCCCCAATAATCCACCAAATTCTTCAAGCCATTTTCTGTCAAGAACATTACTTTGGATAGATTCAAGATTTGGCCCACCGTATTCCTGCTGCGAATTCTCTCCCCAAATAATTAACTTTATACCGAATTTTAAGGCCATTAATACCGGAATTGTAAAAATTCCAATGTGGTTAGGCCACATTTCATCTCCAACCCTTTTGAATCCCTCTATTACCATTTTTTTATAGACTTCGCCGTTTTTCTTAAAATGAATCACGTCCATGCCCATTTTTGATAGGTTATCTAAATTTTTTCTTCCTACCTCTGTAGCATATGTAGTTTCAAAACAAACACATAACGGATTTAATTTACAAACATACTTCATAAAATAAGCCTGGTAAGTACTATCCTTACCTCCGCTGACAGGAACTATGCAATCATAACCAATAGATCCTTCGGGCAAACGATAGTGGTTAATAATTTCATTAAAGTCATTTTTACGTTTTTCCCAATCTATATTTGAAAATTTATCATTTGCGGCACTACATGCGCTACAAACACCCTCATCATTAAATGATAAATCGGGTTTAGTTTCAGGAAATAAGCATTTTGAGCAGTAATTAATGTTTATCATATTATTATATCGTATAAAATTTGTTAATTAAATCTATGACAAAGTCTTGTTCTTTTCTCTCCAAAGTTGGGTACATAGGCAGACTTAAACAAAATTTGTAATAGTTTTCCGCTAATGGCATGTCTCCCTCTTCCCAGCCAGAATCCCGATAATAAGGCATTAAATGGCACGGTATATAGTGAATTTGAGCATAAACTTTATTCTCTTTTAAATAATTATATAGACCCAATCTATTCTCAACTTCCAAAATATATAAATGGTAAGCATGACCGGAAACCATTCCAGATTGGCCCTTTACAAAGGGTTTAGCTTTAAATGCTTCATTATAAATTTCAGCAATTTTTCTTCTCATCATTAAACCCTGATCCGCTCTGTCTAATTGACTTGATCCTAGCGCCGCTTGAAAATCTGTTAAACGATAGTTGAATCCAAGTGTCTGCATTTCCATGTACCAGCCAGGATATTTATCTCTGCCTCCAGCAAACTCAATCGTGTTAACAAATAAATCGTCCTGTTTCGTTATTCCATGCGTACGTAGCATTAGTAGTTTTTTGTATAGAATCTCGTTATTAGTAGTAATCATGCCGCCTTCTCCACACGCAATGTGCTTAACAGGGTGAAATGAAAATATAGCTAAATCAGCAAAATTACCGTTTCCACAATTTTGTTTCTTTCCTGTACTATCAATAAAATATCCCCCAGGTGCATGACAAGCGTCTTCGATGATCCATAGACCATACTCATCCGCTAAAGATTTAAATACTTCTAAATTTACAGCTCTACCTGCGAAGTCTACAGGGATAATTCCTCTATAAGTACCCTTAGGTGAAGATTCTAATAACTGTTTAACTTTGTCTATATCTAAAAGATAGGAAGATGGATCAATATCTGAGAACACAATATTTCCGCCGGCATAGCGCACACAATTCGCTGAAGCAGCAAAGGTTATAGGAGTGGTAATAACCTTATCATGTTCTTTTACTTCCAGCGCCAGTGTACAAAGATGTAGTGCTGCTGTTCCATTGGCGACGGCAACTGCGTATTCACAGCCTATGTACTGGGCAAATTTCTGTTCAAATTCTAATATCTTAGGCCCTTGTGTTAGGAAATCTGATTGAAGTGCATCAACTACAGCCTGAATATCTTCGGGTGTGATGTGCTGCTTACCATATGGAATGACATGATTATTATCCATTATATTTAAAACTAGTATCTACGTGTTCTCTAATCAAGTATCTTAACGAATCGACAGTTTCCCATTCCGTATTATCTCCGGAATTATATGCAAATCCCTGTGGTACTATCACCGCATTAAATTTAGCCTTAAACTCGTCTAAATCCCATGCCTGAGTAGCGGGTAGAATTGTATAATATTTACCCAGATCATAAGTATAAAATGAATCCGATGGCGTAATCATTTCCTCATGAACTTTTTCCCCGGGCCTTATACCAACTATAATTTGTTCACAATTAGGACCAATCGCTGTAGCTACATCCGTAATTTTGTAGGAAGGTATTTTCGGAATAAAAATCTCCCCGCCCCATGCATTAGCTAAGGCATGCATAACCATATCGACGCCGCCCTGTAGCGATATATTAAAACGAGTCATATTAGCATCTGTGATTGGTAATTTCCCTTCATCTCTTTTCTTCATAAAAAAGGGAATTACAGAACCATTAGAACCCATAACATTTCCATAACGGACAACAGAAAAAACAACTGGATTATCTCCCTTAATATTATTTGCAGCAACGAATAATTTATCTGAAGTCAATTTTGTCGCGCCATATAGATTAATGGGGGCACATGCCTTGTCAGTTGAAAGTGCAACAACACGTTTTACTTTAGTCTGAAAACACGCGTGAATAACATTTTGCGCTCCGATAACATTGGTTTTAATGCATTCGTCTGGATTATATTCGGCAATTGGAACATGTTTCATTGCTGCTGCATGAATTACATAATCAACCCCTTCAAAGGCCCTCACTAATCTTTGCTCATCTCTGACATCACCAATAAAAAACCGAAGTTGAGGATATAAATTCTCCGGATACTCTTGAGCCATTTGAAATTGCTTCTGCTCATCACGTGAAAAAATGACTATTCTTCTAACATTGGAATAATTCGTGAGAATTTCTTTCGTCAAAGCTTTCCCCAAAGATCCGGTCCCTCCCGTTATTAGTATACTCTTATTATTTAGATCTAACATATTTGATATTGTTTTTAGACTGTTACGATACAATCTCTATAATTATTTTTTTTATCATAATAAAAATCACACTTAAAAAACCAAATAAGGCTCCTCCCAAAATTAATCCTTTTAATTTACCCATACCAGTTTTATCTAACGGGAAAATGGGTTCATCTATAACCTGTATTAAAGGTGTTTCTTTTTGAAGTGAAATTTTTGATAATTCTAAGTTTCTTATTAATTCTGTCAAAACTGCCTTATTAACTTCTGCTGTTACTTGAGACTTTTGTATCGGTAAAGTTCTTTGTATTTGACGAGTAGGATTTAAATTTGGGGTAGCATCTGTTACTTTGGCACTTGTATATATTGCTCCATTAAGAACAGCCTGAACTGAATCTACCTTTTGTTGCAAAATGATTATATTATTTAATGATTTTTTTGTTTTAGTTTGTATATAAAATTCATTAACATTCTTTACAAGTTGAGTATTAAATTCTTTAGCAAAGAACTCATTAGAAGCCTTAATATCTGCTTGAATAATACTCAAAGTTTTATCAGGTTTCATTACATTTAAATAATTTTTTCTGATATCATTAACAATCGTCCCGATAATACTGTCCTGTAAGCGAGTAAACCGTAAGCTTGAATTTGAATTCAAATTATGGGTAAATTGAATATTTTCCAACTTAACATTTTTCGACCAAACCGCTCTTAAATTATTAAAATCGATATAACAATTTATTAGCAACTCCTTTGTACCATTGTGTGCGACTTCAGTTAATAATGTCTTTTCTATTATGGATCTAGATTTATATAATTCTAAAATGTTGTCGCCTTGAAATATACCTCCTCCACTGACAAAATCAAGTCCCGCAACAGATGCCAATCCAGAAAGTGCATTTAATCCACCTCCGCTTTTATCTTCTTCTAGGACAAAAGTAGTCGTAGCTTTATATAACGGCTTTTTGGTATAAGCATAACCAAGTCCTAGTAATCCACCAATAATACCAAACACAGAAATCACCAGCCATTTACTCAGGAGATATTTCCACCATTCTCTGAATTTCAAGATTAACTCCTTTAATGAAACGTCTTCTGAAGAATTATTCAATTGACTGATATTTTTTTGTGAATTCATTTTAATGCAAATGCGTCTAAAACTATCTTAGCAATGAAACTATAATCGCCCCCAACGAAGCAACTGCTGTTCCCAGCCCTATCCATCCTTGAGCTGTCATTCTTTCTCTTTCTGCCTTCTTAGGTACTAATATTTCTGCTCCAGGTTTTACCTTCGGATAATTATTAAAGAACAAAAACTTACTTCCTGCTTCAACAGAGCCATTTGCATACTTAATATATGCACCTTTTTTCAAAGCGCTTGAGGTAAATCCTCCAGCCCCATTTACATATTGCTGAAAACTTTTTCCCGGCAAATAGACTATACTATTTGGATTTAAAACTTCACCTGTAACTTTTACAGTCTGCAATTGTCTTGGCACCCTGATGACATCACCATCTTCAACAATTAAATCGTACCTGGATTGCGGTTTTCTCAAAATCTTTTCCAGATCTATACCAACTAAATCTGATTGAATTAACTTCTGTTCCACTTCTGCCTTAATTGTATCCTTAACACCGGCTTCCTGCGCGCGTTTTAAATTCAAAAACTTTTTATCATCTTCCTCCTTATTATCAATCGCATTTTTATCTCCCGGATTCACCTTTTCAGCTCCCGGTCTCTTTAAAGAAGCCCCTTCAGTATACGCAGTGGGTGTTAATCCGCCTGCTCTTTTAATCAGGTCAGAGATCCGCTCGTTCTTCTGGGTAATGGTGTACAAGCCTGGGTATAATACCTCACCTTCCAATTTAACCTGCTTCTGTACCTGATACCCCTCAGAACTCCGTACAGAAATCACATCAAATGGCTTTAAAACAAATTTCTTATCCAATACCTTCAAATTCTGATCAACTCCAACAGTAAATACTTGTGCTGTTTTAGCCGAGACAGATTTGGCATCACTATTTTTTATCCTCCTGGAAATCTCAATCCTTCTTGGTGTCGCATTTTCTTTAAAGCCACCTGCCATCTGGATCACATCTTCCAATGTCATGTTATCGGCATAATCAAAGGTACCACCGGCCCGCACCTCGCCCTGAATAGTTACTTTATATTCATCACGTAAATCAAATAAAGAAGAAATAGTTACTTTATCTTCCCTCTGCAAAGCAACATCTTCTTGTGTACCGGCTAATACCTTAGCCACATCAAAAGAGATGAGGCTTTGCGTATTGTCTGCATTTAAACGGTTGATATAACCCCTGTTTAAAAAAGCATCTTCAGTCAATCCGTCAGCTTTAGTGATCAAACCTTTTAAAGTAAGTCCACTGCCCAACTCATACAATCCAGGGCGAAAAACAGCTCCGAGAATCTCCACTCTATTCTGGAACCTATCCAAAATCGCCTCAACAACATATTTATCCCCGTTTTTCGGTGTATAAGTTCCGAAATCAGCGGCCGCAATATCTATTATACGACGTTCCTTGTCTGTATTCTGGAAAGATTTGATCTTAGCAGTATAAGCCTGTGTAGTAAAACCACCCGCAAATCCAATCAGGTCCTGCAAAGTTTCTCCTGTAACCACTTCAAATAAGGCCCCGGTTTTTACTTCGCCTAAGATCTCCACCCGCTTGTCGTAAACAGGAATATTGATCACATCCTGATCCTGCAAACGGATATTGTCCTGCTGAATTCCACGTAATAAGAAATCATATACGTCAATAGTAGAAACTACCTTGTTGTTGCGGATCAGTTGTATTTTACGGAAGGAGCCATTCTGGGATGGACCCCCTGAAGCGTATAAAGCATTGTAAACTGTTGCCAAAGATGACAAAGTATAGGTACCAGGCTTGGTAACCTGGCCGGTCATGATAATTTTAATACTTCTGATGTTACCTAAATTGATGGCCAGATTGGTACGCCCAGAGCGTAAAGAAGGGTAAGTTTTACCCATTGCAGTACGAATCTTGGATGTTGCCTGATCAATGGTCAATCCACCAACTGCAATCCGACCAACATATTGTAAATTAATTACCCCTTCAGGACTAACCTGCAAGTTATAGCTGGCCTCATTGTCACCTGTCAAGTCAATCAACAGTTTATCATCCGGTCCAATCACATAACCTTTGGGTGTAGCAATGCGCAGATTCGGTTCAAAAGTTATACTCCCATTCCTGAACAGCTCTGCACCGAATATTTTAGGACCAATCTCTTCGTCTTTAACCTTTTTTTCATTGTCAACAGCCCCACCATCAGTAGTTTCACTGTTTTCCCGACCAGTGCTCACCACCTTGGTATCGACCTGTGTAGCTGCCGATCCTTGTTTGCGTACTTTTTCAACCCTTAACTTCAATTTCTGGGCTTCCTCTGGTTTCATTCCTTGGGCAGCAGCCATTTGCTCCAGCTGGGCCTCGCTATAACCGATAGATTCTGCCCTTTTGATCATCTGCAGGATCTGGGCATCAGACAATTCATCTACCTTAACATTGGCATAATTGGACTGAGAAAAAGCCTGCTGACAGACCAGAAAGGAAAATATAAAGAGAATTGCAGTTATCGTTCTTTTAAAGTTCATATTTAGTGTAGAGAGAGGATAATGGTATATAATTTAATGAGCAGCAGCGCAAATCAGATTGAGCACAGTAAATTTTTGCATGAGTAAGAGACGTAATTTTATATTTTTATATGTAACTTTCATAGGGTAGATGTTAGTTGATATATATCGCTTGCAAATATATCAAATAAAATGAATTGTGATTAAATTGTGACACAGTGATTCTAAACTATTTAATGCTCCCCAAATGGACTTGAATACCTACCGTAACCGGATTTAACAACCATTCCGTTTTATTGTACTTATTAAAGGTTCTTGTATTGTTAGCATCAGCAGCAACCATCTCTTGTCGTTCATAAGAGTAGAACATTTCCAGGTTGCTTTCTGCAAAGAGAGAGATCATCGAAACCGGGTTAATTTTGATACCAATAACCGGAGCCGCAGTAAAACCAGTTTTGCTGGTTTCTACCCCATTAGGGCCCAAAGTTGAAGACCCCACATCTCTTGAGTCAAACGCATCATTCGTACTTACTAGTGTTCCATCAAACTTATTGTACCTGAAACCAATATCAAACCCAAAATATGGCTGGATCCTTGAAAAATTAATATTCTTCTCAAAACCAAGCTTAAAAGCATAATCCGTCATTTTACCATTAGCTTCCTGACAACCCACACAGTTATTTATAAGTTTCACATCACTTTTCAGATAACTTCCACCCAACCTGTAGCTGATCTGGTTGTCGTTAAACTTGATCATCCCACCCCGAAACGAAAAATCTGAAAACTTCTCGGAGTTTTTCTGGTTCAGGATTTTCGGCATCTGCATCAGGCTGTAGCCATTTACCGCAATGCTGTAGTTATAGTCGCCATTCATCTGTGCAAATGTGGCATTCCCCAATAGTAGAATTAATAGGACAGTTAGTAGATTTTTCTTCATTTATTTCCCCCCCGGGCATTATTTATTATCCAAGTCAAATGTAAAATAATAATCGATAAATACAATTAACCAATGAATTTGATAACCTATCATTTATTATGCCATAATATTAAGTATTTATTCCAGATCGGCACAATAATTAAAATTTAGGCCTGAAAATTGTTCTTTAACGGATATTCCAACATCCTTAAAAGAAAGCAATGAACACAATAAGTAAAAACATCAAACGTTTCCGACAAAAAAAAGGATGGAGCCAAAGGGAGGTTGCCGAACAGTTAAATATATCCATTCCTGCTTTTTCTAAAATTGAGAATGGTATTACGGATATCAATTTGAAAAGGCTGGGGCAAATTGCTGTCCTGCTGGAAGCATCTATTATGGACTTAATGGCTACCGATGGAGAAAACCCGCAATCCAAGCATTCCATGCATGTGAACATGCTTAAAATCAAACTGGCTAAAAAAGAGGAAGAAGTAATTGATCTTCAAAGAAGGGTAATTGAACTTTATGAAGAAGTGAGGTTGAAAAACAAAAAACCTTGAAAGTCTTTACCCTATTAATTCCAACATTAAATAATTACGTATGTTTGCCTGCATGTCAGCAGCAAATAAGCCACATATTGCAATTATCGGATTAGGCTATGTAGGCCTACCCCTGGCCATTGAATTTGCCAAACAGTACCAAGTACTGGGCTTTGATATTGATGAAGAAAGAATAAAAGACCTTACTGCAAACATAGACCGCACCAAAGAGGCAGACCTGAATGCACTACAAAACGTACTTGGTAAAGGCCTTATCCTATCCTCTAATCAATCCTTATTAAAAGACTGTAATGTTTACATCGTAACTGTCCCTACACCGATTGATCAGTTTAAGGCGCCCGACTTAAAACCCCTACTTAGTGCCTCAAAAATGCTCGCTAAGCAATTATCAAAAGGAGATGTGGTCATTTATGAATCTACCGTTTACCCGGGCTGTACAGAAGAGGATTGCGTACCCATCCTGGAAAAACACTCCGGTTTAAGATACAATAGCGATTTTTATTGCGGCTATTCCCCTGAAAGGATCAACCCTGGCGACAAAGTAAACACGCTTACCAAAATCATCAAGGTTACTTCAGGATCCACTCCCGAAGTGGCCGACTGGATTGACGGACTATACGCCAGCATCATTACCGCAGGTACCCACAAAGCCCCAAGCATAAAAGTTGCTGAGGCCTCAAAAGCCATAGAAAATGCCCAGCGGGATGTAAATATCTCCTTTGTGAACGAACTGGCACTTATATTCGACAAGCTGGACATTGATACTGCAGACGTGATTGCAGCTGCAGGAACCAAATGGAATTTCCTGAAATATAAGCCTGGGCTGGTAGGCGGGCACTGCATAGGGGTCGATCCCTATTACCTGGCACATAAATCCAATGCGCTTGGTTACACCCCTCAGGTCATCCTGTCGGGCAGAAGGGTGAACGAAAACATGGGTATTTTTGTGGCCAGTAAGGTGGTTAAAATGATGATTGCCAAAGGATCTGCTGTAAAAGGAGAAAAAGCCCTCATTCTGGGTTTCGCATTTAAAGAAAACTGTCCGGACATCAGGAACACCAGGGTTATCGATATTTATACAGAGTTGCAGCAATTTGGTATGGAAGTAGATGTTTATGATCCATGGGCAAATGCAGATGAAGTAGCGCAGGAATATAACATTACATTAAGCCCAGACCTGGCAAACCAGGAATATAAAGCAATCATCATTGCCGTTGCCCATAATGAGTTTTTGAGCATCGATTACCAGAAATACAAACAAGCGGGCGCAATCATTTTTGATACCAAATCATTTATCGACCGCAAGTTTGCAGATGCAAGATTGTAAAATAAAAATCCCAATGCATCTTTTAACTACAATTGGGATTAAATTAAATCCCACCAACCCAATCCGCATAACACCCCACCATGCTAACAGCGACACTGCAATTTTCAGAAAAAACCAATTTTTGCCATAACACAAGCGAATTAAACTGTTCAATCATATCGCCCAAAGCGGGCAAACCTAAACTCAGCCAAAACCGCTGCAGCAACCACCAGCATAATCCGGTAACCAACATAAAGCAGATCATGCTAAACAGTACCAGCAACCAGATGCTCTGGTCGATGTAACCAGCCATAGGATCCGAATGCAGTGCCTGACGGATGTAGGGGATCCCCATCCAGGTGGCCCCTACTATTGCGCCCAGTTTTCCGGATAAAGGGCCGAAAATCGCTTTCTTTAATTTTGCCATATCTTATGTTTTTTATAAGGTTTATGATAATTGCCATTTGTAGTTCACAGGGTAATGGCCTGCTGTCCTGCCGATCTGAACAATCGCCCCATACCCGGATCAGCAAGGCCTTCCAAAGGCCATGACTGTCCTACGCAAGGCCTTTGAGAGGCCTTGGATACCCGAATGAAAATCCTATTAATAATACACTGCAACCGAGGGTGCCCTCAACCGGGCAGTTCCAGCGCATACCGCACTTTTCCTGAACAAGATCAGATCCTCGTCCTTACCCATCAGTTTCGATTGCACACAAATATTTACCCTGGTTTGAACAGTTTGCATTTACCATTAAAGTGGGCGAAGCAAAGGTGAAAGACTTTTCAGCACGCAGCTGGTCTACCTTAAAGCGGGCCGAATCTATCGGGTCTATGGTCTTTATTTTCTTCACCAGGTTCAGGTTCGTATCTATCAGCAAGATCTCGTTGCGGTAATCGTTACAGCCTTAACCTGCTCAATGTTTCAGGCGAAATCCCCAGATAGCTGGCAATGTGTTTTTGTGGAAAATACTGTTCAATGCCCTGGCCAAATATTCGCTTAAACTCTTCATAACATGCTTTTGCAGGCAATTTTAGCATTTCCATTTTTTCCTGTCCATCCTTTTGTCCGTCGGCCAGTATGTTATTGGCCAGCGTTAAAGCTTCCGGTGCCGATAGCTGCAGCAGGTTAAAATTTTCCCGGGTAAAAGGTACTATTACTGCATCTTTAGTTATTTCCAGGTAACAATTGCCAGGCTGCCCTTCAAAAAAAGCAGTCGGGTCCAGCATAATCTTTCCGGGCTTAAAAAAGTCTATGGTACGTTCAAAGGGCAGGCCTTCCTTGTCGTACAAAATCTTATACGCACGTCCATAACCCATATCCAGCCAAAAGGCTGTTTGCAAAATATCACCAGGTTTTGCAAGCAATAATAGCTTAGGTAAAGTATCGGCATTAAGCATGGGTATAATGCCTGCACTAAATGCAGCAGTCAGTTCCGTTTGCATTTTACTTTTCAGGTAGGCCAATAGCCTGCCAACCGGGGTTCCGGTATTTTCAGTGTTCATAAGGTAGATGTTTGAGTGGTTAATTAAGAGATTAATTCAAATAATGGCTAACATTCTTTAATGGATTTAATACGCATTTGACTCCGAAAGCTGGGGTATAAGAAATGCAAAAAGCCGCTTAACAGCGGCTTGCAATTGTATTCAATAATAGATATTGTGCTTATTTCTTCATGCGCTCTGTCTGGAGCTTTAAAAGTTCAGCAGGAAAACCAGCTTTACTTAGAGTTTTCCGGGACTGTTCAGCTTTCTTTAAAACGTAAGGATCGTTGCTATACTCTCCAACATTGGAACTTATAGTTCCTTTAGTTTGTCCTAAATAGATTTTTTTTTCCTTTACTTTCATTGTTACCCCCTTATTACAAATATAATTATTATCTAATCAAACCTATAAATATTAATAATTAATTAATGTAATATCTTAATGATTACAAAATGTTGACTTTTCTTCCAAAATATTGTATTAATTCCATTATGTCAAAGAACTTTCCCAGCTGTTCCTGGCCAGGGTTTTATCAGTAATCTTTTTCCAGTTCGGTGATAAAGCCAACCACATCCATTAATACGGCGTAGTAAACCAGGTCTTCAGGGTCCTTTTCCGGTTCAACGGTAACCAGTATCGCAAAGGCCAGTTCCATAGCCTTTACCAGCTCTCCGCTTTGCTGGTATTCCCTGGCCCGCCGCATCAGCACTGTGCTTACTTCTCTTATCCCTTCTTTTGCCATTTCATTTAACTCACCCCAGCGCTGCTGATAAATGATCAGCCCTTTCAGCAGGAAAACTGTTTCCGCATAACTAAAGTCTAAAAAACGGAATATCATTTTGTGCAGCAAGATCCGGTCGTCCAGGGCATATTCACGAAGGGTAAATAAATGCCCTTTCTCCGGCAATTCTGCAAGTACCTTTTCCAAAGCAGCAATGTATGGCAGTATGTTCATTTATTCCGTGTTTCCCTTCATGATATGATATCCTGCTGTGCCGCCAATCAGCCAGGCAAACAACATGTTCAGGTCAATTTCCATCACATCATCAAGCAGCTGAACT
Organism: Pedobacter sp. AK017; assembly: GCF_014200825.1. Taxonomy (NCBI): domain Bacteria; kingdom Pseudomonadati; phylum Bacteroidota; class Sphingobacteriia; order Sphingobacteriales; family Sphingobacteriaceae; genus Pedobacter; species Pedobacter sp. AK017. Next base: position 26,806 of record NZ_JACHCW010000011.1, read on the forward strand.
TCCATTTCGGCTATAAATGCATCCAGGCCAAACTCTGCCATCATCTGTATTTCGCGAAAGTCTCCGGCTGTATTTTTCAATGTGGTAGATACCACTACGATGTGATCACCATGCAGGTCTATCTCAAGCCCGTCGGCAGTTGTAAACTGGTTTGCGTTTGCCCAGAAACGGGCCAGTAAAATATTTTTATCAATCATAATTATTTGGCTACATTATCAATATTTTGATGAACCTCAACCTTAAAAAACCGGGAGTTGCTTACACCCCCGGCTCCAATATAAACCCACCCGTTTATGAAAGGAGAGACGTTAATTTTATCTTTTTTCAAAACAAGCCAGCAACCTTTTCTGCAAGCCCATCACTTCTATATTTGTTAACCTCAGTTTCTCTTTCAGTTCCTCATTCTCCTGGTGCAACACCGCTTCTTCTTCGTCAAGCAACCAGCAAACCTTTACCTTCAGTATAGTAGCAAGCAGTTTTAAGCGGCTCAACGTCAATTCCGTCTGTGCACATTCTATCTTCGAATAAGCCGGAACAGAAATGTCCAGCTGCGCTGCCATATCGCTTTGTGTCCAGCCCCGATTTTTCCGCAAAGCCCTCAGCTTTTGGCTGATGTTATTTACTGCTCCGGACATTTTCACCGTTTAACCAACAATTCTCATCCCACATATGGTCGCAATACCGCTCGGCATCTGTTCTTTCTTCATGCTGTTTCAATAACCGATTGCGTAAATGCTGTTGTTTTTTAACAGAATTCTGCTCATCAATCATCGTGGTGATAAAATCAAAGGCTTCCTCCATGATGCATTGAAAAGTGTAACCCTCATCATACACATTTTCCATTGCTGGCTCAATCACCTTTAGTATCGCAAAAGCGATATCCATGGCCTCATCTATCTTACCATCAGTACTGCAGCTTGAAGCCCTTAAGAGCAAAGCCTCTGTAATTTTTTCCACTTCATCCTCACTATCTTCGGTAATGGTATGCCCGCCGTTTTTTTCATTCTGGATAAAGCCCTGCAATAAAGCAATAGTCTCAAGATAATCCAGCGGTACAAAACGAGCTACCATTTTATACCGTAAGGTTTCATCATCAACCGCATATTCCCATAGCGTGGTTAAATGCCCATTGTTGGGCAATGCCGAAAGCACCTTTTCCAATACGGGGACATGCCGTGATATATTTCATTTTTTCAGATCCCATTTATTTTTAAATTTTATTATAAAAGCATTTACTCATTCATTTTCCGCACCCAAGCGCGCCAGCTACCGTTTGAAAAGTATGTGCCTTCCAATACTTACTTTGCAAACAAGATTTTTCGGCTCAACCTTTTATTTAAAAAAGGTTGAATACCTACCCATTACATCAGCGATATCAGCGAGGACGCATGCTTTATTATCAGAGCTTCAATAAAGGGTGCGACCATTTCTTCTTGACTTTGTTTTCCGGAACATTACTTGGTAATAGCAGTTAATCTAAAATCACTTCCCCAGTGCTTTTTGTAATATTTCAACAAATTCCTTTCTCTTGCCGCTAAAAACAGCTTCTTCGGGCCTATTTGGTCCTGGTTTTGGAGGTTTTGAATCTAGCACATTACCATGTTTATCAATAATCATTAGTTGTGGGAAACTGTTATAGTTATAATGCTTAATTAATGGGTGGTTGGTTCCATTAGTAAATAAATTAAGACTATGTTTATCGGTATATTTTCCACTTGCAACGCTCTTCCTCCATAAGTTTCTATCTTCATCCACACAAATACTTACAAAAACTAAATCTTCCGTATCTCTATACATTTCATGAATAGGTACCATGCCTTTTGCTAAAACCGCACATCCTGTACAGCCTGTAAACCAATAATCAAGAACCACAATTCTTCCTTTTAAATCGCCAAGTGAAACTGTTTTACCATTAATTTCTTCAAGAGCAAAAGGAAATGCTGGAATTCCGATAGCTACCGAAGATTTTAAATTCCCAATGTACCTTTTGTATCTTTTGCTTTGAACGGCACTTAATGCTGTATCAAAATAAGCTTCTGAACCCGACAATGTCCCAGATTGGAAAGAATGCATAAACGATATTGTCAATATCTTATCGCGGATTAATCCATTATAATTTTCTAATACATATTCGTATAGATGGCCAAAACTAATTGGCTTATAGCCATAATACTTATAACCAGTTTCCATTAACAAACGGAGCTCATCAAGTTGAAATAGGCAACTAAAAGCATAATAGCTAGATCGAGGAATCAATAATGTATCAATCTCACCTTTGATTGATAAAGATTTTTGAAATTCCAATTGCTCCTTACAAAACCGATAAATATCATTGATCTCTGAACTTTCTCTAGTTTTATAGAAAATTAACATAAGGTCAATTATACCGAATTGATATATTCCATAAGTTTCCATCTTTAGAAGCTTATAAAAATTATTTGACATTTTTGCCTTATAACTTTCAAGGATGGATAATCTTTTATCGAGAATTAATCTTGATCCTTCGCTCTGATACTTTAATTGACTGTATAAATTATTAGCTCCTGCCTCTGCTTGCCTACGATCTAAATAAGATTGGGGATAAAATTCACCGTTGATAGAATTCATCTGTGATTGACAATTATATGATGATGAATTTTCTCCAGTAAAATGGATCTTATCTTTTGAAATCTCCACTCTAATGTCATCGCCAGCTTCTCCTAAAAATGGGCATAGCAATTGGACATTACATGAAGGATAACTCAATTTGAAATAAGATAAGTCTTCAAATAATGATGTTTCGATTTTAAAGCGTCCATTCTTAATTGGCGATTTAATAATAATTCCATCTTCGCCAACTATCTCAAGACCATCTGGATAGAAAATTAAGGATAAGGAATCGTCTTTATTTGTTAACCCGATAATCGTTCCTTCTATTTTAAAGTTATTTTTACTTATATTTTTTTGTCGATTTCTCTTAACTATATTTCCTGAGGCTGTGTAGGTCAATAATAGGAGTAATCCTAAAACCATTACTTTTGTGATTGCTTTCATTAGTTTCTATTATTTTGCTTTATTCCTGACAACGCTAGTTCTTCATCAGGAATTGGAAATGTATAATTCGGAGAATTTGGCAGCAGACTGTATTCCTTTCCATTTACAGTACGTTTCAGTGTAATATTTGCCCCCTCTTTATTCAATCTCCTCAAATCAAACCATCTTACACTTCTCCAAACCAATTCCTTCCTTCTTTCAACTAGAGTAAGATTTAATGCTTCTTCTTTTGAACTGGCAGTATAAGGAATAAAAGTTCCCGTTTTGAAACGTTTCACTAACAGAGCATTTAATTCTTTCATAGAATTCGCTATATCTCCAGCTCTAGCTAAGCATTCAGCTTTTGTTAAAATTATCTCATCGACCGCAATTCCTGAAAATGGCTTAAAGCCCCTTCCACTAAAACCTGTTTTTATATTTACAACACCATTATCGGTGCTGAAAAATATTACTTTTCTTAAGTCATCGGCATGATATAGGTTGTATAAAACAGGATCAATCTGTGTCGCTGGATAATTTAATCCGTTATATAATACAGGAGGTGCATTAGTCATTGTTCCATATAAAATCAATTCGTCGTTGGGGCTGGAAAAAGGGTTGAAAGATGCTCTATTCAAAGTATTAAAGTCAATTAGTTTATTATAAATCTGAAGTGCTTTATTTGCATTTTCCCCCGCCAGATCATAATTATACATCGATAAAGCAATTTTAGACATTAAGGCATATACAGCAACTTTAGATGGTCTATTACGGTATTGTTGATGAGGACTTTCTATAAACAGTAATTTAAGGGCATTCGATAAATCGCTTATAACGAATTCATAAGTTTGTTTCAAATTCGATCTTGGTAAAACATCATTTATATTGGCCTTTTCTCTTAGTGGTAATCCTAAATCGGTATTTTCAGTATTTCTGTCATAAGGTGGGGTAAAGGTTTGTATAAGATTGAAATAATGCCACGCTCTAAAAAACAAAGCAGTTCCTTTTAAATTGTTCCATAGTGTATTATTATTCTCATTTATTGGAATTGTCTTTAGTGTTTCCAATGCCACGTTGGCGTAATAAATGGCTATAAAAGGATCGCTCCAGTCATAACCTTGTTCTCCACCATAAATGCTCTTTGACCATATGTATGAGTTTTTCTCAGTTAAGGTATATAAGTTTTTCCATTCGATATCTGATATAAAGTAATCATCAGAACCCAATTGTGCTAGTGAAAGATTAGAAGTAATATTTAATTTGTCAATATTGTCCAACATTCGCTGAACGTCATTCAAATCATCGGGAACAACAATATTGCTGTTGGGCTTTTCATTTAAGAACTCTTTGCCGCAACCAGATAACATCATCATAAAGATGATGAGTATTGCTATATTTAGACTATAATTTTTCATCTTTTTATATTTTTAAAACGACGCATTAAACGATAATGAATAACTCCTTGGAGTTGGGACAGCTCCAGCATTGCTTGCGTCAGGATCAATTTTTGACTTATTTTTCCTCCAAAGAATTACAAGATTGTTTGCGATGAATGAGAATCTCAAACTACTGAACATTTTTAAGTTTTTAAGAGACGAAAAAGTATAACCCATTTGAAAATCTTGCAGCCTTATATGATCCCCCTTTTCAACCAAAATTTCAGAATTGGTGTAGAAATTATCTTTAATTGCATTGCCGGGATAATAACTTGAGGGTACATTAGTTAATTTTTCATCTCCTGGGTTTTGCCATCTTAAGTTATAATCCGATTGTTTAAATGCTCCTCCAAATAGCTGAGAATAATTTAAGGATTGCCGCCTAAATACGTAACCGAATTTATAAATGACATTAAATGATGCATCAAAATTCTTAAACATAATTGTGTTTCTAAGGCTACCAAAAATTGTCGGGCTTGTCGAACCCATATAAACCAGCTGATTAATGTCTGACGAATTTGAAATGGCTGCAAAATCCTGACTTATTTCATTGTTTGAATACCCGCGGGGATTGCCATTATTAGGATCTAATCCAGCCCAGCGATAACTAAATAAAACATTGTAAGGTTTCCCTTCCATCGGATTAAGAAAATTCCTTGAGATATAGTCTTCATTTCTTCCTTGTTTAGTTGAATATTTGGTAATTTCATCATTTACTTTGCTAAACAACAACGTAGAAAACCATTTTACTTTTCCATCGAGATTCTTGCTATTGAGTACAACATCCCCCCCCCTTGTCACCATATTAGCAAGATTACCTCTAAATTGAATATTGCCTGTTTGTGGTGCTACAGGCGAATTGCCAATTAAATCTATCCCCTTTTTAATATACATTTCCAGAGTTCCGGTAATGATATTATTAATTAGTGAGAATTCTAACCCAATATTTGAATTGCGTACTCGTTCCCATCTTAAAAGAGGGTTAGGAGGATTTACAATTGACGTTATAGGCAAACCGTATGTGTTTGCAAATGACTCATTTTTCGCTGTTATATAAGCTGAGACGGTGCGATCTATATTTCCGTTGAATCCTGTAGTCAGCTTCAATTTTAAGGTAGGAAGCCAATTTACTTTGTAAAACTTTTCTCTACTAATATTCCAACTCCCTCCTATTGACCATAGTGGTACGAATTTGGAGTTCGTTTGTACACCAAATAAATTAGACTCATCTCTTCTTGCACTTGCGGATAACGTATATTTTTCATTAAATGAATATGCACCATTAATATACAATGATCTAAATCTATCAACTACCCTTGATTGTAAGGATATTTGAGGGATTCTTGTTGAATTTCCCGAGTCGAATTGTGGGTAGTCCTTAAAGTAGTCAATTTGAGCATTGGTTTCGGTACTAGAATCGTATCCATAGAGTTTTAGCTGCGAATCAAATGTCTGAACATCCCTGACTTCAGCACCGGCAATTATAGTGATTCTATGTTTCGAGCCGAAAATATTTTCATAATCTACCTGACCACGAGCATAATGAGAATTATAAGTATTATTCCCCCGAGTAATGATATCTCCGATAGGAATGTTACGAGTAACTTGATTTCCAATAATCTGTGTAAAACGATTAATCTGGTTTCTAGCCGCGTAAGAATTAACATCATCGCTGATTTTTCTATCCGTCATTCCCTTGCCATATTGATATTGAATAGACACTTTGAGTCCATTAATTAAATTGTACGTCAATCCTGCGTTAATTCTGTAATCAGTAGTTTTATTAAAATTATTTGCATACCTTTCACTCAAAGGATAAAAACCCCAATCTAACAATCGCCCTCGTCCAACCGTATCAACGTAACTTAATCTCTGTCCATCAGTGGCAACAACTGCCAAAGCTTTTCCCTTATCGTCAATTATCTTTTCATATGGCAACTTTGGATCATAGAATCTCGGATTTTGCCGATTTGTGGTAACGAATAAAACTCCAGTTGATAACTCAATTCTCTTATTGAAGAAATAATTTGAATTGTTAACATTCAATGTAACCCGATTCATATCATTGTTTACTTGATTGTTATTGTTTCTATCAAACCCACCAGATATGTAATAAATATGATTTGAAGTACCACCACTTACATTTAATGAATATTGCTGATTAACACCTGTTCTCAAAAAGTATTCTTCTTGATTTTTTACAGCGTCGACACTTTTTAAATTATTTAGCAGTATTTCAGCTTCAGATGAAGATATTAAAGCTTTCTTCAGCCTATCAAATATTTCTATCGCTGGCGAAACTGGATAGTATGCATAAGATTTAGTATTTAAATAAAAATCGTATATACCTTTATCGAATAGAAATCTTTCAACATCAATAAATTCACTGGAAGAAAGTTGAGGTGTGTAATTTAAATCAGGTTTATTATTCAGGGTAACATTCGTATTAAAAGAAATTTTGGGTACCTCGTTTATCTTACCTTTTTTTGTTGTGATAACAATTACTCCATTGCTTGCCCTAACTCCCCAAATAGATGCCGCAGCGGCATCTTTTAATACTGTGACAGACTGAACATCATTAGGATTTATATTATTTATATCGCCTTCATACGGAAAATTATCCAACACAATTAATGGTTCTGCATTTGCAAAAATTGTACTTCTTCCTCTTATTGAAATATTTGATTCGTATTGATTAATATTTTGCTTGTTCCTATTAAATATCAAACCACTAGTCACACCATCCAATCTATCCAAGATATTTGTACTAACCTTTCTGTTTAAAAGGCTATTATCAATCTGAACAAAAGAACCTGTCGCCCGATCTTTGTTTAGATTCTGATAACCAGTACTAACTACATTGACTTCTTCGAGCTCGCTTTTACCCATCACCAACCTAATCTTCCCTAAATCCTTTTTAGCTTTCAACTCCTGACTCATATATCCAATAAAAGAAATCACAATCTCATCCTTTTCATCCACACCCGGCAAATAAAACGCACCATCATTACCCGTAATCGTCGCCTTGCCTGTCCTCTTTACCTTCACACTCGCCCCAGTCAGCACCTGCCCCGTCTCCCAATCCACAACCACACCCCTAACATCAATATCAGCCCAGCGATCAGCCAGGCGGTCCAGAAAGGTAGGTTCCTTCGGTTTTAAAATAATGGAGCGTTCTTTTATAGAATAGCTGATGTTTTGATTTTCGAAAATCACCTTTAAGGCATCTTTTAAATCTTTGTTCCTGATGTCAACATTAACTTTACTGGCACTTTCAATATGCTTTACATCGAAAATAAAATCGTATCCGGTTTGTGTTCTCAGTTTTTGCAATACAGTGCGCAAAGAAGTCCTCTTTTCTTTTAAGGTTACCTTCTGCGCAAGCGAATTTGCGCTTAGCTGCATTAGGGATGCTATGAATATAACGGTGGTTAGTCGCATAATTAGCAATATTTTATGGTATAGCCGCATAGGTATACCAGGTTTCCTTGTATAAATTTTATACATTTGTTTGGTTGTTAGTTGATACTGTTGTCGAAATAATATTAATTTAATAACCATCTGGCCAGGCGTGTTAGTAGCACCTCTGGCCTTGTTATTTTAGCTCCCTTTAAGGATCGTTTCTGTAGTAGTAATAGAATCTCATCATTCTCTTAGCTTTTTTAATTTGTTTATGATCTGTTAATTATATTTTGGTTCTTCTCTTTATCGTGATACATAAACCTGCCTGCCTTCAACTTTAAAATGGATACTACCCGTTGTTTGCATCAGGTCTAATACAGCAGAAATGTTTTTTGACCTGGAAACAACTCCTTCCAGGTATAAATCCTTAGGCGCATCAGGAGCATAAATTACCTCTATATTGTACCACCTGGCCACCTTAAACATTATGTTTTCAATGGTTTCCCCTTTAAATACAAAATCTCCGTTTTTCCAGGCTATGGCATCTGTGGCGTTTACATCTTTTATGGTCAGTTGATCGCCCCTGATCTCAGCTTGCTGGTTGGGTTTTAACAGGCGCTCTTTAGTTGTTACGTTTCCTCCCGGAGGAAAAAAGCTGATCTTTACAGCACCTTCAAGCAATGTTGTCTTCATCACCTGGTCTTCCTTATACGCGCTGATGTTAAAATGTGTACCCAAAACCTCTACATTTTGCATTCCCGTGCTCACTATAAAAGGATGTTTTTTGTCTTTTTTTACTTCAAAATAAGCCTCTCCATATAGCATCAATATTTTGCGTTCTTCGCCAGTAAATTGTGAGGGGAAAGAGATTTTTGAATCGGCATTTAGCCAGACACGACTGCCATCGGGTAAGGTGATTTGGTACATGCCGCCAAGAGGAGTTGCAGCTGTGAGCATGGTGGTTGTGCTTACGCTGTCTGTTACGACTACGCTTGTTCTGTTGGTGTCCAGATGAATCACTTTACCATTGGCAAGGGTAAGGGTTGCGGTGTTTTTACCCGGGGCAATGTCGTTTGTATAATTTGTAGCTCCTAACCCAGGTTTAGGATTGGTTGGCGCTTTAAAAAAGAACAGCCCAAAAACAATTGCCGCTACCGCAGCAGCAGCAATTGCCAGGCGTGGCCATAGTTTAGGTGCTGGTGCTGCAGGCTCTATGCCCGCCTGGTTTTTTATGTATTTAAGCATGCTTGCTTTTAACAGCTGCTCTTCGTTCTTAACACTTGCCAGCCATTCTACATCTTCGCCCGGAGTTGCAGCCCTATACCAATTTAACAACTGCTCCTTTTCCTGCAAAGTTGCTGTATCGTTTAGGTATTTATAAACCAGATCCTGTATTTCTTCTTCTTGCATGGTATCCTGTTTTGGACAATATACCATGAAGTACCATAAGGGTAGGGCTTACCCTTGCTGCGGGTTAAAAAAAATATGAAATAAAGTATTTCTATATCTATCTTGTTTCATCGGCCTTTCGCTTAATTTGACCAGGCAACATTATCAATATAAATATTGGTACTGCCTATAGAGTAGTAGGTGCTGTCATTTCCCCCTCTGAATATCCCTGTATAAAGAAAATCAACCGTCCGGCCTACATTAACTGTAGCATACAACAAATTGGTTTTATTAATAAAAGTAACCGGGCTGGTCCAGCCACTGGCGGTCTTATCCTGTACGGAAACTTTTAAAATGCCATTTGCGGTTGAATTACTGGTGTTCACCGATACCTCAATTTTAATGCGATACCAGGTATTTACTTTTAACCCCGTGCCATCATTACCAAAATATTGGGCATCAAACTCATTGCCATAGGCCACTGTAGAGCCTGGTGCACATGGCGAACCTGCGTAATATACATAGGGCGACAAATAGGCCTTCCCTCCATACGCAGAAGAATACCTGTGCCACATTACCCTTGCAGACCATCCATCGCCTGCATTGGTGCATTCTCCACCTGCATAAGCCCTGCCTCCTGCCAGTCCGAAGAGCTTACCTCCTTTAACCCATTCAAAGCCGGTAAATGAATCTCCGAAACGAACGTCATAGGTAAGCGTTTTAGAAGCACTTGCCCCAAGTTTGGCACTGGAGGTCTGTCCACCCGCTCCTGAAAGCAAATTTGGCAGCATCGTTGTCCTGAAGGTATTACCATAGGTTCTCATACGGGTTTTCTCATCATCAGTAATACTGGGGTTTCCGTCTCTGTCCATATCATTACCAAAGTCACTTCTAAAGTTGCTCAGCCAATAAGTATCGTCTGGCCTGGTAAACCTGATGGTGTCCCGGCTGGTATAATATACGGGGGTATAGCTCAGTGTAGCAGCAGTACCCGAATAAGTTTTACCAGCCCTTTCCTTATCGGAGCTTTCTACTTTAGTTTCTTTTTTACACGAAAACAAGATGGCTAATGCCATTGTTAAAAGAAGTTTGTTTTTTTTCATAATATTTACATTTGGTTAAAGTAAAGTTGACTACTTTACTTCAGATTGAAAGACGAAATTCCTCTTGAATTGGGGTGATTTTTCTCTTAACCAAACTTTAAGGGGCCGCATCGATAGTTTTACTCAAATATTGAGAGGGCGACAATCCATATTTTTTGCGGAATTCCTTACTAAAATATTTGCGGTCATTATATCCAACGGCGTAGGCAATATCTGCCACCGTATGTTTACCTGATTTTAAAAGCACAGCAGCTTGTTTTAACCGCTCTGACTTAATGAAATCGGCCAATGCCATATTGGTTAGCGCGCTAAACTTTTTATACAATACAGCCTGGCTCATCCCAATTTCCGCGGCCAGTTTTGAAATGTTAAAATCAGCATTTCCAATATTTGCTGTTATGATTTTTACGATCCTGTTTAAAAATTTTTCTTCAAATGATTCAATGACAACATTTGAGGTTTCTAAAACAAGCTGATGACTGTATTTTTTTTGCAGAACTGCTTTCATACGCATCAGGTTATCAATTTGCAATTTTAATATTTGAGGACTGAAGGGTTTGGTAATGTAGGCATCCGCCCCGGTTTTAAGCCCCTCAATGTGATGCACCTGGGCATCTCTTGCTGTTAACAGTATAACCGGTATATGGCTGGTACGCTCATCGGATTTAATTATTTTACAGAATTCAAGCCCATCCATCACCGGCATCATCACATCACTGATGATCAGGTCCGGAATTTGTTCAATAGCACAGTCTAATCCTGCAGATCCATTATTACTTGTAAGCAGAGGATAACTTTCTTTGAGAGAATCACTAATGAATTCCCTCATTTCATCGTTGTCTTCCACTATTAAAATGGTTTGTTTACCTGGCTGGCCATCGTTTTCCGGCATTTGATCATCCATTGTGATACTTTTCATCAAATCCTCTGTTGGCTGCTCATCTTCCCTGGCTATGCTGCCCACTCTGGGTAGTTCAACTGTAAACTGCGTATAGCCATTTTCATTTGACTTTTCCACTTTACTGGTCACACTAATATTGCCTTGGTGTAGGGCTACAATTTCTTTTGCAAGTGCCAGCCCAATCCCCGACCCCTGATCAGACTTTCCATGCTCAACCTGATAAAAATCATCGAAGATCTTTGACAGGTCGCCCCCGGCTATCCCAATGCCGTTATCGGAAATGATTACCTCCACCGATGCTTTGTGCTGTACGATGTTAAAAACAACCTGTCCTTCATCGTGCGTAAATTTGAATGCGTTGGAAAGAATATTGTAAAATACCTTTTCCAGCTGCCTCCCGTCTATATTAAGCAAAATGCTTGTTTCTTCGCATACAAAGCGGTAATCGATATTTTTAGAACGGGCAAGGCTTTCGAAAGAATAGAAAATCTCCTCGCAAAAAGAAACCAGGTTATATACTGAGACCTTAAGCGGCATTTTTCCAGATTCTATCTTTCTGAAATCCAGCAATTCTGTAACAAGCCTTAAAAGCCGGTCGCCATTTTTCTTAATGTTCTGCACGTAGGTAAATACAGCCGTGTTACCCTCTGTTAAGGACAATAGCCTTTCAATTGGTCCGAGTATCAACGTTAAAGGGGTCCGTATTTCATGCGAGATATTGGTAAAGAAATTTAATTTGAGCTGGTACAGTTCCTGCTGCCGTTCGTACTGCAAATGTTCATGGTAAAGGTCGCGTTCCAGTTTCGCACGTTCCCGGAAAAATCTGATCACATAATATAAAATGGCGCCAACCAGCAGCATGTAAATGAAATACGCCCAGGTGGTTTTCCAGAACGGTGGAAGAATACGTATGTTGATCTTAGCAGGTTTTAAGCACCATACGCCATCATTATTAGCACCTTTAACCAGTAAAGTATATTTACCTGCAGGTAAACCAGAATAAGCAGCCGAACCGGTTTCGGTATAGTTCCAACCTTTATCTACCCCTTCCAGCAAATAAGCAAAGCGGTTTTTTTCGGTCTTGATATAGTTCAGCACTGCAAAGCTTATCGTAAAAACATTCTGGTCATATTTAAGCTCCAGTATTTTGCTAAAATTCAGGCTTTCTCTTAAAATGTTTGTACTGTCTTTGATACCTACGTTTTTATTGAAAAGCCTGAGATCAGTAAAAATTATCTTTGGAGGAAGCTTGTTCAGGTTGATTTCACGGGGGTAGAAACTGACCAGGCCATTGTAACTGCCAAAATAGAGTTTCCCGGTATTGTCTTTTAATTTTGAATTGTTATTGAACTCGGTTCCCGGAAGTCCATCATGATCATTATAGTTATTAAATTCAATTTTTTTAACATCAAACCTGGACAACCCTTTGTCAGAGCTTATCCATAATAAACCCTCCTTCTCTTCCAGAATTTCCAGCACATTATTACTGGGCAGGCCATCATCTTCCGTATAAAATCTTTTTTTACCAGAACCCGGATCATACTGCATCAATCCTCCATGGAAAATACCAAACCATATACTGCCTTTCCTGTCTTCAAATATACAGTTGGCTTTCAAATAACTGTTTTGCCCATCTTTAGTTGGACCGAAGTGCACAAATTCGCTGGATTGAGGGGCTAATTTTAATATGCCTTTGTTTGTAGCTGCCCATATATTCTGCTTTGAATCTTCAAACAGATAGTTTACAGAAAGCGACCTATGCGTGTCCTGAACCTTAAATGTTCCTTTTTTCTTATCAAATTGGTTCAGCCCCTGTTCAGTTCCAACCCAAAACCGGTGTTGGCTGTCTTCCAGCAGGCAGCTTACATTGTTGGAACTCAAGGCGTCCTTATTATTGGAATGGACATAATGTTTAAACGATTTGCTCAGGGGATCAAATAATTCCAGGCCACTTAAATGCGTAGCCACCCAGATCTGACCGGAATGATCTTCGTAAATCCATTTCACCAGGTTTGAGCTCAAACTGCCCGGGTCATTTAGATTATTTTTATAATGACTGAACAATCCTGTTTTTTTGTTATAGTAGTTGAGGCCCGAAGCTTCTGTCCCAATCCATAAATTGTGGTTCCTGTCTTCAATGATCGAGCTGATGATGTTGCTGCTTAAACTACTGTTGTATTTATTGTTTTGCCAGATATTAAATGGTGTAGCATAGTTATACACCACATTGATACCACCAAAATATGTTCCGATCCAGATGGACCCCTGGTTGTCCATACAGATATCATAAATCGAGTTCTGGCTCAAACTCCCAGGATTACTAGGGTCATGGACATAAGACACGGCTGTATTGGTTTGGGCATCAAAAAGCGAAAGTCCTTCCTGGGTGCCGATCCAAAGCTTTCCATTTTTGTCTATAATGATTTTTCTGATAAAATTATTAACTATAGAGGATTTGTCTGATGCATTGTGTACAAAATGCCTGACTGTTTGAGTTTCGAGATCCAGGCAGTTCAGGCCACCGTTTCTGGTACCTATCCACAGTTTTTTGTTTTTGTCTTCGGCCAATGTGGTTATAAAATCATCATTGATAGTTTTTCCCTCTTTTCCTGAGGGCGTAAATTTATCAAGTGAAAAGTAGTCCTTCCCTCTTTGCTGTAACTTGAACAACCCCTTATCAGTACCGATCCATAATGCCCGATCCGAATCCTGTAAAATCGTATGTACGGCATATCCCTCAAAACTGCGGTTACCTGCTGCCGTTTTAACAAACGATTGAAAGCTACCAGTCTTCAGGTTTCTAAGCAAAGAAAGCCCATTCTGCGTACCAACCCATAGATTGCCATAATCGTCATCATATATGCAATTGATATAATCGTCACTTATGCCCTGTCCGTTTTCCTTTTTAAAAAACTGAACGTAATTATCATATCTCGGTTGATAAAGGTTAAGCCCTTTTCTGGTGCCAATCCATAACCTCTTATACCTATCTGTATATATCGCTTGTACAAACTCATTTGAACTTATGGATTCTTTTGAACCCTGTTTGGCTTTATAAATGGTAAAATCCTTTGAATCATACTTATTCAGGCAATACCTGGTTCCAAACCACATCAGTCCTTCACTATCCTGTGCAATTGCCAGAACCGAATTTTGTGAAAGCCCATTGCTTACATTTAAATGGTTAAATACGATAGGTTGCTGCGCTATTGTAAAAAATGGCTGTAAAAAAATAATAGATAATATTATAATCAGCCTCATATTTTATATCTGGTTTATATATTAATTACAGTCAATGCAGATTTACCCCCTTTAGCCAACCTGCACATTTCTGTAAAATGAATAATTCAATGTTCTGAACATAACTATGAAGCACTAAAATATAAAATTACCCCTATATCAATAGAGTTTTCTGCCTTAAATTTCAAAGATCATTGCCACTTTTGGAACAACCAACTATAACTATATGACAGCAATTTTATTCGTATCTAAAGGGTTTTATCATTTTATACTGCGTATACCAGATTCTATATCCAGGATACCGGCAGGTGTTGCCAGGTATTTAGCTTTACTAACATTACTATATGTTTCATTTTCTGGTTTTGGCCAGTCGCGCAGCATACAGGGCATTGTGACCGACGAGAACAGGGAAACACTGATTGGAGTAAGTGTTAAAGTAAAAAATACTACAGTCGGAACCTTAACTGATGCCAATGGAAAATTTGTATTAAACGTACCTACTGAAACATCGGTACTCGTTTTCAGCTATATTGGATATCGCCCGGAGGAAATAATTGCTGGAAGCCAAAAACTGCTCAATGTTAACTTAAAGCCCATCAACAATACCTTAAACGATATTGTTGTCATCGGGTACGGAACAGTACAGAAAAAAGACCTGACAGGTTCCGTTGCCCAGGTTGCCATGGAAGACCTCAAAAAAGCACCTGTACTGTCCATCCAGGAATCGCTGGCGGGCAGGCTTGCCGGTGTACAGGTCAGTTCATCGGATGGACAGCCCGGATCGGAAGTGAACATAGTGATCAGGGGAGCAAACTCGATTACACAGGACAATTCCCCTTTATATGTAGTAGATGGCTTTCCGGTAGAAGGGTTTAATCTCAATGTTTTCAATCCTCAGGATATTGCTTCTATTGAAGTGTTAAAGGACGCGTCATCCACCGCGATCTATGGAGCCAGGGGAGCCAACGGCGTAGTGATCATTACCACCAAAAAAGGGCAGGAAGGGAGCCCCAAAACTACGTTCAATACCACCCAGACTTTTAATAAGAACATCAAAACAATGGAGTTGCTCAGTGCCTATGATTTTCTGAAGTATAACCTGGAACGGGATCCCTCTCCAGGATCTGAAACAGTGAAATCCCCTACCTATCTTTATTTGACTACGCCGAACAAAACCTTGTCCGACTACCTCAACTATCAAGGTACAGATGTACAGGATGAATTTTTTCAGACCGGCAGCCTGCGCAATTATTCTATTGCGGTACGGGGGGGTACAAAACAAACCAAATATTCAATTTCAAGTTCAATTGATAACCAGGATGGAACCATTATCAACACCTCATATAACCGGTATCAGGGCAGGATCACGCTCGATCAGGAGCTAAACAAACGCTTAACAGTTGGCGTAAATGCCAATTATGCCTATCTGCTGCAGACAGGAAATGCTTCCTCTGTATCGAGCAACAGCGCAACCCAAAACGTATTGTATAGTGTTTGGGGATTTAACCCGCTCACTGCATTTGCCGCTGATGTGGAGTTAGACCCTACAACCGCCTCATCAAATGATTACAAGTTTAATCCGGTTATGAACCAGCAAAACCTCATTCGCGATATCCGGACCAATAACCTGAACATCAACACTTATCTGAATTATGCAATCATTCCGGAACTCAGGCTGAGGATAACCGGAATTTTAAATAGCAATACGGTAAACAATGAGAATTTTAACAATTCAAAAACACTTTACGGAAGCCCTTTTACCGTTGGCGGCCAGAACAATGGCATTAATGGGTCCATTTCTATGGCCAAAGTGAACAATTGGGCAAATGAGAATACTTTAACATGGAACAAACGCATAAATAAAGTTCATAACCTGAATGCGGTAGCGGGTTTTACCGTGCAAGGTAACAAATCCAGCGTGCGGGGTTTTGGGGCAACTTTTTTGCCTAACGAATCCCTGGGAATAGACGGATTGGAAGAGGGAACCTTCAATGCATCGCTCACCAGGTCTTCAAGTTCATTATGGAATGCCGCCTCATTTCTAAGCAGGTTTGCTTATAACTATCAGTCTAAATATTACCTTACCCTTTCTGCAAGGGCAGATGGGTCTTCCAAATTTTCAGAGGCTAACCACTGGGGATATTTTCCTTCTGCAGCGCTTGCCTGGAGATTTACTGAAGAAAAACCTTTTAAAAACTCTAAGCTGATCAGCGATGGTAAACTGAGGCTTAGCTATGGTAAGACCGGAAATAACCGGGTTGGAGATTTTTCCTACCTATCGATAACTGGTTTACCTGTTTCCAATACTTATTCCTTTGACAACAATTACGTTTCGAGCATTGTGCCACTATCCATCGGCAATCCTGATCTGAAATGGGAAACCACAGACCAGTATGATGCAGGACTCGATTTTTCAATGCTGAATAACCGGATAAACATTGTTGCAGACGTATACCGGAAAATTACCAAAGATCTGTTACTTAACGCAACACTGCCTGCATCTACCGGCTACGGTTCTGCATTCCAGAATATTGGTAGCGTCCGCAATCAGGGTATAGAGTTTACGCTCAATACGGTCAACATCAAAAACAAGAGTTTTAGCTGGGAAAGCAGTTTTAATATATCTTTTAACCGGAGTAAGGTACTTGCACTGGCCAATAACCAGGAATACCTTTTATCATCCATCAGGTGGCATAGCTCATGGTATACCATTCCAGGATACATTGCAAAAATCGGCGAACCTTTGGGATTAATGTATGGGTACATCTGGGACGGGGTTTACCAATATGATGATTTTAACAAGAGTCCTGCCGGTACTTATACTTTAAAGGATGAGATCAGCACCAATGGCAATACACGCACGAGTATTCAGCCGGGCGACATCAAATACAAAGACCTCAACGGAGATAAAATGGTTACAGCCTCCGATTATACCGTTATTGGTAATTCACTTCCGATACATACCGGGGGCTTTAGCAATAATTTCACTTACAAAGGATTTGACCTGAACCTGTTCTTTCAGTGGTCTTATGGCAATAAAATCCAGAACACCAATCGACTGGTATTTGAAGGAAACGGCATCAACAATCCCTATCTTCAGCAATTTGCGAGTTTCGCAAACCGATGGACGCCGGAAAATCAATCTAATACGATGTTCAGGACCAATGGATATTTTGGAGGTGGGTATTCATCAAGAACAGTGGAGGACGGCTCCTACCTACGGTTGAAAACGGTAGCCCTGGGTTACAATATGCCAAAGGCATTCCTGCAAAAAATTAAGCTCTCTTCAGCCCGGATTTATACCTCGGCCCAAAATCTTTGGACCTGGACAAAATATTCCGGACTGGATCCGGAAGTAAGCACTTACAACTCAGTGCTGACAGGTGGATTTGATTACAGTGCTTATCCCCGCCCTTATACCATAGCTTTTGGGCTTGATGTTACTTTCTAATTTTAAAATGATTACTATGAAACGTATATTATATACTTTATTAATCCTCTCCTGCTTTTCTTTAACGGCTTGCAAGAAATTTTTAAGTACTAAACCAACAGATTCTCTTGTCGAATCTGATTACTATACCAAACCAAAACTGATCAATGCACTGGCAGGGGTATATCAGCCGCTGGGCACGCCTGGTTTGTACGGCGATAATCTGTTCGACCAGATGGCCGCCAGCGATGAAAACTTCTATGCCCGCGCCGCGCAGACTACAGGAATTATGGTTTACAACTTCGATTTTGGTAATGCCGAGCTCAATAATTTCTGGGTGCAGCTGTATATCGGAATTGAACGTGCCAATATCCTGATCAGAAATGTTGAACGGGCAAAACTCAATGATACCGATAGCCAGGCTATGCTGGGTGAAGCCTTATTTTTAAGGGGATACTATCATTTTATGCTGGTCAGCAACTTTGGAGATGTTCCGCTAAAAACCGAACCAACTCCTTCCGTTACCCAGGTAAACACCCCTAGAACAGCTACCAGACTGGTATACGAGCAGATATTGACAGATATGAAGGCGGCAGAACCCCTGGTAAAAACTGCCACGGCACTGGGCTTTGGCGGCAGGGTTTCAAAAACTACGGTACAGGGTATTATAGCCAGGGTATATTTAACAATGGCCGGTTTTCCGCTAAAGGATGAGGCAAAATATGAAGATGTGCTCCTATGGGCAGAAAAAGTTAAAAATTCCGGTGAACACAGCCTGAACCTGAGTTACAGACAATTATTCATTAATCTTCATCAGGACCTCTACGATACTAAAGAGAGCATGTGGGAAATAGAGCAAAAAGGAACCGGGGCCGACGGATATGGCAATATTAACAGGCTTGGAAATACGAATGGTATAGCTTTATCTGCCAACTACGATAAAATCGGTTATAGTTATGCCTTTATCAATGCCACGGCAAAATTGTTTAACTTATACAGCCCTGGAGACATCAGACGCGATTGGGCAATTGCTCCGTTTAGTTACAATGCAAGTACAACTCCTGTATCCTACAGCTATTTTAACCCGACACAGATTTATAACAGAAATTCAGGAAAATTCAGAAGGGAGTATGAACTTTCTCCTGTAAAAAGCAAAAACTTTACACCGATTAACTTCCCGGTTTTGAGGTATGCGGATGTGCTGCTGATGATTGCAGAGGCCGAAAACCATATCAATGGCCCCACTTTAAAAGCTTACGATGCGATAAACCAGGTCAGAAGACGGGGTTTTGGATACGATCCGAATATACCTGTGCAAACTGCCGGTGTATTGAGCAAACTGACATTATCCACTGCCGGTAATACAGGGTACCTTGCTACCCAGCCCAATATTCCAATAACCCTAATCGGTGGCGGCGGCACTGGTGCTACTGGCATCGCAACCGTAAACCTGACTTCAAAAAAGATCACCTCAGTAGCCATACTCAATCCAGGTAAGGGTTATACATCCGTACCCCAGGTGATTATTGGAAATGTATGGGCAGCAAATACAGAATATACCAGCGGGACTCAGGTGAGCAGCGGAAATAACCTTTACACCGTCACAGCATCAGGAACCTCTACAACTACGGCTCCAACACATACAGCTGGTGCTTCGTTACCGGCCCTGACCGGTGCGGTATTTACCTATGCCGGGCAACGGGCTACCGCTACCGCGGAAATCACTTCCGCTGTAGTTGATCTTTCAGGATTAACTAAAACATCTTTCTTAAAAGAGTTACAAGATGAAAGAAGCCGCGAACTGTGCTTCGAGGCTTTAAGACGACCGGACTTGATCCGCTGGGGAATATGGGTACCTACAATGAACAACCTGGCCACTGACATGAAAGCTACTGCTGGAAGTTTTGCCTACGGAGCTATCGCTGGCGCAAATATAACCGACAGGAACGTATTATTCCCGATCCCTTCATCGGAAATCCTAGTAAACGGTGCTATAGGCCAGAATCTGGGATGGTAAAACGCAAATTATTTAACCTTATATCATGAATCGTATTTTTTTTATTTCCCTTTTTACTTTAATGATCGTCTTTCTAATAAGTTTTAAAGATGATAAGCACCATATACCTGTTGAGGAAGACTTTAAACTTGCAGAACAACAATATGCACGGGTCATCGCGCGAAACGGTAATTCAAAGTTATTTCCCAAAACGACAGGGCCAGATCAACTTTTAAAATCTACCGGCTTAAAAGAATGGACAAGTGGGTTCTGGCCAGGTAATCTTTGGTACATTTATGAGTATACAAAAAAACCCAATTGGAAAGCTGAAGCAGAAAAATGGACTAATGCGCTAAAGCCGAATGAAAATAACAAAACCACTCACGATCTCGGATTCATGATGTATTGCAGTTACGGTAACGCCTACAGGCTTACTGGCAACAAGCTATATAAAGAGGTCTTGATCCAATCTGCGAAATCTTTGTCCAGTCGCTTTAACCCAACAATTGGTTGTATTGAATCCTGGGATTCACGTGAGTCCTGGGACAAAAAAACCTTCTGGGATTTCCCGGTGATCATTGATAACATGATGAACCTGGAACTTCTTTTTTTTGCATCAAAAGAAACCAAAGACCCGGAATATTACAACATTGCGGTTAAACATGCGGAAACCACCATGAAAAATCACCTCAGACCAGACTTCAGTTCTTATCATGTAGTCGATTACAATACCGCCAATGGAAAGGTAATGGCCAGGCAAACCTTTCAGGGATTTGCCGATAACTCCACATGGTCGAGGGGACAAGCATGGGGGATTTACGGCTTTACGATGGTATATCGGGAAACAAAAGATAAGCGCTTTTTGCAAACCGCAAAAAAAATGGCCGATTATTATTTGAACCACAGCAACCTCCCTGCCGATATGATACCTTACTGGGATTTTAACGTAGGGCAGCAGGGATATACCGCAGACTGGAATTACGAGCCCGGAAAAAGAGACTACAAAATCAGGGATGCGTCTGCAGCTGCCATTACCAGCTCTGCACTGTTTGAACTTAGCCGCTATTCTGCCAGGAAAGATAGCATAAGGTACTTAAATGCGGCTAAACATATGCTGAACGCATTAAGCTCCGCACAGTATAAAGCAGACCTGGGTACAAATAATGGTCTTTTGTTGAAGCACTCTGTTGGAAGCTTTCCGCATAATGCTGAAATAGATGTACCTTTAATTTATGCTGATTATTATTTCCTGGAAGCCTTACTAAGGTACCGGAACCTAAATAAATAAACGAATGAAAAAAATCCTTTTCGCCTTATTTTTTGTATTGTGTGTTTCTTGTCTGAAGGCCAGCGTCAGGTTACCGCGTCTTGTTTCAGACGGAATGGTGTTGCAAAGGGGCAAACCTATAAAAATCTGGGGCTGGGCTACACCCGGAGAACAAGTTAAAATCAGCTTCAACCGGCAACAGGCAAGTACCCCTGCAGGTAAGGATGGCAAGTGGATGGTGGAAATGAAGGCGATGCAGGCAGGCGGGCCACATCAGATGATTATCGAGGGGACTAACCGGATTGTATTAAAAAATATCCTGCTGGGTGACGTTTGGGTCTGTTCCGGCCAGTCAAATATGGAACTGACCATGCAAAGGGTAAAAGACAAATACGCAGCTGTTATAAAAACAGCTGCAAATCCCCTGATCAGGCAATTCTTTGTAAGTACAAAATATAATTTCAAAGAACCGCTGGATGAATTGTCAAATGGCAATTGGGAGGAAGTTAACCCAGTCTCTATCCTTCGTTTTAGTGCCACAGCATACTTTTTCGCGAAAGATTTATTTGAAAAATATCAGGTTCCAATAGGACTTATCAGTGCCAGTGTAGGCGGTACGCCCGCAGAATCATGGATGAGCGAAGATGCCCTGGCCGAATTCCCCCATTATCTTGAAAGCATCTCAAAATTCAAGGATGACCATTACCTTGGATCGGTTACAGACAAAAATACTAAAATGGCTAAGCAATGGTATGACACGCTGGCAATGTCCGACAAAGGCAAAGGAAAAGAGCCATGGTATGCCCCAACTTATAATTCAAGCCATTGGCCATTGATTAAAATGCCTGCCTTCTGGGAAGATGAGGGATTAAAAAATCTAGACGGCGTGGTCTGGCTAAGAAAGGAAATAGCTTTGCCCGCTGAAATGAGTGGAAAAGCAGCTATGCTGATGCTTGGTAGTATGGCTGATAGTGATTCTACTTATCTTAACGGCGTTCTGGTAGGTGCTACAACCCAGAAATACACCTCAAGGATTTATAAAGTACAGCCGGGTTTATTAAAATCAGGTAAAAATAGCCTTGTAGTGAGGCTAATCAATACCAGTAATTCGGGCGGTTTTGTAAAGGATAAGCCCTACAAACTTCTGATCAGTGACAAAACCATTGATTTAGAGGGCAATTGGCAATATCAGATCGGTTCTGCATTAAAACCGATGCCAGCACAAACTGTTATTAAATATCTTCCCCTGGGATTATATAACGGAATGATTGCACCACTACTCAATTACAAGGTTAAAGGCTTCATATGGTATCAGGGAGAAGCAAATTCCAGCCGGGGAGATGAATACCGAAAATTGTTTCCTGCACTGATAAAAAACTGGCGGACAAAATGGGATGATGACACATTGCCTTTCTTATTTGTTCAGTTGCCCAATTACCTGAAAGCAAAGGAGCAACCCTCAGAAAGTAAATGGGCAGAACTCAGAGAAGCCCAGCTCAAAACACTGAGCGTGCCCCATACTGGCATGGCTGTAACCATTGATATAGGCGAATGGAATGATATCCATCCATCCAATAAATCAGATGTTGGAAAGCGGCTTTCTTTGGCTGCACAATATATAGCTTATCAAAATGCGGCGGTGGTTTACACCGGACCGATTTTCGAATCCATGCGAACCCAGGGCAATAAAATATTTATACAATTTAAACATACAGGCAGCGGATTGGCGACGAAAGACAATTTACCTTTAAAAATTGCCATCGCAGGAACAGACAGAAGTTTTAAATGGGCCTCCTACCGGATAGATAAAGATCAGCTCATTGTTTGGAATGAAAGCATCAAAAATCCGGTTGCAGTACGCTATGCCTGGGCAGACAATCCTCAGGATGCCAATTTAATAAACAGGGAGGGCCTGCTGGCTTCACCATTCCGTACCGATGAATGGATACCCATAGTTAACCGTTAAATGAATACCGAATGACTATTGTTAAAAAATTCGTCTGTATATGGATTGGGCTGCTGGGTTGTACGTCAATACATGCGCAGAATGGCAAAAAAACTATAATAGAACGTTATAGAACCTTGCTTTTTAACTCAAAGATAGAACAGACCTGGGACACCAGAACGACAATAAGCACACTGGATAAGGACGGTACCTGGAATGATATTAATTATTCTGATGACAATCCGGCTGCCTGGCAACCGGAACAGCATCTGGAAAGGGTTCGGGAACTTTGTCTGGCCTATGTGAAACCCGGATCTGATTTTTTTGAACAGAAGGAGCTGAAACAAGCAATCGACATCAGTCTTGATCATTGGCTTCGGATACGATACCAAAACAAAAACTGGTGGCATAATGAAATCGGGGTTCCGCAATATATGAGGGATATCCTTTACCTGATGTATGGTCGTTTGACGACAAACCAGTTAAAAAATGCGTTGGAGGTGCTTAACCAATCCAAGGTAAAGGGTGAAGGTGCCAATTTAACCTGGTCTGCAGATTTAGTGATGCATCGAAGTTTGTTGACGGATGACTGGAAAACGGTACGGGACTGTCGGGATTTGCTGATCAGAGAGATTAAGGTCACTAAACTGGATGGCATCCAGCCCGATTTTAGTTATCATCAGCATGGGCCAAGATTGCAGATGTACCACTACGGGAGTTCATTTTTAAAAACCAACGTAAGATTGGCCTGGGAGCTTCATGATACCGAATTTGCATTTCCTAAAGCTAAAATTGCTATCCTAAATGATTTTATTACTGAAGGCTGGCAGTGGATGTGCAGGGGTCTGAATACAGTACCTGCCACGCTTGATAGAGCCGCCAGCCGTAAAAACACCTTGCACGATCCTGATATCAGAGACTTAATCGGGATGCTGAAAGAACTGAATCCTGACCATGCGGCTGTATTTAACCGGATAAAGAACAGTCAGGATTCCGGTAAAAGTGCCGTCACTGGTTATAGATATTTTCCCACATCAGATTTTTCTGTTTACCATACAGATGAGTTCAGCTTTTTTTTAAAGTCATTATCAGATAGGACATTAATAACTGAATCTATAAACAAGGAAAATATTAAAGGGCGGCTATTGAATAGTGGAGATGCCTATTTAATAAAAGACGGCAATGAATATTTTAATCTGATGCCCTGCTGGGACTGGAATAAGATTCCGGGTATTACTAACTTTAACGGCAATGCGGTTGTTGAAAAGAAATCCTTCACCGGAAATGTAAGCGATGGAAAATCAGGATTGGCTGCCATGGACTATGCTATTGTTGATCAGCATAAAAATGTAAGCGCACATAAGGTTTGGGTAAGCCATAAGGGGCTGGTTGTCTGCCTTATTGCCGGACTTACTGCTCATCATATAACTGACTCCTTGTTTACTGTCCTTGATCAATCCCGGTGGCGGGGAGATGTGACCTTTAACCAGCCAGGTAATCTGTTAAAAGCAGGCACGAATACTTTAAATGCAGTAAAATGGCTGCATCATTCGGGATTTGCTTACATTCCCTTATCCCCGCTTTCTATGACTGTTAAACTGGAAAAAGTGGCTGGCACATGGAAATCTATAAATAATGCCGGAAGTGCAGAAAAAATTACTGAAAGTATTTTTTTACCGCAAATTAATCATGAACAAAAAAGCGGCATCCAGTCGCTTGGCTATGTTCTGGCTTCGGCTCCGACCCCGGAATCCGCTGCGCGGATAGCAGCTCAGCCATCCTGGCGCATCGTGTCAAATACATCTTCCAGTCAAGTATTGAGCTTTGCCGACGGAGCGATATTTGGTGCGTTTTTTAACATAGGCAGTGTTAAAATAGATAACCAGTTATTAAGCGTGAGTATGCCTTGTTTAATTGGCATTGTGCCTGGCGGGATTTATATCAGTGATCCCACCCATAAGGGAGGAGTAATAACCGTAGTACTTAACAACAAGAAATATCAGATCTCCCTACCCTCTGATGGAGAGAGCGTAAAGTTAAGAAAATAAGCAAGCTCTTTTATTGTAGATGCGCACAGCCGTATTTCAGCTATCCAATATCATGTATAGAATTGACAGGTATACCATGAAGTCCATAAAGGTAGGCTTACCCTTGCTGCGGGTTAAGAAAAAATTAAATTAATGTGAAACCTGTCACTTTTGCTACAAATGGGAAAAAACAAAAAAGTTCAAACAAATCTTAAATACTGATGGTTATTGCGCAGCTGACTGGTTAAAGAGCAAAAAGAGCAACTATGAATAAATTTCTCAAAGGTACTTGATATGAACGCATTATCACCATGGGCCGTATCGGCAAGCGCTGAACTGGCCGGCAATTCCTCAGTACGATTTGAACTTCATGCAGATCCCTTTAATTTTAAAGTGATTGCCACCACTGATTCCATCTGGATCCAAACTGAACTTCCTAATGGAGGACGCGTCTCCTTTCGTGCAGCCTATAGCCCCGGTAGCAACCTGGAAGTAATAAAAAGCAAAGAAAATCCCCGGCAAGGGATTGATTTGAAACTTAAATCAGGCATCGGCCAACAAAAGGTTACCATCAGCGTAGACCAAAGCTCAGGATCACCCGTACTGCGTTATACCAGCAGCCTGATCCCAGCTAAAGATCTGATGATGCCCAGCTGGCCAAAAGACATTTTGTTTAATGGAAAAAACAATAATCCCGAACAAACCGAAGGAAAGATCCATGCAGGCCAGTTTGGTACCCGCACAGGATTTCTTTATTTGAGCCAGACCCGGCCAAAATCTGCTAGCCTCCTCTACCTGCAAAACCTGACCGCCCTATCAGCATATGCTGAGCAAACCGAAACCTCCTTAGGCGACACCGTGGGTGGCGAATGGCCGGAACTGGGATTTTCCCTGCCACCTTCAAAAAAGCCATTACCTAAGGGCAAGGAAGTCATCCTTGCCGATGCCTTCATCGCTTTTAGCGAAGAAGTGCCGGAAAAAGAACCAGACATGATAAGGCTTTACCTGGATTTGCTGGCCAGGATATACCTGCTGCTCCCAAAACCGGAAACAGCATACAAACACTGGCCCGACATACTGGACAAGGGCCTAAAAGATCTTATCGACAGCCCAGGCTGCTGGTCGCAGGTAAACGGACACAAATATTTCAATGCGTATGTAAGCGATTATGAAACCCCACCCGAAATCATGGTACAACTTGCTGTTTTGCTTCCCTTGCTGGACTATGTAGAGTGGAGTAAGAAAGAGCTTGAGGTTATGAAAACGATTAAAGCGGGACTTCCCTCTTTTTATGACAAAAAGCTGGGCACCATCATGCGCTGGCTTCCGGCAGCAGAAGACAAACTCAAAGGCGAAGAAGAACAAAAAGTTCCCAAGGTGATGGATTCCTGGTATCTTCATCACCCTTTGCTTAACCTGTCCAGATTAGCTTTAAAGGGAGATAAAATGGCTACGCAGCTTTTCCTGGATTCACTTGATTTTGCCATCAGGGTAGCACACCATTTTAAATACCAATGGCCGGTGTTTTACAAGATGGATACCCTTGAGGTGGTTAAAGCAGAAACTGCTGAAGGAAAGGGCGGAGAAAAAGATGTAGCCGGTATTTATGCGCATGTGATGCTCCAGGCCTGGGAACTAACCGCTGAACAACGTTATTTAAAAGAAGCCGAAAAAGCTGCAAAAACCCTGCAGGACCTTGGTTTTAAGATCTTTTACCAGGCCAACAATACCGCATTCTCTTCGGGAGCACTACTCCGGTTGTATAAAATCACTAAAAATGAACTATACCTGGAACTGAGTTACATGTGCCTGGCAGGATTATTCCGGAATGTGCAGCTCTGGGACTGTAATTACGGATACGGAAAAAACTTTCCGAAATTCTTTTCCCTTTATCCGCTCAACGATGCACCTTATACAGCCGTTTACGAAGAACAGGAAGTTTTTTGCGCCTTTCACGATTACCTGAAGCATGCTGAGGATGTAGACATTCTACCTTCTGTAAAACTGCTCATTGCCGAATACATCCGCTACCTGGTAGACCGTGCTGTATATTATTATCCTACTATGCTGCCCGCAGACATGCTAGAAGTAAAACCCAAAATCGGTGAAGTTGACCCGAAGCTATGGATTGCACTGGAAGACCTGCAGGATGGCTGGCTGAAATCCGGAACTGTTGGCCAGGAAGTATACGGGGCAGGTAACGCATTTGGAATTATGCCACGGCATTACCTGCAAATACCGGGCCTGCCATTTATGATTTACACCGACTATCCAACCTCAGGATTTAACGCCAGAAAAGGCAAAAACATCAGCTTTAAGATCCTGGGAGATAAGCGGATCAGCTGCCGGATAATGCTGGTAAAAACAGCTTCAAAGAAAATCCCGGAATTTCAAGTATTGCTTAAAGGACAGAAAGAACCACTGAAAGCTAGTACCGTAGCAAATGGCAATCTGGAATACATCATTCCCGGCGACAGCTCAGTCATCATTCATACACATCTTAGCAAATCCATTTAAAACGTCTTTCATAAGCTGTGTTTTTAAGGATATGCCCTGGAAGGCATTAACCACCGGCATCTACAACAACAATTTTTACTCTGGTCTGGTAATGGTAATGAAACCGCTTAAACTTGGCCTGCTTGTTCCAAAATTTATGATATAGTAATAAGTTCCTTCTGCCAGCGGCACACCATTTAAGGTACCTTCCCAACTGTTGTCATAAGCTTTTTTACTATACATTAATCTGCCTGTACGCTCAAAGATCTTCACCTCGTTATTTGGATAAAAATCAATATTATCCACCACCCATTTGTCATTTACCCCATCACCGTTTGGAGATAGGATATTGGTTGCCTTGATCTTCACTAAATCTTCCGGCTCGATTAAGTTAATCGCCTTGCGTTCTGTATAGCCGCTGGCATTGGTACCTGTTAAATTCAATGGTTGAGCCCCACCAATCTGTACCCGGTGGCGTAAGCCATTGGTATTAAAAGTAGCAGTAGCGGTATTTAGTGCATAATTACCACTGCCTATAACAGGTAACCAACTGTTTCCATTATATTTTGAAATACCGAAAGGAGATGACGGGGTAAAAGCACTGCCTTTCAGACTTGCAGGAAAGCCAACACGAAACGTATAATCTCCTGTTCCGCTTGTACGGATAACATGGTATGACGCATTTACAAACTGGCTCTTGTCTGCAACTACACCGCCATCTGGCAAACCATTAGCTGTAAGGCCTGTAAGTACACTCATTGTAAAGTTAAATGCAGTTTCTGCAGGTGGGGTAATCCGTACAGGCAGATAATTTCCGCCATTTCCTAAAGGAATATCTCCCTGAGCAGTTGTTAATCCGGTTACTTTAACTTTCGCAATTGCACCGGAACTTGCTGACGACATGGTGTTGATATAGGAAGTGTTGCTTCCGCCTGAAACACTTGAAACAGTAACCTCTGAAGTTTCCGGAATATTCAGCAATCCTTTCTGCATATCCAGTTTTGTTATCGTCAGCCCCTGGTTCAGCGTAACACCGGCGGCTGAATTGACTACCATTTTATTGACAGTTGCATCTTTAAAAGTATTGGCTGCGATGGTTCTTGCTATCGATGTAGAAGGAGAGATATTTACAAAACCTATAGTGCCATTAGTTGCATCAATTATACCAGTACTGTTTAGACCAATAGCATCTGCAACATTCATTACGGCACCTAACTTCAATTTAAGGGTATTCGCAGCTTCAACACACAGTGCGCTAAAAGTAACATTTCCGCCTATGAAACCGATATTATCTACGGTAGATTTTTTAAAATTTACTGTAAGTGATGAAATGGTATTATCGTGAGCTACAGAGATAAAATTAACTGTATCTTCTGCTATCAGGTTGCCGCTGATATTCAATGTACCTGTAACGGCCGAAGAGGCTCCCCCGCTATACACAGATGATCCTCTTTGAAAAGATACATCATTTGATACACCTAGAGCAATTCCGTCATTCACTCTCAGAAAGGTTCCTGCTATCACTACTGGCGCTTTGGTATAACCGGTCCCTCCGCTACTAATGCTTATCTCTGTAATACCAACTTTTGCCGAAACAGCTGCTCCTGTACCATTTCCTGTAACAGACACAGTTGGTATGGATGTATAGCCAGATCCTGAATTGGTGATCACAATATCCATAATTTTACCGCCACTCACCACTGCTGTGGCCGCTGCTCCGCTTCCGCCACCACCGCTAAAAGTAACACTGGCATTAGTATAGCCAGAACCCCGGTTTTTTATATCTGCACCTGTTACTTTTACGCTTGTAATCGTTGCAACGGCACTGGTAGAGCCTGTAGCTTGTCCACCGTTAACAAAAGATAGCGCAGGAATACTGCTTAAATTACCTGGCTCTACAATGTTTAATGCCGATACTGTACCTGCATTGACCTGTGCCCTTAAAACAGCTCCGTCCCCCTCTCCAACTATCAGGTTCTTTAAATTTCTAGTACCTGCTGCCAATGCACTTTGCCCATTTCTTACCAACAAATTAGTTGTTAATCCAAGGGCAGTTGTTGCTGTTACCCAATCTCCGTTCGTAAAAACTTCAAACTGTGATGGGGTACCCATACTGCTACTCAATCCTGTTGTCCGATAGTCACCCGCAGCAGGAACATATTTAAATACATATTCATTAAACAACAATGATCCGTATCCTGATAATATCGCAGTACCATTTTCTCCTCCATTGTCTTGCCTTATTTTTTCCACAACCATTTTGGTAAATTTAACCGGCTCTCCGGACATCCCTTTTCTGTTTACATAATGATTGTAAACCAATTCATAAAACGGAAGAAACTCTCCCCTTAAATCAGGAGAAATCACAGATCCATAATGATTTGTTGTATAGGGTACGCTATACCCTAAATTATATTTAGCGGTATATTCGGTTCCTAACAGTAACCTGTTTGAAAACAAACCATAAAGATCCGTACCTTGGTTATACCCTATTTCGCAAGCTTCCGCTAAGCCCCCTATGCCCATTTGGGTATGCTCCTGATCGCGACCGCTTTCAAAACACTGGCCGGTAGTAGGGTAAATGTAATTGTTCAGTGTTCCTGAAGCGGTTTCGGTGGTTGACCACAAATAATTGCGCCCTCTGGTGTAAATGGCAACGTCATTTATAAAAACTCCTATTCCCATCATAGTTTTACAAATGGCGGTATCCCAATTCCCCGCCCATCCCCCCTGGAAAGGTTCAATTACCGGATAAAATTTATACCTGAACATAGATTCCGCGCGCTGTATATCTGTCGTACTCCAGCCTGAGTTTGTATAGCGCAGAATTTCCGCAGCATTAACAAAACCAAAACCATACCAGGCCGCACATAACTTGGCAGCGCCTCCGGTAATACTATCCAGGGTACCTGACCACGAGTTCAATATTGTTTTAGCTTTATCTGCATATATTTGATTTCCAGTAATGACCCACAAAATTGCACACCTGTAAGCTCTCTGACTTTGGGCAGACATTGCCCTTGACTCAGTACTGGTTGCCCCTGCGAACTCTCTATTAACAATGGCATAAGCAGGTTCCTGCACATAGTTTATATCGTTATAGGCAAGTAATTTAGCATATGTCGCTGCCCATGGCTGCCGTTCCGTATTTGCATAGGTCTTTAACCTGGCCAGGCCAGCAGCGTTGAACAGTATCCCCGGATGTGTCAATTGCGCTTGAACATGTAAAACGCCCATCCATAAAAACATAAATGCCAGCAAAGGCATTTTTAGTTGCTTGGTAAATGTTAAGTTCATCTCTCTACTAACTCTTTAACGGTATCACCATAATAATCCAACTGATCTGCTTTCATTTTTGACAATTGGTACCATCTTTTAAAAGTGTTCACAAACACGATGAACATCAGTACCATGGCTATACAGGCCAGGAAAGCCAGCAGATATTGGCCCTTGGGCAGGTAGATATTCAGCACCTGCTCATAGCCCGCCCAGAAGGTGATGAGGGCCATGAACACCCCGGGTATAGCAGCACAAAGGGCGTATTTTTTCCTGTTCATACGGATGAGCATGGTGGTACAAACAATCAGGCCGCAGGCTGCCAGCAATTGGTTGCTGATCCCAAATAAGGGCCAGATACTGCTTACGTTCCCTGTATACACCAGGTAGCCCCAGGAAAACGTGAACAGCAAACTGCTGATGATGAGCCCCGGCATCCAGTTCTTGTCATTGAATTTGGGTATGACCCTCCCTATCATCTCCTGCAGGAAGAACCTGCCTACCCTTGTGCCTGCATCAATAGCTGTCAGTATAAACACCGCTTCAAACATGATGGCGAAATTGTACCAGTAGGCCATTACATCGTCCATATACGGTATTTTATTAAATATATGGGCCATACCTACTGCAAGGGATACTGCCCCTCCCGTCCTTCCCTGCAGCTCTACCCCAATCTTTTCACTAAAATAGGCCAGGTCTACTGCCTTTAGGTCCGGATTTTGCGCAATAAAGCTTTCGTACATCTCTTTTGGGGTATTGATGGCGAAATAATCTCCCGGAAGCAATGTACAGGCTGCGATTAAAGCCATCAAAGCCACGAAGCCTTCTACCAGCATGGCGCCGTAGCCAACAAAAAGAATCTCCTTTTCATTGGTCAGCATTTTTGGAGTTGTTCCTGTAGCAATAATGGCGTGAAAACCAGAGATCGCTCCGCAGGCAATTACGATAAAAATAAAGGGCAATACAGGCCCGCCAATAACCGGACCGCCACCGCTCACAAATTGGGTAAGTGCAGGCATTTGCAGTGTTGGGTGTACAAAGATCACTCCTACTGTCAGCATGAGGATCGTTCCTATCTTTAAATAGGTAGACAGGTAATCCCTTGGGACCAATAATAACCAGACAGGTAATACGGATGCCAGAAAGCCGTATACTGTTATGGCGATAGATATGGTTGCAATCTTCCAATGGAAAATATTACTGATGGCGGGAATCTGCATCAGCTCATGGCCTCCAATTATGGAAGCAATTAGCATAATCCCTCCAAAAATACTGGCCAGGGTAACACTGTCTTTCCGATAGCGCATGATCAACCCCATGATCAGGGCAATGGGCATGGTTGCTATAACAGTAAACAAAGACCAGGAAGCTTCATGCATGGCGCTGATACAGGCTAAAGAAAGGCCGGCAAGCGTAAGGATAAGGATAAAAAGAATAGCTATCCCTGCTATCAAACCAGTACCTGTACCGATCTCTTTTCCTGCTATGGTAGCCAGGCTTTTTCCTTTATGTCTTACTGATGCAAAGAGCACCACCATATCATGCACCCCGCCGCCCAATACGCAGCCTATCAAAATCCATAACGCTCCCGGCAGGTAACCAAACTGGGCAGCAAGCACCGGGCCTACCAAAGGTCCGGCAGCTGCTATGGCTGCAAAATGATGGCCAAACAATACATTCTTATTGGTGGCCACATAATCTTTTCCATCTGAAAATTCTATTGCAGGGGTTACGTTTGCAGCATTGAGCTTTAATACTTTATTGGCCAGGAAAATCCCGTAAAATCTATACGCAATGGCAAATACCAATAAGGCAATAAAAACTAAAGTGAGGGCGTTAACGCCATTAAAAACATCCATGTCTTAAATTCTTAGTTTTGCGGTTTATAGGTGATTATCATGCGACCCGCCACTATTGGCTTGTCAATAAAAATCCCAATACGAGCATAAACCGGGCCTCCCTCAGTGATCTCTTCTGATCTCAGGGATAATTTGTTGCCCGGAGAAGAAAAGGTGACCAGCATTTTTTGATCATTTCTGGTCAGCAATAGGGTGCTATCGGAAACCTGCTTCCAGACTGAACGGGTAACCACCGCAGTTTCAAACTTTTTGGCTTCGGTATACTCAAAAACATCTTCAAAAGTAACGCTACCACTGCCCTGCCTGTTGTAAACCATAGTGCGTTCCAGTTTCTTTAGTCCGGGTACATTGTAGGCCGATGAGATATCTAAGGTAACCTCATCTTTTTCTGGTGTAAAGTTTGAATGTGTCGTTTTTGAGCGGGCCTGGGCACCTGGTCGCTGCGTACTATCCGCAATAAGGGGAACGGGATGGCCGAATGAACTTATTGTTTTGTAAGTATACCGATATTTAGGATCGAAAATATTAGCGGTATAGGGTATTACACCCGGATCACCCGCCATAGTTTGGTTACCTTGCACAACGGTATAGGAGCCTATATCATTATGATTATGTGATTCGTTGTTATTGCCGCCTTTAAGTACAACGCCCATATTGGAAGAAGATCCGGCAGCGGGCCTGCATACCAATACGCCCGTATGGTCGAAAAAGAAACGCAACGAAGAAGCGTCTTTCCGATCTGTCTTTCCCGGCTTCAGGCTGGTTGAAGAATTGGGAAAGGCCATCATCAAAGTCCGGCGGTTATCGCTTGTTTTTCCGGTAATCGACAGCGTGTCGTATCTTATCAGCCCCAGTTTAAGGCTCCGACTGAGGTAAGACATCAATTCGGTGTCAGGCGTTGCGCCTTCGCGACAATCTGAAAAAGCTGGATACACGTTGTTTATAATTTCGAGATTGGGTACATATCTGGCTATTTTCTGGACCTTCGGATCACTAAACAGGTCAACTTTACCCCCTGTAGCCTGCCAAATGCTTTCGCGCAACATCGCATAATGCCCAAAGCCGTAATTGTAATAAATAATACCTTCGCCACAGTACCCATCTTCACCAAAACCTGACAATCCGTTTTTCGAATAATATTCGCCTATCGCAACAAAAGTCGCACGTTCGTCTTTGTTGTCAATGGTGGCAAGTGCCGCTCCAACCAGTCCAGCCAGGCAAACATGGTTCCAGTTATTGGTTTCAGTCAGAAAACTATTTTCTTTGTTTTGTGCTCTTATTTTTTCGAGTACAGGATTAAAAATCTTTAGGTACAAGGCGTTTATAGCCTCAGTTCTTAATTTACTGCTGATTTTATCGCCCATCATGTAGAGGGTTTGGGCAATGGTATGTGCATATAAGGAAGAGGTAAGTTCTACCGAATATGCGACGCCATTGTAGTTCTTAAAACCATGATCGCTGCGTGGCGATACCCATGATTTTTGATTGATAATATCGCGCAAGCCTGCTTCTACCTGAGCGGTATATCGGTCCTTGTTTTCCAGACATTCGGCCCAGGTCACTTTGGATAAGCCTTCGGCTCTTTTCCGCATCATGGTCAAGCCTGCCCCCGAAGAAGTTTCTGTTCCATTGGAAAGGGAGAAATAGTCCTTTTTGCTAAAGGGCGGGAAGGCATAATTTTTCATTCCACGTAAAAAACGCTCGTATTTGCCTGATTTTAAAAGCTTGTCCCAGGTTTCGCGCTTACTGATCGGGTCGCCAAATCCCTTGGGCTGTTCAGACAGCATGTTTTTAATTTCGGCTATGCGTTTGGCATCAAGGGGTTTGAGCGGATATGGGGCGTTCTGACTAATGGCCAAAGGTACATTTCCAATTAAAAACAGGGCAATCAACACCATTTTGATGGCTGGCAGCAGACGTAGTTGATTTACTTGTATAAAGTGTTTTCTTTTCATTTTATTTTTTCATTGAGGGATGGTCCAAAAACCCTCCCAGTACTTTCATGGTGTCTTTTTGATATCGAATTACCCGGCTGAGGGCAGACATTGCTTTTGCTTTAGCGGCTTTAGGGTTTTTCATCATTTCCAGGACTGCGGGAACGATCCGGTCGACATCCGACTTGGTATCCATGTCAAATAACCACTCGCCTAATCCAATATCCCGCCACATAAATCCTTTAGAGGTTTGTTCGGTAAAGCGGCAAACGATAGCCGGTACACCCATTGCTATGCACATAATAGGTGAATGCATTTCGAGCCCGAATAGTCCCGCAGAGCGGGCATAAGTACTAACCGCTTCATCTGTTAGCCAATATTTATCACGCCAGACAACCCGGGGCTTAATGTCCTCCGGCAGGGGATCATAAAGCATTTCCTTGCCAATACGGATCTGTGTTTCATTTTCAGGAACAAGCAATACTTTAAGATCTGTTTGCCTTACCACTTCAATAATTGCATTTCGAATGGGCAGGTTATCATGTTCTTTCATCTTTTCGTTCCATGCATGTTTTTCCTGGTTAACTGTAGGGTCTTTTGAAGGGAGTTCCCACCATGGAGAAAAACGGAGCTGTGGAATTGCACAAACAAATTTTCCTGTTTCCAGTGCATGTTCCTTCAGAAATAAATCAGCAGCTTTATCATTTCTTACATCTACCGCAAAAGCACCATCCGGACAGAAACCCATTACCGGGCATTTTGCACCTATTTGCTTTGCAAATTCCAGCGATACGGAGTCCCTGAAATATGCAAAAGATGCATGATTGATCAGTTCTAAATCCAAGGGATTGTAATTTTTATCCTGTGCCTGAAAACCATAATTGCCCGGGAAGGTAATTCCGTAAATCCCGTATGGTTTACCTGTTTCTTTTTTCCAACGGAGCATTTCCTTTCTGCCTACCAGAGAAGGCCCCGATCCGTGAAGAAAAAAATCGCTTTCTGCTATTGCTTTTTGCTGCTCCTTTTCTGATTTTAATATCTTTAATCCAGGAAACCTGGCCATCAGCATTTCTTCTACACCAGCCCCTACGTCCATAGGCCAAAGACGAACATCCACATGTGGCAGGTATTTCTCAATCAATGCCAGCACCCCTGGTGTGTGGGCAATATCACCAATATTTTCGACTTGCCACGATGAACGTAAAAGAATCGTTTTATTTCTCTTGCTACTGGAACTGGCTAAAGCCGGAATGGCAGCCAGGAAAGCAGCGAAAGCAAGCGTCTGCTTCAGGAAGTCTTTGCGATTGATGTGCATCATATATCTGATTTCTTTTTTAAATTATTTCAATAGTTTGCTATACCTTAATAATGCCTCCAGGTAATAATAATCTGCGTAAATTATGGGTGTATTTACCTCTGATTTATAGGGCTTTGAACCTACCGAATGTTTGAGCAGGAAATTGTGGTTTTTGCCCGGACTTGCAGTGTATGCTTTACCCGAAAGACTTGCCAACATGTCTTCTGCCAGTCTGAACTGTGCCTTATCATTGGTATAGGTGTACAATTCCAATAAAGCAGAAGCCGTAATGGCCGCTGCTGACGCGTCTCTTTCTTCATTCGGTATATCCGGTGCGTTAAAATCCCAATAGGGGATCTTATCCGATGGAAGGTTCGGATGACTGGCAATAAACTTTGCAATATTTATAGCCTGGTTAAGATACTTCTTATTTCCAGTTTCCCTATACATCATGGTATATCCGTAAACAGCCCATGCCTGCCCTCTGGCCCAGGCAGATTCGTCTGCAGCCCCCTGATTGGTTTTCCTGGCAAGTACTTTTCCTGCAGTATCATAACAAACTACATGATAGCTGCTATAATCTTTTCTAAAGTGGTTTTTAAGGGTATTGTCAGCATGTGTAATACTTATATCATGAAATTTGCGGTTTCCTGATGCTTTAGCTGCCCACAATAAGAATTCGAGATTCATCATATTGTCTATGATCACAGGATAGTCAAAGCCTTTAAACTCCTCCCAGGACTTGATCAGCCCAATTTTAGGATTGAAGCGCGTAGACAGCGATTCTGCCCCAACAAGCATAATGTCCTTGTATTGCTCATTGTTGGTTAAACGATAACCATTTCCGAAGGAACAATACAACATAAACCCCAAATCGTGTGTGGTCTTATTGTATTTTTCTTTTTCTACAGCCATGGTCCATTTATCCGCAGCCACTTTCCATTTATCGTCGCTGGTAAATTCATAAAGATACCATAATGACCCGCCGAAGAAACCACTGCACCACCAATCTGATGTCCGGGTATCCAATGTCCCGTCTTGTTTTACAGACTGAGGGAACCTGCTGAGGTCTGTATTCGCTTTTAGCATCAATTCATATTGTGCTTTGGCAAATTCGATTTCTTTATTTACATCAACCTTAGGTTGTGCCTGTAACCTGAGTGTCGTTATTAAAAGCGTAACCGCTAAAAAAATAGTTTTCATCATTCTTTTGGTCAGGGGTGAAAGCATACTAATTGGTAACGGTAATTTCTATTTGCTTAACTACCTTTTTATTTCCATAGACATTATTGGTTTCAGCTACGAAAGTGGCCGTATAGGTGCCGGCTTTACTGTAGGTATAGGTGTAGCTTTCCTTTTTTGCTTCCCTGAACAATTTAAGCGCTGTTGCTTTATCTTTCCCCAGGTCGTTAGGGTTGATATAGATAGCCCTGCTTATTCCCCAGTCTTCTGTATATTCCTCCTTAATTTCCGCAGTTGCATTTCCTTTGAACTGAATCGTGGTCGTGTTTACAAGCGATCTGCCCGCTTGTTTGTTACCATAAGAAAATACAGAAAAATTACTACCTGACCCATAGTCCATTAGCGTAACCTCTGCATCGTCAAATTTACTTTTCAGCAATACAGCAGTGATATTCCAGTCATTGGCGGCTAAAAATTCTGTCTGAGGCCTGGTAATATATCTAAAGGCCAGATATAATGGTTTTCCTGTAACGGCAAGATCCATAATATCAACTTCCGTTGAGGGCGTTACTGTAGTGCTGGTTGCAAGTGTAAAGCGCCTGGTGATGTCTACCCAGGTAGCAGCCTTAATGTTGTCAATTGCATATTTACCGTCAAAATCAGCAGACACCAGTACCGACAATTGATTGAGCTGTCGTATAGCGGCTACTGTAGCACTGGAGAAAGACAAATAACAATTTTTTAATGCTCTGGAATTGGTAACATAGTTGTAGTCCTTCAGGAGTTCCCCTGAATAAAAGGACAACATTTGAGGGCTCCCTTCAAATTTGAACGTAACAGACTCGCCAACCTTAACCGTGGTTTTATCAGCCGTAACTTCTAATGCCGGATCATCAATCTGATATTTCTCACATGAAAATAAAAAAACCGATATC
The DNA here is from genome assembly GCF_014200825.1 of Pedobacter sp. AK017. Classification (NCBI taxonomy): domain Bacteria; kingdom Pseudomonadati; phylum Bacteroidota; class Sphingobacteriia; order Sphingobacteriales; family Sphingobacteriaceae; genus Pedobacter; species Pedobacter sp. AK017. The sequence goes on from NZ_JACHCW010000011.1 coordinate 64,933, forward strand.
AGCATTAAATAATATTTAAAATATGTGTTCATTAGATTATCAATAAATAGTAAAACGAATAACAATTACCAACCTGGATTCTGACCGATTGCCTTATTGACGGTAGTTTCAGCATCAGGTATAGGCCATAAAACATCTCTCTCTGAGGTGTTTTCCCCTGCTTTTCCACCAAAGGCCCTTGATCCCAGAGCAGCAAAATCCAGCGCAATTTGTTTCATCACACGGTAGTAATCACCCCAGCGTACCAGATCTCTCTTCCTCATGGCCTCAAATGCCAATTCTCTTGAACGCTCCGCTTTCAGGAACTCCATAAATCTGGCATAGTCAGCAAAGCCCGCAGTTTTTACGTCACCTTTAAATTCAGATAACCTGGTCAGGGTTACAGCGGCCTTTGCTTGTACTCCTGCATAGGTAAACACAGCACCGGTAGTGGCTGCTGCAGATGCTCCGGAGCTTTGTGTTGGTGGTGTAGCGGTGGTTGTACCTGCTGTAGTTACAGTATACAGCTTATTGTCGTTATAAACTTGTTTACCTGCAGCGTATAAGACATTTGGCATCCAGGATTCACCAATAGTAATGGTTGGTGTTAAATTATAATTACCACCTCTGTTCTCCAGATAGATGGCGTTTAGCGCTCTGGTTCCACTTGTTGCAACTGTGGCAACAGCAGCGCCACCTGCACCGCCACCACCAGAAATTGTAACTGCCGGCGCTGAGGTATATCCTGAACCTGCAGTAGAAATAGTAATGGTATCAATCAGCTCTCTATTTGGCAACAGGTTTCCATACGCTCTTCTCCTTACCTGATTTACAGTCTGGTCCAATACATCCTGATCTGGTACAGTTCCATTTTGACTTGCTACTGCTTCTGCATACATCAGTAATACATCTGAGTAGCGCAGCAGCGGATAATTGACCGAGTTACCTCCTTGCTCTTTTGGATAAACGGTTTCATATTCCCTTTTCCATTTAGCTACACTTCTTTCACTTGCCTGCATGGCTGTAGGATAGATTGGGCGATACGTTTTAGTGGCAGGATTGGTCGACGACAAAGTGTATGGGGCGATGTTCCAGTCCCTTCTCCAATCACCTTTTGCATAGGAAAAATATAACTTTGGTGTGACCGCTACATATCCGAAGCAATAACCATAATTTGGGTCCTGACCACCGTGGGAAATTCCATAATGAATACCAACTTTCCCGGTGGCATTGAAACCATCTGAACTATAACCGTAAAACTCAACCTCCCAGATGCTTTCTTTAAGGTCATATTTATCCTGGCTCATGTTAATGAATACCTGCCTGTAATCCGGATTAAGGCTATGATAGCCGTCATCTATTACTTTTTTCGCCCAGATTTTAGCCATTTCGTATTTGGACACATCCTTTACAGGATCTCCGGCCATATATAAACACACCCTGGCCAATAAACCGCGTACGGCAGACTTATTGATGTGACCCGCGTTGCTGACCTGCCTGACATCAGGGACCAGACTTTCCGCTTCGGTCATATCTTTGATGATCTGCTCGTATACTTCTTTTGAAGGTGTTCTGGGATTATTGGTTTGTGCAACAGAAGAAGTAGGTTCCAGCAGCAAAGGCACATCTCCCCAGTAGCTCACCAGTAAAAAGTAAAAGTAGGACCTTAAAAACAAAGCTTCTCCTTTAATGACAGACCGGTTGGCTTCAGTCATTGTAGGTTTATTGATATTGGCCAGCAATAGGTTTGCTCTTTCAATTCCGTTATACAATGCGGTCCATACATTAGTTACGTTAGTTTCAGAAGTGGTAACCAGGTTTACAGCAATGCCCGTATTCTGTGCAGAACGGTTGTAAAAACCCTCATCTCCGTCCAATGACATCACCCCCTGAAAGCTGTGTCCATAAATTTTTGTCAAGGTCTGGAACACCCCGGCCAATGCCGAATTGAGCTGTTGTTCAGTCTCGTAATAATTTAAACTGGTGATCGTATCCTTTGGTACAGTATCTAAAAATTTAGAACAAGATGTAGCCATACAAACCAGGGCTACAACAATACAGATATATAATTTCTTTTCCATAATATTTTTTGGTTTTATAATGAAGCCTTTAGTCCAAAAACTAATGTTTTCGCAATAGGGAATGCAGAATAGTCAAACCCTGGAGTTAAGATGGAATTGCGCGTGGACACTTCCGGATCCATTCCTGAATAGTTGGTCCATGTAAGCAGATTCTGTGCAGAAGCTGTCAGGATGATCTCTTTAAGTCCTAATTTTTTCAGGTAATTCACTGGTACGCTGTAAGCCAATTCCACAGTTTTCAACCTTAAATAGGAAGCATCTTCCAATTCCCTGGTCGAATAATAGCCCTCAGGAACACCACCCACAACCGGTATGGTCGTACTCGGATTTGCAGGCGACCACCGATTCGCATAACCCGCATATTGATTCAGCATGCTGTATGCTTTTGCCTCAAAAATCAGTTTGTTTGCATTGTATACATCATTGCCATAAGACCATTGCAAGAAGACGTTCAGACTTAAGTTTTTATAAGTAAAATTGTTGGAAAAACCACCAGAATGAATAGGTAAACCCCTGCCGATAATGGTTTGATCGGCCGCTGTGATGACTCCGTCATTGTTCAGGTCTTTATAGCGGATATATCCTGGTTTGATGACCTCTCTGGCCATCCCGTTTGTCGGCACAGCATTTTTAAGGCGGTAACCGCCATTGGGCAATTGATAAAAATCATCGTACTGATAAATCCCATCAAAGATGTACCCAACGAAATTACCTACTGAATGACCTATTGCTGCACTATACAACACCGGGTCAGCATATCCGGATTGCCATCTGGGTGTGATACTATTCAACAAGCGTTCCTCTTCATCAGCTAGTTGTAAAATGGTATTCCGGTTGAAGCTGATGTTAAAATTACTCCGCCAGGTAAAATCCCGCTTACTGATATTCACCGTATTCAAGGTAAATTCCAAACCCTCATTCTTTAATTTACCTACGTTTTTGTAGGCACGGGCATACCCTGTGCTTGGCGACATATTGGCCAGCAGCAACAAATTGTCTGTTTTCTTTCGATATAGATCTACCACCAGCTCAATCCTGTTCTTCAATAAAGCTAAATCGTATCCTAAGTTGAGCTGCGCAGTAGTTTCCCATCTTAATTTGGGATTGCCAATCGTAGGGATGGCTGCTGGTGTTGGCACCTCATTCCCAAAAGAATAACCAGTAGAGTTGTCTACATTGATTGGTGAAAGCGCAGAAAAATCCCCTACTCTGTTGTTCCCGGTAAGGCCGTAACTCAAACGTAATTTGGCTTCTGTAATGGTTTCAATTCCTTTAAGAAAAGACTCTTCCTTCATTTTCCAGGCAAAAGCTCCTGATGGAAAGTAACCCCATTTGTTATTCGGAAATTTAGACGACCCGTCGGCCCTGAATGTTGCGGTGAACAGGTATCTGGATTGATACCCATAATTTACTCTGCTGAAATAAGATTGCAGGGTATTATAAGTGCCGAAAGAGCCTACAGCCAGCGGTGTACCTTGCCCCAATCCGTCTATGCCCAAAGTCTCATTAGGAACTTTAATTGCTGTATAGTTATTTCCTTTGCTGCTTTCCTTTTGGAAACTAAAACCACCCAATACGTTTAAGGAATGAACCTTGTTTACCTTGCTATAGGTAAGGGTATTTTCGTTAGACCAGGTTGTGCGGCTGCTATAGGACATTGACCCCCACTGTCCATAGTTATTTCTAGGGCTTATGGGGCTACCTTCGCTCGTATTGGAGTTATAGAATGTACCCAATTGAATGGTATTCAGGTTAATGGCACCGGTAGATTTGAAGACCAGATTATTAGTGATGTCATAATTAAAATACCCATTGGCAACCAGGTTATTGTTGTCCTTATTTCTGTAAACATTCTTTGCAGACTGCACCGGGTTGAAGCGGTAATCTGTAGTGCTGGTTACACCTTCATCAAAAAGTTCTTCTTCCAGATCTATGTCGCCTGTCAAATATCTGGCGTTAACTGGCCTGTATCCCCATACTGAATAAAGAAGCGCACTCGATGCATAGCCATCTTTTATAGAAGAAGCGATCTGGCCATAGGTCTGCGTGTGTGTATAATTTGTACTCAGGCCAGCTTTCAATTTTTTGCTGACGTTTTGATCTGTAGTAATGCGTCCCTGTTGTTTCTTCAAACCCGTATTTACTACCACAGAGCCGGTCTCAAACAAGGATCCTGAAATGGCATACCTGGTATCTTTATTCCCTCCCCGCAGTGATAAATTGTGAATATTGGTTACACCTTTGGTGAAGAACTGATCCTGCCAGTTGATCCCTTCCAGATTTTTATAGGAATCATAGGTTACGCCGTCCGGAAGATACAGCGTCCTGGCAGTTACCGAATCCCGCTCAAATTCCAATTTAACAAACTCATAAGGACTTAATACCTCAACCCTTTTAGTCACATCCTGAAAACCGTAGGATCCTGAATAATTCAAATTGGATTTACCCACTTTACCCTTTTTTGTTTCTACAACAATGACACCATTTGCACCTCTGGAGCCGTAGATCGCAGTTCCGGAAGCATCTTTGAGCACATTTATGGATTCCACATCGTCAGGGTTCAACATAGAAAGATCAAAGTTCTCTGTTGCGAAGCCATCAATGACGTACAAAGGGGACGCATCCTGTGTGATGGAGCCCACTCCTCTGATCCGTATATTGATCCCTTCTTCTCCAGGCTGTCCCTGACTGGCAGAAACATTTAAACCAGCCACACGGCCCGCCAATGCCTGTTCTATCGAAGACACCGGGGCTTTAGTCATATCACGGATATTTACCTGCGCAACAGAACCTGTAAGATCAACTTTTCGTACGGATCCATATCCTACCACTAAAACCTCATCCAGTTTGCTGATCTGCGGTTTTAGTGTAACGTTAATGGTTTGTCTTCCTTCAACCCGTATTTCCCGGTCATCAAAACCGAGGTAGGTAAAAACCAGTATTGCATTATCCGGAACCTCTATACTATAGCGTCCGTTCTTATCAGCAACCGCTTTTTTATCCCCACCTTTCATTCTTACGCCTGCGCCCTGCAATGGATTCCCCTCTTCATCATTGATCACACCTGAAACGCTGATATTTTTTCTAAGAGGTTGCATCATCACACTTGGCTTTATTTGAACAATGATAACGTTATTGTCAATCTTATAAGTTAAAGGCTGATTGGCAAATATTTGCGCTAAAACATCTTTAAAGTCGGCAGCTTTTACAGAAATGTCAACAGGCTTAGCCTGAGAGAGCGCATTGTCTGCATACACAAAGTTATAGCCACTCTGAGTCCTTAGCACTTTTAGTACAGCACGTAAGTCTGCTTGTTTTTTTGAAATAGTAATTTTCTGTGCAAGGCCGGCAGCACTTACCTGCATCAGGGCAGCTATTAGTATTACGGTGGTTAATCGCATAATTAGCCAAATTTTACGGATATAAGAATTTATTATACCCAGGTTTGTGGTTATTTTTCTATACATTTATATATTTGGTTGTGCAGGAGCCTTTTGTTCTGAAGCGTCAGGCCACTGCGGGTTTAGTTTATTAAATTAAGCACCAAGTATTGACCAAGTTCCTGTTTCAGCAGGGATTTGGTTTTTTTGATATCCGTACTATCTGCTTACCAAAATCTTCGTTCCTTCAATTTTAAATTTTACCTGTCCGGTTGATTCTAATGGCCGCAATACTTCAGACACATTGGCAAAACGGGATACCGAGCCACTAAATGTAGTTACAGGTAATTCACCCAGATATACTATTTCTACATTATACCAGCGTGAGATCATGCGCATGATGTAGCGGATGTCATCCTGTTCAAAAACAAACTGATTGTTTTTCCAGGCTATAAACAATTCTGTGTCCACATTTTCAACTTTTATACCGGTACCATTAAGAGAGGATTGCTGGTTTGGTTTGAGTATGACCTCATTTACCTTTGCACTGCCCTCAACCAATGTAGTTTTCGTGCTATGCTCGTCCGCATAAGCATTGATGTTAAATTCAGTACCAATATCCTCTACAGTCTGCCCGGTGCTTTCCACTTTAAAAGGCATTTTTGAATTATGCACAACCACGAAATAAGCTTCACCGGTCAGTTTAACCCGCCGTTCGCCGCCCAAAAACTTACCCGGGAATTCAAGCTTACTGTCTGCATTTAAAAACACTTTGGTACCATCAGGAAGGACAACCTGATAGGTTCCACCACGGGGAGTAGTGATGGTTGTCATTCCATTTAGCAGCCCTGGCGAAGAAGTATCCCCTTCCAAAGTACTTCCATCACTATAGGTGATCTTACTCGCATCAATCACTACTCCGCTTTTCGCATCGCTTAGTTGCACGCTGCTGCCACCTGGTAAGGTAATTGTGGCTGTGTTTTTGCCAGGCTTAATGTCGTTTTGATTCGCGATTTTTGAATTGCGATTTGCGACAGGGTTGCCGGCATAAAACCAAACGCCTGAGATTATCAAAGCTACAGCTGCCGCTATCGCCGCCAATTTTGGTAGTAACCTCAGCGTTTTAGGCTGATGGCTTGCTTGTAATAAATGATGATTGTAGATGTAGTTTAAAATAGTTTGTTTTTTTGTGGCATCCAATGCATTTTCGGGAACGTCCATTTCGTCACTAAATGCATCGGGAAAAAGCTGCATCAATTCCTGATCGTTGTGAGAAGTAATGATATGCGACCATAGCTCTTCATTTTCCGTTTCGGTATTCAGGTTATTGAAATAGTTTTGTAGCAGGACTTGAATCCTCGCGTTTGATTTTTGCATCGTTTGTTGGTTGTAGGCTTTTATACCTTTTAACTACATTGACACCTGACGCAAAAAAAATGCTTAGTGGTTAACTAAAAAATAATTGACAAATATTTAATAGACTGATTTACAATGCTATTTATTTAAATAGTACAGCAAATAGCGCCGGATAGGCTAGTGCATGTTTACTGAAGTGCTCACGTATGTGTTTTAAAGCCTGACGCATATGTGCCTGTACAGTACGGCTTGAAACGTTCATCTTTTTTGCAACTTCTTCATATTTCAATCCTTGTATATGGCAAAGGGTATATGCTGTTCGTTGCTGGGGACTTAAGTTTTCGACAGCCTGGGTCAATATCCTGTTACTTTCATTGTAATCTAGTATTTTATCTGTGGAATTGTCAGATTCCAGAGTATTAATTTTAAGCTGTGTGGCCGATCTGGCATCTTGTGCCAATTTGCGTATCACGTTTATGGAATGGTTTCTTACTACCCGGTTTAGATATGCCCCGAAATTTTTCACCTCGTTGAATTTTTCTCTGTTGAGCCATATTTTTAAGAATACATCTTGTACAATCTCACTCGCCTGATCTTCGGATTTAGTCAGCTTTCGGCCATAGTCATATACATAACGCTGATAAAAATCAAAGATTTCCGTAAATGCACGCTGATCGCCCATGGCAATCCTGGCCAATAGTTCTTCTTCATTTTTAAGTTGCCTGCTCTCCATCAGTTGTACCCTGGTGATAATTTTTTGTTGATTATCTAAGCAGCAAGTATAATATAAATTTAACCATGTTCAAGTATCTATTTCGATTGTTTTAAATGTAATGGCTGATTTGATGAACTTTCTTCGGAGCAAAAATGAAAGAATGTTTGTTTGAAAAAACCAGGCACAGTTCATTCGGCAATTTGCCATAAAATACGTTTCCAATTTATAAATGGGCAGAATTGTTAACTCTATATCATATATTGATCAATAACTCAAAATTAAAGAAGAAGGATACTGCGGATGAACGAAAATGTCTGGTTCAGGTTGGCTTTGATTACTCTGATCACTTTGGTTAAATGCCCTTCAACCGTTTTTTAGATGGCAACATGTTCAGCCTCTTTTAAAATATCTGGCCCATGATATCAATATCCGTTTATTCTGTACCGCAGTGTGCATACACAAAAATACCATTTACACCGGCCTGCAAGGTTGAATTTAATTAATCCATAAATGACTGCTTGCAGAAACAGCAATGATCAGGATGCCGGAATCTTTCAAATTGGTTTTGATTACTTTGATCCCTTTGGTTAAATGTCCTTCAACCGTTTTTTCCGAAATATTCATCTCCTTTGCTATCTCTGGTATGGTCATACCTTCAACCCGGCTGTAATTAAATACCATGCGGCATTTTTCTGGCAACAGCTCTACCTGCCCGTTAATATACTCCTGTAAAAACTTAGCTTCAAGCTTTTGTTCGTCATCTGCATAACTGTTCAGTTTATACTCCTTATGCTCAATATCCCTGCGCCTGCGTTCCCGCTCTATTTGCTTAAATATGGAGAACTTTACTGCCGTGGCCAGATAAGCTTTTAAGGTTTGGATCTCCAGTTTGTCCCTCCTGCTCCATACGCCAACAAAAAGTTCCTGCACAATTTCCTGGGCAGCCGATTTATCTTTGGTATGGTTGTAGGCCATAGCCATCAACGTACTCCAATAACGGTTGTAAATTTCCGTAAAAGCAGCATGATCCGCAGCCCTTAACAAAGCAATCAGTTCCTGATCGGTATATGTGCTGTAAGCACCCATTTCCCTGTTGTGTTTAAAACCCAATAATAAGTTAGCTATAATTCCGAAAAAATCAAAACCGGATTATATTGTAAACTTATACATTTCAGCCAACGAAACCACACATTATCAGATGAATAATTTAATTGTGGGTATATGGGTTATAGCTTTTCTATTTCTGCTATAGGGAGCTTGGTAGTTTTAGCAATAAATTCAATAGTAAGGCCCTCTTTTTTTAGTTCCCTGGCAATTTCTAAAGCCTCCTCACGGCGGCCTTCCAGTTTTCCTTCTATTTTAGCTTCCTGTCTTTCCCACTTTTTAAAAACGTCAATAACTCCCATAGGATTTTTATCTTTAGTTAGTTCCTCGATCTGCTGATCAAATTTACGATTAATTTCTTCACTCTCAATAAAAATGAAGTTCTTAAGAAATAATATAAAACTGATAATCCGCTGGCGGTCATAACCATGACGCAGTAATGCCTTGACAATGACAAGCCTTTCATCAGCAAGTTCTTCATCCGGTATTTTACCTTCCAGCAATGCTTTCTGGCAGGCCAGAGCAATGAGGGAAAACGGGTTGTCGCTTTTTAACAGTTCATCTTCCTGATGATCGAAAACGTGGTATGCAGTATACTTAAATGAAAGTACTGTACCCAGCAATTCGTCAAGGTATTCCGTAGGCCTTAATTGCGTCTTTTTACCGGTAAATACTGCGATAGAGGCTACAGATACTTTATACTTATCTCTGATGCGGTAATTGTATTCAAATACCCGTTGGCCAAACTTACGATCATTACCACCCTCTATTTCTACATTCAATAGTACCCACTTTTCTGTACCGTCTTTTAGATACAGTTTAGCTAAAAGATCTGCCCTGCGGCCCCCTCCTTTACGTTCCCTGTCTGGAATAATAGTGAACAGCTCATTATTCAAAAATTCTATCTCTCTATTAAAATCCAATATTTCGTCGGCATCAGAGAATACAAAACGTAAGAAATCAGGAAAATTGTCTTCAAAAGCTCCTTTAAGAAACTCGTCATCCTTTCGGCGGGGCCTTTCTTCCTCATTGTTTAGCTCCTTTAACGGTATTACAGCTATTGTTTGCTTTTCCATTTTTATTGGTCTGGTTTGTTTAAGCAAAAAAACATATCAATGGCCATGAAATCTGCATGAACACTCAACTCATTTCACTAAATTTTTGGGCTTTTGCCATATAATATTTGGCGATGGGCATTTTGCAGGCGAAGCATTGATAAACGTTATTCCGGTTGTCTTTTTAAACAACCTGCCAAAGGTTGTTAACCTCGTAAGGATATCAAGTTTAAAATGCTTCGCCCAAATTGAGCAACACTGCACTGTATCCTTTACTCATGCCATAATCAATACCGATATTCGTATTTGAAGCCTTATTAAACTTAATGCGCAGACCGGTTCCTGCTGCAGGCTTCCAGGAGGTAAATAAAGAGCCCGATCCACTTACGGTATTTACATTTGCAAATACCACAAAACCCAATAAGCCATTTGTGGTAATGTCCCTGCGGTATTCACTCTCAGCATAAAACAGCGTTCTGCCACGGTACCTGTTCTGGTCTATACCCCTTGCCGATCTGTTATAGGGGTCCCATCCGGTGCTTGGCAAATCCAGGTAAGGAGTTTTATCGTTCAGCACTGTCCAGAAGTATGACCATAGTGCCAGCGTATTTTGCTGACGGGGTTTTCCCGGATTCATAGAAATGTATTTACGCACATCCAGATAAACGGAGCTCCAGCTGTTGTCGCTGCCTAAAAACGTCGGGTTCACCCGGTAAACTAAATTTCCATACATTCCCGGCATAGGATTTATGGAATTGCTCCGCGTATCATAAACCATATTCAGGCTAATTCCTGAAGAAAAGGAGTTTTTGCCTGTGCCGTATCGATAGCCGGCATACTGCTCCAGCTCTGGAGAGGGATCATCGGTATTGATGTTAAAGCGGTAATCCAGGTTGTAGCCAAGACCCGCATATAAGTACGGTTTGATCCGCTTAAGGGCATTCTGATAAAACCGGATGTATTTATAGTTCAGCAATACTTTCTCCTCCTCCGCTTTCTGGTGGCCAAGCCCCCAGGTGTATTGAGGATAAACCAGGAATCGGGTATCTCCCTGAATCAGCCAGGTGTTGTCGGGAAGCCAGATGTTGGTCCTGACTGGCAATCCAAAACGACTGCCAAGATTCCAGTAGGGTGTAAAGGTCGCCGTTGAAAGATTTGTCGTCTTTTTTGGGCCAAGATACATCGCAGCTGAAGTGCTGGTAATGAGCGCATTTCCGGTACCCCCGGGTACAGTACCCCCGATAGGCAGAATAGAAAAATAAAGCTTTTTATCCTTTTCTTCCCGGATTTTACCTGGGCGGATGCGAAATAAGGCTTTTCCGATGTCGATCAGATCTGTTTGTCTGGCGGTATCCTGACCCTTTTTGGTCTGAATGATCGCATCACCCGCATTTTGTCCAAAAGAAAAGACCGGCCCACACATCAGCAGGTTAACCAGGCATAATCTCACTATCGTCTTCGATTGCATATGAGCAGTTTAGGATAGATAAAATGCAATAAGCCTGCCAGAAACTGAAGTACCGCGATTAGCAATGGATTCACCAGATGGATGGTGTGGCTATTGTATTACTTAATCACTTTAACTCCCTTTGGCGCAGCATAATCTGTTTTAATCTGTCCGTTAGCCAGCTTTGTATGTTTAATTTTTACAATACCATAAGGCGTTGGAAAGGTACCTTCAACAAACTTCAGGTCTCCAAGATGGGGTTCAAGTTTAATTACTTTACAACCTGGCTCCACCACTTTTACGCCAAGCACATGTGTGGTTAACCAGGGTGTAGGGCCCGAAGCCCAGCCATGTGAAAGACTATGCCTGTGACCGACATAGCAATAAGCACCGTAATCGCCGTGAATGTCTTTTTTACCTTCTGGTACAATTTCATCAATACGACTTGCACCAGGTACCCAGTTCAGGTTAAAATCTTCCCAGAAAGTGGTAGCGCCTAGCTTAAGCATGGCACCCCAAAACTCGCGGATATTATCTATTGCCCCCTGATAGTCTCCGGCCTTTGCCTTGGCTTCCAACATGTAATAACCGTAAAAAGTAGAGAAGTTTTTTGCTCCATCAATGGAGATTTCTTTATTTGCCTGATCAGCAGGAATAATGCCTGATAGCGACAACAGGGCCGCTGCTTGCTTTGAAGCATTGGTTTCAGGTACATGTTTCTTTAAACGCTTCACAGCATCATCACATATCTTTACAGTTGCCGGGTCATTTAATACGCTACACAGTTCAGCGCCTGCTTCAAGTGTTATGGATAACATGGCATGCATACCTGCATCTACTCCTTTTTTATTCGCACTGGATGGCCAGTCTAAAAACCGCCTGCCATCATGTAGGTTTTCCTTATTATTTGAATCAACCTTTGAAGCAAAATGTACCAGTAGCTTTAACAAATAATCCTTTTGTGCTTTTAAATAATTTAAATCCCCGGTATGCAGGTACCAATCACGGTGAAGAATTACCCACCACATTGAATAGGTAATCATGCCATTCATGTATTGAGGTAATGGGGTTAAATCTCTTGATAAGTCCAAGCTTTTGGGTACAACGTTATTGTTACCAAATACCGCCGATATGGTGGCCACTTCCGGATGCATATCACCAACCCATACCAAACGGTCACGTTTAATACCATCCCACAAATAATCCTGCATATTCAGGTGCACGGTATAAGCTCCGGTAAGCCATATTTCGTTTAGCAAGGGATCGCTTGAATTAAAGGAACCCAGATATGGAATGTCCCTGAAAATAAAAATAGTGCTGACTTCTTTTAAAGCAAGCTGGGCATTATCATCTGCCAGGTCGATCCTTACAAACCTAAAACCAGTATTTCCAATTTCCAGTTTGCCTAGCCAGGGCAGTTCAACGATAAAATCGCGCATGGCATGATCATTAGTAGCACCTTTAGCCCCAATATCGGACATTGCCTCACTTACAGACTCGCCAAATCTGATCCTGATCTTAACTGGTTTATTGCTTTTAGAGCGGTCTGTTACCAATTGCAAGCCTCCATGCAGCTCTTTACCAAAATCAAATAATAAACCTGCCTTACCATTCGCATCGCTTTTCATCACGCAAACATCCGTACCGGACAGATCTGCCTGTCCGTTACCTTGTTTTAACAATCTTTGGGCATTGACAATATTTGTTTTCGCATTCTCGGATTGCCAGGTAATGGCCACCGGCGATAGAAACTTCCGGACGGTTTCTGTAGAACGCGCGCTTTGCGTACGTGCAGCATCAAAAACTGGTGGCAATTGTGCCCTGGTTAAACTTACAGCAATACACATTAAAATGCCTAACACTAAACTTTTCTTCATTAACAGGTCTTTAATAAATGTAAATTACTGATAAAATTACTCTTTGATGAACTGCTTCCGGATAACTTTGCCCTTATCGTAAATTCTCAGAAAATAATTAGGCCCATTTTGCAGCTCGCTTACCTCTACCGAATTCCCGGTCACCGTTTTATATTTACGGCCCCACAGGTCATAAACCTCAATTTTCGCGTCTTTAGAAACACCCTTAACTGTAAGTGTTGAAGTAGCAGGATTAGGATAAAGCATGATTTCATTGTTCTGCTGATCGGATTTAGCCATAAGCGATCCATCGTTAACAATGTTATAAAAACCTGTATTCGTTTTCCCTTTTTCATCTCCGGAATACATAGACAGGTTGATGGCAGTTTCTCCGGCCGCATAAGATGTGCCGGCACCGGTTAAGTGCAGGTTAAGCGTAATGGTAATGTTGGAGCCGGTATACTCCGGATCTGAAACAGAGATCCGGTAATTTGTTGAATATTTCTTGACCTGCACTATCGCCTTTTTATCCGATTTGATTACCAGTCCATCTGGCATGGTTACCTGACCAGCACCATAGAAAACTGCAGCGTATTGCTTATTGGTGCCATTATGGTAAATGGCCTGTACGGTAGAAGTGTTACTTGCCAGTTCGAATCCGTGACTGGCGTAAAGTGTCGTCATGTCACCGGCAGACTTATTGGGAGCTACGATATAATAATAGGTACGGTTGGTTGGCGTAGGGCTGTGTCTTACGTAAAGGTTGAACATTTGGTTGGTAACACTGCCGGTGCCCCCGCCCAGACTTGCCCAGGTACCCGTTTGAGATTTATTTGTAAGGGAAAAGTACCCACCATTAGGAAACAGATATCCTACCTGTCCATGGTTCACCCAGTTTAGTTTATTGGTTGTGAGCGAATCGCCCGAGAAGGTATAAGTAGAACCATCGTCCCGAATGGTAATGGCCCCGTCCAACTTGGTCTGATTTATAGTTGTTACTATTTCGTTCGATTTTGATGCGGTAATGCTATTGCCCACACACACCATCATGTTCTCCAGCAAGAAATAGGCTTTATTTGCGGTAACCCCCCTTTTGTTGTCCTGCTGAAAGGCGATGATCCCTACTTCGTTGACCGAAAGACCACCCCCATAGACATTGGAGGCAGTCACATAACCCTCTACTGTTCCAAAGGTGGTTGATGCGGCTGCCTCGCTCATTTCGGACGTAGTACCAGGAATACGCGACCAATTCCAACTGGGAAAAATGTTATCATATTCGTTGCCGGTAACCAGGATATTAGTTGCACCGAAAGGCAAATTCCAGCCTTTTAAATTTGTCCCCTTAATGGCCTCTGTACCTGTATTACGTGAAGAAGTAATCTTTGCGGACATATAGAAATTCGCTCCCCGACTGACCACCATATCCGATAGCCAAAAATGTTTCGCCCTTGAAAATGGGAACGCAGCTCCAGCCAGATGCGCCTTCCAGCTCTGATAAGACGCATTGTTTACGGGATCATTTACAGCTTGTGTATCCAATAAACCTGCAGAGATCTTATTTAAAAGACTATTGGCACCACTAACCGACCTCCCAATAATTCCAAAGTCCAGCGTGTTGCGGTAGCTGAGATTGCGAAGGCCACCTAATATCACTCCCCTGAGGTTGTTTTTATAAGTTGTCGTATAAATCGAATTGAAACTAGTTCCCGCAGCGATATTGAGATACTTCACCTCATCATCTACGAATATCATTCCATAGCTGCCTGTTTGGATTTGGGTTCGATGCTGGTGGAAACTGCTATCCATCCGGATGCCCTCGGTTATGCTCATATTGGCAATATTTAACCCATTAACCATACTCTGGTAACCTTTCGTAACCGTTTTATAACTGTCCATCACCAATCCCTTTCGTATCATCGTTGTAGAAACCCAAGATCGGTTGGCACCTCTGTGGTCAGAATTATCGGTTTGGTCAACTACAGTTGCCGCATAAGTCATAAGAGAATCGTTTGGTATCGCTCCTCTCATCAGCAGCAGAGCCGACACCACATTATTCGGCGAACGTATTTCATTATCATGCCAGTTAGATGACACGTAATTAGCATTGATAAAGTGTCTCATGGCCAACATAAATTTGGCAGGTACATCAGGATGATTATACAAAACATTTGACGGATTGCGATAAGCCTGTGCCAGGCGATTTAGCCAAAGCGTATGTCGCGGCCAATTGTCACCAGTATAATTTACACCAGGCCATTGTCCATTAGGCAACATCGTTGTAAGGAAAAAGGTAAGATCCTGCTTTTCCTGCTTAGAGTATTGGCTGATTAGCCTGCCGGCAACAGTATCCATATCTGCCTGTTGGCTACTGGTCGGATCCCCATCCCCATAAACCTTAAAATCTGAAATCCGATACCCAGCCGTATTTGCCCTGCCGCGTCCGTTAAACCTGATATACCTATACCAACCATAGGTTCCGTTTATAGTGAGCAGCGAAAGGCTGTTAGTGGGTGGAATTGTTTTTAGTGTATTCCAGGTTATTCCATTTGTTGAACCCTGGATATCAAAAGTTACGGCATATCGTCCGTCGGCAAATTGAATAACAACATGGTCTATATCCCGAATACTCCCGAGGTCTACCGTGAGTGTCTGGATATAACCATTAGAAGTTGATGACCAGTAAGTGGCCGTATTGTTATCCACGGCGTTAGCAGCGAAGTAGGAACCTTCTGTTGTAGATGCTGATGCCGGTTTATTCAGCGACAGCAATGTTTGCGCAGCCGCGCCAAAAGCAATGCCAAAAATCGGGAGCATGGCAAGGAGCAGAGATCGTAAATTTAATTTCATACATGATTTGGTTAGGTTAATATTTAGTCACGCTTATAAACCCCGGGCCTTTTAATCCTGATGGTTCGAGCATACTTTTCGGGTGATAAGGGTTGTCATTTGTCCAGGTATTCCGTTCTTCCGGCGGCAACATGCTATCGCCGATCAGACGGTTTACCCAGGTGTTCGCCACACTTATTTCAATGGTGTTCAGTCCCGGTTTTATGGCTTTGGTGATCTCTACCCTCCATGGTGCTGTCCATGCACCTCCTACATCAACACCGTTTACTTTTACTTTGGCAATAACCTTTACTTCTCCCAAATTCAGGTAAACGTGCTGAGCGGTAGTGGCTTTCTTTAATTCAACAGAATTGCGATAAACAGCCGTACCCGAATAATATTTGATCTCGTTATTGGTATGCTGCGTCCAATCGAGCAGCTCATTAAATATTACCGGCTGTACAGGACCGCGCATCTTACTGTCAAAGGTTACTTTCCAGGGTTTTTCAATTGTTGCCCATGTAAGCTCCTCCGGATTATTTAGTGTTGCGGTATGCTGTACTTTGCGGGCGGTTTTTTTAAAGATGATAAATGTACTCTGCAGCTTGTCCAGCTTTAAAGGGATAGTAGTTATCCCATTTTTATGTTCGTATTGGGGCAGGGCACGTGTTGTGCCATCAACCGGGTCCCAAAGCTCCGGCTGCTTATTGCCCACCCTGAATTCGGAAAGCACACTGACCGGCTTGTTTTTCTGGTTACTTACATAATAGATCTCGGCCTCGGGTGTTGTCCGATGGATAAAAAGAATAGAATCGGTATAATTTGTTTTGTAGTCAGGAACGATATTAAGCCTGTTCAATGCAGTGGAAAGATCCATACCATAAAGTACCTGCCCCTTACCATATTTGTGAGCGGTTATGGTTGTTCCGTTAATGTTGCCCCAAAGTTCTTTTGCCATAGCAGACACGAGCTGATCGGCCAAAGGATAATGTTCCAGACTTGGCGAACGCTTAGGGGCAGGGCCCATAACCGCAGCACCCTGACTTACCAGGTTACGGATTTTTTCCAGTAATTCCGGCCGCATTGTTTCCAGTGCAGGCAATACCAATAAGCCATAGTTCATCCCGTCAGGCAAGAACAGGCGGCCGTTTTTAACAGAGAGCCGGTTTATGATCACTTCAGCATTGATGTAATCAAAAGAATATCCGGATGGTAATGCAGGCTCGGTTATCCCGGTCATTTTAGGTGCATCCTCTCCAATAAAATAAGCCACATCTGCCACGTACTTTCCTTGCTGGAGCATAAAATTGCATCGTTTTAAATAGGCTGTAAACAGGTCCAGATAATTGAACCAGGTATTGTGCCTGTTAAATTCGGTACTAAAGTTGGCGTTAACACCGGGCATCCTTTCATCGGGTTGCTGAATGAATACATGGAGCAGCGTATTGTTGATCCCTTCAGTAAAAAACCGGTCGCCCCGCTGTTTAATGTAAGCCGGATAGCGGATATACGGTTTGCCACCAGCGGTAAAAGACTCTGCCGATACTTTTGTTTTCCCGTAGATATGTGTCGCAGAAGAGGCCGCCCTGTTTTCGATGTTCCCCAATTCCCCGGCAGCCCAGAATTCTCCGGCAATTTCGTCCGACTGTCCTCCATATTGTAAAAATTCGCCCGGGAAGCCCCAGTGACCGTAATTTTCTAGCCATGTGCGGAGGCCGTTCTGATGGCTGATTTCGCGCAGTCCACCCACATAATCATAGGCCACCTTATCTGCAATGAGCCTTCTTAAATCCCATAAAAACCGATCGGACATGTCCGGGTTACCTACCACCTTTCCCTGTAAGGCAGGTAAGTAAGGCAGGGGATCATAACCATACCTGGCCTTAAATTTTTCGATCAGTCCGTCCGTCCAGTTCTGCCCCCCCGTTTCATAGCTATCCTGAACCACCACCTTCCAGGTCTTTCTGTCAGCGGCTGGTATGCGCCTCAAAATTTCGCCAAGAAAGGAGTCAAAATGAGACCTGAGGTGTTCCTTGCTCATTTTATCAACTTCCAGGCCCGTACCTTCTCTGGAAGCAGGACTGTTGTTTACCCCGGTCGGTGTCATCCCCATTCTCATAATAACCCAGTCTCCGGCAGGAGCATCCCAGTTAAAATTCCCATCTGGCGACATAAACCTGGATACATCCAGAACATTTTTCGGCTCGATCAACAAATTTTTATCCCCAACTACGGGCTGCTGAGGCCATTGGTATTCATTCCAATAAGGAAGGGGTGTTTGGACCATTTTGGCAAAAGTCTTTTCTACATACCGCTCAACCCTGGGCACAGAAGAAAGGATAAATTCCCTGATCCCATATTTAGGGAAAGACTGGCCAGCCAATATGCTTTTTTTCAAAACTAAGCGGAAGTGCGTTGAAGTACTTGCCGGAAAAGAAATCACTATGGCTGCATAGGGATCGAAACCAACATTTAAGGCATTTCTCCTGCGGTCAATTTCAAAGGATCTTATTGTACGATAACCGCCTGCTTCCCTGATCTGAAGCTCGGCAGAAGCGATCATCTGGTAAGCGGCCGGATAAATTGTCAGGCTTCGGGCCGTATACTCCCTGTCTGTCCGGAAGTCTATGCTCACCTGGTTGGCATCTGTTATAGTAATTGCCGTTGAGGTATCGCGGTCTATCAGATTTTGTAGCTGGGGCAATTCGGGCTTAGAGGTCACAACCGGACGAAGGTCTGCCAGCGTGCTGCCGTAACCTTCAGGTGCCCTGAAGGCAACAACCCTGACATCCTGAAATTGAGGCTTGGGTTTTTCCAGCAAGACATTCACCCGGCCCCCGCCCTTAATAAGGGTTTCAGATGAGGTCAGATACCTCATGGACTGTTCTGGCCTGATCCATGGCCCGCCAGACTGGCTCCAGCCCGGACTGTTAAAAATGCCGATCTCTATTCCGAGTTCGCCGGCCGTTTTTAAAGCAAGGTGGAGGATGTCCCACCATTGTTCAGAAAATATTTTTACCTTCCCGTATGGGGTAGAATTGTATCCGATATTCCCGATAAAAGCTCTGTTGATGCCCGCAGTTTTCATCGCTTTAAGATCGCTGACCACCCCTTCTTTTGAAATGTTGTCCGACATCCAGTACCAGTATACACTGGTTTGAATCGTATCGGGTGTTACCTTGAAGCCTTTTTCCAGCGCAGACAAGCCCTCATTTTGCTGACGGTGTTTTCCAGCCTGACCAAAGGTATGGATTGTACAGGCCGCCAATAAAGTCAGGCAAAAAAATGATTTAATTAGCTTCACTATAATTTGGTTAATTGAAATCAACGCTCGGTTTAAACAAATGTAATGGAGGAAAACAGTTATTGCTAATACGATCCAAGCAAAATATAGTACGATTATTACATTTTATTTTTTACACAAGCTACTGGTTATGAGCAATAGACATGATCAAATATTATTTTTTATAAGCGATATGCAATGTATGTTTGCCTGAGCCTAAGTAGTCTACCAGAACTGTTTGATTTTCCCTGGTTGTTTTAACCGGACTACCATCTAACAAAACTTCGTATCTGCTTTCATTTTTAAGCGGGAGGCTTACCTGGGCCGAAGTATTCCCCGGTATTTCAACATCCATAGTGAAACTATCTTTCCTTTGTACATAGGCTACCTTGATCTTTCCCTTAACAGTAGGAACGGTGATACGCGCATGCTCCAGCGATCCTATTTGAGGTTTTATAGAGAACCTTGTCCAACCGGGCGTTATGGGTTCGATACCCATTAGTTTACGCGAAATGATATTTGCAGGCGCAGCACCCCATGCATGGTTCCAATCCTGATTGGGCTTATATTTATTGTCCCAGGCTTCCAGTGTAATGGTACTGCCTACTTTAATCATATTGAACCAGCTCCGGTCGGTTTTTGACGTAAGCAGCGACAAACCATAGTCGCCATCGCAGGCATCATAAACCCCGTCCAATAAAAACTGGCTTCCATAAACACTACAGGCCATGCCTTTCGACCTGATGAAAGCCATAACGCTGTTCTTATGCTGATCGTTTACCAAGCCCAGGGCTAAAGCAAAGGCGTTTGCATGCAATGAAGCGTGATCGGTACCAGTACCGTCAACAAAAATATTCCTGGCCGGGTCAAAAAACATTTTTTGGAATGCGGCTTTAACATTGGCTGCACTTTTCCGGTACATACGGGCATCGGAAGTTTTACCCAGCTGCTTTGCGATCTGTTCCATGAGCACAAGCGCCCGATAATGAAACGCGTTGACTACCGCATTGTACTTTGTAAATACAAAACCATCTGTTTCGGTATTTCTTGGCCAATCGACGATGTCTTTTAAGGTTGCATCCTTCAGATGTATCGAAGCTTTAACATCGTCATTCAATAGCCCGTTTAACGTACTGATCAGTCCTGTTGAATCGGTTAATGAAAGGAGGGTTTTGGCCTGGAGGTCTTTGTAGTAATAAGCTACGGAGCGGATATCCCCGGTATAGAGGTAATCATTCCAGGCGATTAAAACAGATTGAAGGTTCCATTCCGTTGGCCAGGTAGGGTGTGTAATGAGGTATTCGTGTGAATTACGTGCTATTGTAAACTCTTTGTCTACCGCATAATGGCTGAGCTGGTTGATGTAAGCATCTGCTTCATAGGGGATACGTTCCCTGTCGCCATCTACATACATCCCTGTAAAAGACGTTGCCTTTATCGAATACTTACATAAATCCCATATGGCATTCAAGGTGGAATCAGAACTATGGAAGGATGAGCCTTCGTCATCGAATTTATAGTGGACAAACAATCTGGTTAATGACTCTTTTTGTATTTGCTGCTTATAACCTTCGATTTCACAATATCTATATGGGGTTACCTCGCCAACATAAGCAGGCATTTTAATGGCGGCAGGCCTGGTAT
The DNA here is from genome assembly GCF_014200825.1 of Pedobacter sp. AK017. Classification (NCBI taxonomy): domain Bacteria; kingdom Pseudomonadati; phylum Bacteroidota; class Sphingobacteriia; order Sphingobacteriales; family Sphingobacteriaceae; genus Pedobacter; species Pedobacter sp. AK017. Next base: position 85,659 of record NZ_JACHCW010000011.1, read on the forward strand.
TGATGTTATCTTTATAAATACTGAGTTTGTAGGTGTGTGTACCTTTTTGCAATACCAGAACATATTGTGCATAACGGATTTTTCCAGGGGGCTTCCGGTCAATGTTGCCATCCTTATCCAAAATTTCGCCCAAACGTACAAATACGGTATCACCTCCAAATGTTGAAGACAGCTGAAGTTTGAGCTGTGCAAAAGCATCCTTGCCGAAATCGGCCTGGTAAATTTTGCCGATTGCCTTTAATGAAACCGGCTGCTGTTCGGTAATTTGTAAGGGATAAGAGGGATTTTTATAAGCGGACAGCGTATCGCCCGTTAGAAATGATACGGCCCTGGAGTAGGGGCTCGCCGCCTTCTGGCTATCCCATATCTTAACTTTCCAATAATAGCGTGTATTTGGTTTCAGTGTGGTATTTTTTAACAAAACTCCAGCAGATAGGGAGCTCATTATTTTTCCGGAATCCCAAACCTTGCCCACATCCCGGTTTAGTTCTTCCAGATCATCAGACACCAATAGCTGATAAGCTATCTGGACCAACCCTTTCTTTTCTGCAGACAATTCCCAGCTAAAGGCAGGTGTTTTGTTAAATATAAGTACCGGCCGAACATCAACTGTTGCAGCCACCAGGTCACACATCAGTCCCACTGGTGACCCGACCGGAGTGTTTTGAGCCCTTCCGGGAACCATATAGAGGATGGATAACAGAAAAGCCGATATTATTGATTTCTTTTTCATTTCTTATAACGTTCTTTTTTGATCCATTGGATACAATCGTCCATCCACTGTACCTGTGCTTGGGTATTATTCACACCATATCCATGACGCCCTTTCTCGTACAGAAACAACTCTACCGGAATGCGATACTGCCGCAGTGCGGCGGAAAAATAAAGACTATTTCTTACGTCTACAATTTTATCATCCATTCCGGAACTAAGGTAGCTGGGCGGTGTTTGCATGGTTACCTGCAATTCATTGGAGTATGCCCTGATTTCTTCTGCGGTAATCTCAGGCCCCAGCAGGTTCATCCGGGAAACTTTATGGGTCAATGAATCTGCAAAACTTATTACCGGATAGACCAGCACCATAAAGTCGGGCCGCAATGAAGTGCTTTTCGGGTTATAGAGTTCCGATTCAGCAAAGCGGGCACCCACAGTTGACACCAGATGCCCCCCTGCAGAAAAGCCCATTATCCCCAAACGGGAAGGATCGATCTTATACTGGCCCGCATGTTCCCTCAGGTATTGGATGGCCCGTTGCGCATCTGTTAAAGGCACAATTTCCTTACGTTCCATTCTTTCTGCTTTTGGCAGCCGGTAGTCCAAAAGAAATGCAGTAATGCCTGCTTCCATCAGTTTGTTACAGGCAGGGATGCCTTCAACCCTGTTGGCCCGGCCTCCATAGGATCCTCCGGAACAAACGATAACCGCTGTACCTTTCGCCAGGTTTCGGGCAGGTTGGAAAACGGTCAGTTTTGGCATTTCTCCCCCTTCTTTGGCAAAAGGAATCTGCCCATCGGGATACAGCGGTATCACTTCCTGGGCCCTGAGTCCGATTGCCAGCAGACAAAACAATGTGGCGGTTAAATAATGTAACTTATTCATATTTAAATGTGATTTCCTGCTTTCCTCCTGTTAAAATTACTTTTTGACCCTTGGAAATAAAGATACCATTTAAATTTGCCGGCAATTCAATATGGGCTGAATATGAACTGTCTTTTATTTTTTTGTAACTTACTTTAATAGGTCCAAGTGGATGGGGCAGCTCTCCGGAAACTGCTTTCAGATTGCCCAGATTCGGGCTTATCCTGACGGTAGCAAAGCCAGGTGTTCCAGGCTCTATTCCACATACTGTTGCCAGGAAATCGTAACATGGGCCGGCACTCCAGGCATGGCAATCAGAGCGTACATTAGGCGCAAGTGTTTCCGGGAAAGTACTGAACCCTAAGTCGAGTATTTGCTTCCAGGGACGGAGTGAAGATAAATATAAGGAACCCAATCCTGCCTTTTTCATCGCCTTCGTATAATAAAATCTATAATAAAGCGACGTGGCAGTTAAAGTGCTATCGTTCATGATTCTTTCCATGGTAGCCTCCTGCTCTTTAAAGGGTATGCAGTCTGTAATTATCGACCAGATATTGGCATGCTGACTAAAGGCTTTCCTTTCGGGTGAATCGGCCAGCAATCTGTTGTTTATATCGTAACAGCGCGCATAGACCGCCCTTTTAATTTTTTGGCCCAGGTTATGGTAGTAATCAGCCTTTTGCTGTTGTTTTGCATGTGCAAAAATTTCTGCAGCCTGCTCTAAAGCATACACATACTGCAGGGATAAAATTGATGAATTGCCCTCCAGGCCACCAGATGGGATACCCTTTGGGCTGAACGACCAGTCTACAAAGTTCCAATATCCGGTTTTACCAAGCATCCCTGAATTGTTATCCAGCCTATACTCAAACCATTTCAGAATGGCTTCCATTGGAATGAGGTATTTTTCAATAAATTTCTCATCATCGCGATACCAATAAAAATCATGAAGCATTGCTATCCAGAACAAAGAAAAGGGTGGGATAAATTTACCACCCCCGGCAGGATAGGCATCCATAGTCAATCCATCAGGAATTTGTGACTGATGGAATTGTTCAATAGCGTTTCTCATTAGCCTGTCGTCTCCCGAAACATATAATGAAATCAGGGCTTGTATCCTTGTGTCGCCTACGTATTGCAACTGCTCATAATAAGGGCAGTCCATATACGTTTCGTTAGCACATAATCGGGCGGTGCGCCAGCTAACATCCCATATTTCGTGCAGAGTACTATCGTTTGACGTAAAAAATGCATGCTCTTTAAATGGATAGGCAGTGAATACCGATTGCATTTTGTCGATCACCATCGGTTCACTGCCAGTTGTGATGTCAAATTGTATGTATCGAAAAGTACGTGTCCATAGAGGTCTAAATGTATGGGCTGTTCCGCCATCGGGCAGAAATACATCGTAATACCCTTTAATGGTTTTGTTTTTTATCTCATTTCTGTTCCCTTTCAAGTTCTCGCTATTGAATAACGATTCTGCATAAGTGATCTTCACTTTTCCATTACTTCCTTTACTAAATGTTATTTCAGGATACGCTGTGGTGAGTGTTTTTCTATCAAAAAGAATTGTTGCTTTGGTATTTGCGGGAATGGTGATTGATCCATTTTTATTAAATGAGTTTAAAATTGCCGAAGTGTCTGTTCCTAAAATGCGAACAATGCCAGTAATGGGTTCAATTTTTTCCTCCATCATCGGAATGCTGCGGGGTATCAGCGAACGCTTTTCAGTATAGTATCTTGGTTTAGTTTCAGAAACAGGGCTTAGCCAACTCTTGTCATCATAATTAATATTTTGCCATCCAAAAGGGTAATTTTTAAACACCACACTGTCACAGCTGCCAACAATATATGAAGCCAATCTTGAGGGAGGAAACGGCTCAGGAAAGTAGCCCTTATTTTCAATAATACGCCAGCTATTATTTGTATTGACCATTTGCTCGGCATTGCTGTTCCCCTGTAAAATGAACCCTGTTTGATAAGTTAACTGGGCCGCCGGAGCTCCGGACCCCATATTCCACAGCTGTACCGCAAGCACGTTTTTACCCGTTTTCAAATGTGGTGCGATATCTATGGTCTCATAGTTCCAGTTCCTTAAGTCGCCCCGGGCAGGGCCAAAGCATACTGGAGTACCGTTAGCGAACAAACGGTAACGCTGGTCACCCGAGACATGCACAACAAACTGTTTAGGCCTGGAAGTCAGTTCAAATACTTTTCGCATATGAAACACACCATAACTTTTTAAATTTACATCCGGACAGCTTATCCAGTCGGCATCAAAAGAGCCCCTGGGGTAAACAATGGTCCTGGATTTTACTTGTGCTGTTATAAAGGGGCTGCAGGAAAGAAACAACATCAAAAAAGAAGTGATGCGTTTAGCGATACAGGAAAAATTTGTCATAAGCGTATGGATAAATATTACCGTTTTTTATAAAGACGTTAGCCATCCTTTATATTTTTTAAACCCGGCAATGGCAATTTCAGGTTCAGCTGTGCCATCTAGTTGTATCAATGGTTGGTTTTCAGATTTAAAAACAGGATTGATGACTTTTATATTCTTACTGTTTTTTAAACCAATAGCAGCGGTGTTTCCTTCAGGCACCGGTAAATTTACATTGCTTATGTTAACTCCCAATACGTCATCCAAAATTATAGATGAACGATAATCGGGTTTTCTGACACTTAATTTGATGTGATTTAAAGATAGGTTTTTTACATGCCGTATAAAAAATCCGCTTGCAGGATAGGCCAGTCCGTACATCCTGTTTTCTGGATATGCACCCGGGTTCTCTATCAATGGGGTAATGGCTTCCTGTTGGGTTCCTGCTCCCATAATGTTAAATGCAATGTTGTCTAGTGTTATATTTTCTATGTAATGGCCTGGAAATGCCGTTATAGAACTGGCCATTTTGCTATGACTTGTCGCCTTGATATTTTTAAGCTGAATATTACTTATTTTTCCTACAGCTTGTTGTGCTGTATTGCCTGCAGAGGTATTGTAGAAATTCTTATCGCCCATTGGCTTATTACCTCTATTACCCAATACAATAAATAGGGGTGTTTGTACGTCTTTCATCGTGATATTAAAAATGCTGATGCTGTCAATTATACCTCCGTCTACAGCTTCAAGTGCAATGCCTGAAATTACCGTTATGGGTTGGTCTATAAATTTTAATGTCTTTTGCCAATGTCTGATGGGGTCAGCAGAGGCTTTCTGTATATTGCAATTTGATATGCTGACATTTTTTAATCCGGCCATAGATTTGGTGCCAAATTTAATGGCATTGCAGTTACTGGATATCTTACAGTTTCGGACCACCACATCTTCTACAATTCGTTTCGGATCATGACTTTTAAAACAAATACCATCATCATCAACATCTAAGGTACAGCCTTCTACCAGTACGTGTTTGGCGTCAATATCCATTCCATCCTGATTATAGTTTGACTGGTTATAAATCTTTAAACCTTTTAGCTCAAGAAATTCACAGCCCAGATAGTTTTGTAGCCAGTATGCTGAGTTCTCTAAAGTCAAATCATTCAGCTTAATGTGCTTGCTGTCAATAATTAGCAACATGCAGGGTCTTGAACGGCTTATAGACGTATCGTCATTTCCAAGATTAAATTCGGGACTGTCGCCACTGCCGTTAATAGTTCCCTTACCAGTAAATGAGATGTTACTCACATTTTCCGCAAAAATAAATGCTTTATTAGCATAAAGTTTTCCGTCTTCAAAATGTGTAAAGGCATTTTTGTAGGTCACTTTGTTGTCAGGATAATCTTTAAAAGAAGCGCTGCCTTTAAGTATCGCCCCTTCCTCAATATGTAGTTCTACATTGCTTTTCATATATAAAGTACCTGACAGGTAAACACCTTTCGGAATTACAACCCGTCCGCCCGTTTTGCTACATTCATCTATTGCCTTTTGAATAGCGGCGGTGTTTAAGGTCTTCCCGTCCCGGACGGCTCCAAAGTCAAGTATATTAAAGTTTTTCTCAGTCCTGCAACTATAAATGAATCCAAGAAATATTATCATTAACAGTTTAAATCTATTTTTCATCCCGTTATTATCTGTATAGCTTATACAATTCAGATCCGGCAAGCAAAAAAGCACCCACACCGTAAACATCAGTGCTTTCATAGCCTGCTTTTACCGGTTTATCTCCTATGGGCTGTACATAGCCCAGCTTTCCATCAAGATGGACAGCAGAAAGCAAAGCTTCCCATGCTTTTTCTACTACTGGAAGGTACTTCTTCTTAGGCAGTAAACCCATGTTTATGCCCCATGCAAGTCCATAACAAAAAAATGCGGTACCACTGGATTCTTTAAGACTAAATGTAAGGGGGTCGTACAAAGAGGCATGCCAGCTGCCATCTGGCTGCTGTATAGTTGCTATTTTTTTTGCCATCTCTTTAAATTGCTGCTCATATTTTTTCCTGTTTTCAAAATCAACGGGCATATTGTCCATCATCCTGGCCAGGCCTGCCAGTACCCAACCATTGCCCCTCGACCAAAAAACCTTTTTACCATTGGCCTCCCTTCGTTCAAAAAATCTTGCATCGCGGTAATACAGGCTTTCTTTCCTGTCGTATAAATATCCGGAAGTTTTCCACCACAGCGTATCTGCTTTTTTAAGGTATCTCGGGTCTCCTGTTGCTTTGGAGAGCATGGCCATTCCAGGAGGGCCCATGAAGAGGGCGTCACACCAGGCCCATTCCCGGTGGTTAATTCCCGGCACGACCATTAAAGGTTCGTTAAATTGTTTATTTACAATGGTATCGGCAAGCGCCATCCATTTGGCAATCATTTTAGGCGCCCGATGTTCCATATACATTGCTGTATACATCTGGGCAATGGCATAATCGTCGGCAAAGAGCCTGACTTTTCCAGTGTTCCACTTCAACTCTTCTCCAATATTGTACAAAAACCGATCGTAGGCCGGCCGATTGTCGATTTGTTTCAAGGCGACAAAACCTGTATACATCGCAGCATTTTCCCATTCTGTTTTAGGAAGTTTGATGATCCTGCCCTCTTCCCATTCTTTCATTTGCCAATTGGCTACCTTACTCATCATCTTTAATACGGAATCACTGTTGGCCGGTATGTTCACCTTGGCCGCGGCAGCCACACATAAAAGGCAAGCGATCATCACTCCCGATACTTTTTTAACCATTGTCTTCTATTTACTAACTAATTTACACGGGCTGCATTTAAAACCAATTGTCAATTTATTTTTTATAAAATCTGTTTACGGCACTACCCTGATCGTCACCCTGTGGAAATATAAAGTTAAGTCTTGTTGTACCATTTTCCTGAGAGGGGGCAGCTGCATCTTTTAATAAGCTGAAGGATAAGTTCGCTTCTTTTTGCTGATGGGTAGGATCTGCAAGCGACAACTGATAACCATCCTCTTTCTCTTCCATCATGAATACTGCTTTTGAATCTGAAGAAACCTGCAGATTTTTTCCGAGATCAACTGCTCCCGGTTTGTAAAATACAACAAAATAGCTATGTCCATATTTTACGGCCTGTATATTCTTGTCATTTTTAAGGATTATAAAGCCATTTGCATGAACATGACTTTTAAAGCTTTCTAAAGAACGCTCCGGGCGCACGATATAACAGTAACTGTCTTCGGATGGAGCTGTGCCATGGTTAAGCCACAGACTAAAAACCGGTTTGCTGATGAGCTCCTCACTTCCACTTTGATTGATGGATTTCCAGGAGCCAGTCTGCACAGCGTTCTTCAGGGTAAGGTTTCCTCCGGCAGGAAAGATATAGCCCACACCGGCATGGTAAACCCAATGAAGTTCCACGCCTTTAGAGGTGCTCAGGCTATCTGTAAAGCGGGTTCCTTCTACATTGCCTTTTCCACCAGTAACCACCTCGCCATCCTGATAACATTGATTAACTGAGGTGACCACCTGCTGTGTTCTGATTGCATTGATACCTGCACCCAGGCAAAGCATAGAGCCATCCACAAAAAAATAAGCCTTTTTTGCCTGTACGCCATTATAGCTGTGCTCATAAGCAATTACGCCTGCTTCGCCATTGCTAATCCCTCCTGCAAATTCATTTGTTCCAAACAAATACCAGGGCAATACTGTAGCCGATTGGTTCATCACTGCAGTAGTGCCGGGAACACGTGTCCAGTCCCATATGGGAAAGATATTTTTATATTCTCCTCCTGTCTTCATGATATTGGTTGCCCCCAATGGAAGGTTATATCCTTTCAGGTTCTCAGCGTTTAACATTTCCGTTCCGTTGGTACGGGTAGAGATTACTTTTGCCGACAGATAGTAGTCTTCTCCATGGTAGGTCATGATGTCTGACTTCCAGAAATACCTGCTCCCCAGAAAAGGTTTGGGGAAAGCCGCTCCTTGTATATGGGATTTCCAATCCCGGAATGCCGACTTCCGCTGACTGTCGATGACCATCATCTGATCTAATGTTACCAGACTGATGGGACTTATTGAATTTGGACGGGCGATATTTCTGCCAATAGTTCCAAAGTCGACCGCCCCACGATAACTGAAAAGCTGGTGTCCGTACAAGAGCAGGTCTGAAAATATTCTTTTTTTCTCGGCAGAGAAGGTAGCATGAAAAGAGGTATTTGCAGAAAGGGCCATTAACTTTGCTGTACTTTCTGCAAAGCCCATCCCATATCCGCCTGAATACAATTGTGGCCGGTGCTGGTGAAAACTATTGTCGGTTTTTATGCCCTCTATGCCTTGTTCGTTTGCGATTACCAGGGTAGCAGCTACACTTTGGAAGCCTTTGCCGACTAATAAATAGTCGTTTTCCAGGCATCCTTTGGCAATGGTAATGGCCGACACCCATATCCTGTTCATACCCCTGTGGGCAGGATTGTCTGTAAGGTCCTTTAGATAAGAAGCATAACGGATAAGGTCTGCATTTGCAATCTGGCCCTTCATCAAGATCAAGCCTGCCATATAATCCTGCTGGGCACCTATATCATTGTACCACCAGTTTTTTGATGTTGGCTTTTTATCCAGATAGTAATTATACCCGAGCAGGATTTTTTGTCTTAGTTCTTTGTTGCGATAAAAACCACTGCCTTGCCTGGCATACGCATTGGCCATGAGCATCAGCTTTTTAAGGTGAAGCCCGGCAGGGAAATCATTTGAAACGGTAACATAATCAATACCAGGCCAGCTGCCGTCCTGTTTTAAAGATGAAACTACCGCTTCAACTTTATGGTAATCAACCCCTTCAGCCAGATAATCTTCAGCAAGGCGTTCTGTGATGGTCTTAATATCTTTTGCCCATACCTGAGGGCTGCTTTTATGCTGACCAAAAGCCGATGCAACACCTGTAGGCACCAATTGTATAAGTAAGATAATTATAAAAAGTCTCCTTGCCATTTTTTAGGTTGAATGCTAATTGTCGTATCCCGGGTTTTGAGGGAAAGCACTTGCCCCACCAATAACCCTGTCTATCTGGGTTTGTGGAACAGGCCTCAACACATGATAGGATTTAATATTAGGTGCAGCAAGTGTATTGTATAGTTTCACGCGTTCCAATAATTTGCCTGTTCTTACCAGATCAAACCACCTCATATACTCCCCGTTAAGCTCCCTGGCCCTTTCATTCAAAATGAAATCTATGTTAAGGTCCGAAGCACTTACCTCCATGGCCTGCCTGTTAGCGGTTGTTACAGCAGGATCGGAAGAAACAATGGCAGCTCTTTTTCTCAGTTCATTCACATAGAACACCGCATCTCCAGCCTTGCCGTCCATCAGTAATGCTTCAGCAGCAATAAGATAAGTTTCACCTAACCTAAATATAAGCACATCTTTTACACCATTTATATTGTTAACATCAGCCCTTAATCCGTCTATGTGTTTTGAAGATTGGGGAAACAGGGTATTGTGTTGCTGACTGGGTGAGATGATCGTATATTTTGCGGCATTCCTTTGTGCCTGGGTAGGTTCGTAATCTGTCATCACCACGGCAGTATCACCCAATGCCATAGCTACAGTTTTACCACTGATGGTATAACTTCCTGGCTTGTTACAATACCATACCGTTTTAAACGACTTGCTAAAACGGGAGTCATATTGTTTGTTGTACAGTCCCAACATAAAATTGGTTGGCCTGAAATGATTGTAGGGCCGTCCGTTAGCTACATCGCGTACCATGCCCGGCTGGGAAGTATAATCTGTGGTAAAAAAGAGATGTGTCTGATTTCCAAGATTTCCAGCTGTACCACCGGTGAGCTGGTTCACATCATATTGACAGGCAAATATAACCTCGTTGTTCCTTCCTCCGGGCCCTTGTGCAAATATTGCTGCAAAATCGGGTAATAAAGAATATTTGCCAGATGCAATTACCTCTTTTGCCAGAGTTGCCGCTTTGGCATAATCTGTAGCTTCTTTAACTGCTGTACCGGCCCGGGTTAAATACACTTTAGCTAAAGCATGTTTGGCAGCAAGTGAAGTTGCCCGGCCATAGTCAGAGGTAGTTTCTGGTAAATTGGCTACAGCAAAAATCAGGTCATCAACAATTGCTTTGTAAACTTCAGCAATCGGTGTCCTGGTGGCCACACTCGAAGCACTTGTAGTTGGTGTCAAAGGCAGTGGAATAGCCCCATAGGTTTGAACAAGGAGAAAGAAATAATGAGCCCGCAAAAATTTGAGTTCACCGATTCTGGTGTTTTTTAATTGCTCAGTCATATTCACTTTTTCTGCCGCAGCCAAAACTGCATTACAGGTATTGATGGCCGTATAGGTTTGGTTCCAGCCATCTCTGACCACTAAATAAGATGAGTTCAGACCAGAAGTATAACCATTCATTGTGGCATCGGCAGCTCCATTGGTATATTCATCCCCATACATCGTTAACCAGGCTGACCCTTGCTTGCCATACCAGTTTCGCAGATAGCTGTAGCTGGCCTTTACCCCGTCTTCCACGCCGCTGGGTGTGGTATAATAAAGATTGGAGATTTGATTTCTAACATCTTCATCTAATAATTTCTGGCAGGAGGAAAAGAGCATTATACTGCCAATTATGGATACATATATATTTTTCATCTGTTTATAATTATTCATTATATTTTATTGAATTTTTTCAAATTAGAATTTAACATTTAATCCCAGTTGATAATTCACTGTTGCCGGATTGTCTAATATCTCAGGATCTATACCTGCATAATTTCTTACATAGGAAGAGAAAACAAAAGGGTTGGTGATGTTAAAATAAAATCTTAGCGATTTTGCCCGGATTTTTGAAGCGACACGCTCTGGCACAAGATAGCCAAAATTGATATTCCTGATCCGTACAAACGAACCATCAAAATACTTTAAGGAGCTTCCAAAGAGGAGCGAATTCACATTTTGATCGGCAATGGGCTGCGGATAAGCATTAGTTGGGTTTGTAGGCGTCCAATAGTCAACTGCAAGCTGGTTATACCTGCCTCCAAAAGCAATGGTATTGTTAGGAACGGTATAAAGGGGACTGGTTACCTTCTTGTTCTGAACCCCAACTACAAATACTGACAGATCAAATCCTTTAAATGAAAAGTTATTGTTAAAACCAAATGTAAACGTCGGATCAGGGGAACCAAGGATTACCCTGTCATCAGGTGTGATTTTCCCATCTCCATTTTGATCTTTTACCCTGATTTGTCCTACTTTGGATCCTTGCTGAGCGGCTAGTGTCTCTTCCCCCTTCTGCCAGATGCCTATCTTTTCGTAGTCATAATACACATTCAGCTGTTTTCCTATGAAGCGCGCACTGCCGACATCATCTACTTTACCTAAAGACAGTTCAAGGATCTTTCCTTTATTGTAACCTGCTGTAATGTCTGTGCTCCATTGAAACCCGCCGTCAGACATGATGTTTTGGGTAGACAACGAAAAATCAAGTCCCCTGTTCTGTGTTGATCCTATATTTGTGGTTACAGATTGAAAACCTGTAGATCCTGGCAGTGCAAAAGGAAGCAATAAGTCAGTGGTTTTGGTCTGGTATACCTCTATAGTTCCGCTAATTCGTTGATTTAGAAATCCGAAATCTATACCTATGTTGGCCGTAGCAGAGGTTTCCCATTTAAGGTCTTTGTTGGCTATGCCATTGGGCGCATAACCAAAAGCTGCTTTCCCATCAAATTCGTAAGCTGTTTTACCTAAAAGTGCTAAAGTTTGATAAGAGTTGATCCCCTGGTTTCCGGTCAGCCCATAGCTCAGTCTTAGCTTAAGGTTACTCAGGTACGGGACATTCTTCAAAAAACTTTCCTCTGAAATGTTATAGGCAACTGCTGCCGATGGGAAAAAGCTCCATTTGTTGCCTGGTGCAAATCTTGAAGATCCATCAGCCCTTCCCGTGAGCGTTACCAGAAAGCGATTGTCAAAGCCATAGTTGATCCTTCCCATATAAGACAGGATATTCCATCTGGAGTAACCACTGCCTACTCCTCCAATAATACCTGCAGAACCCAGATTAAAATAGGTTACAGTCTCCACCGGCAAATCGCTTACACTGATATTGGTACTTTCATTTCTTCGTTCCTGAATGCTGTATAAAGCCGTTAAATTAAGCTTATGTTTTTTGTTAAATACTTTATCATAGGTCAATTGGTTGTCCAGGGTATAGGAGAACCAATAATTTTCAGAGGTACTGGCCGTTGGTAATATCCCCACGGGGATGTTTGTGGAGTTAAAATTGCCCACTCTTGCCGTACGGATATCCGGGCCAAAATTAATCCTGTATTTAAGCCCTGGTAATAACTCTGCCTCAGCAAACAGGCTGGCCAGAATCCTGGTGTCTTTTTCTATATTGATAAACTTATCCTTCTCTTTAGAGGCCAGTGGATTAAACATTGTGGGATCGTTAATGGGATAGGGTATAAATTTACCGTCACTATCATAAGGCACGCCCAAAGGTGAACTGATCAAAGAGTTAAGATATGGGTTATAACCCGCTCCATTATTTACAGCATATGAAGTCAAAATCGACAAGCCTGTTTTTATGCGCTTACCCAGGTTTTGGTCCAGATTAACCCGTGCGGTATAGCGGCTATAATTCTGACCAACAAAATAACCCTCATCATTAAAATAACCCAGTGACAGGTTGTATTTTGTATTTTCTGTTCCCCCAAGCATCCCTAGTTCGTGGTTTTGGGTATGGCCTTTTTTAATCAGTAAATCCTGCCAATTGGTATAGCGCCCTAAGGCTATGGATTCCCGTTCTATCGGATCTTTAAATATTAATGTCTCATCTGTTCTCCCGATAGCTGCTGCGGCATCTCTCATGTACTTTACAAAACCCTCTCCTTCAAATACATCTGCCTTTCGCACCACGTCTGTAATGCCATAATAGGCATTGTACCTCACACTGGTTTCTCCCGCCTTGCCTCTGGCAGTGGTTACCAGAATTACCCCATTGGCCCCTCTTGAACCATAGATAGCTGTTGCAGATGCATCTTTTAGCACCTCCATCGACACAATATCGCTCGGGTTGATGTCGCTGATACCATCATTTAAAGGCATACCATCTACCACGAACAAGGGAGCATTACCAGCACTGAAAGATCTGTTACCGCGAATGGTAATGTTTGGAGTGGTACCTGGCTTGTTGGCACCCGTGGTTACATAGGCCCCTGGAACCCTGCCCTCTACCAATTGCGCAGCATTGGTTACTGGAACTTCTCTCAATGTTTTTTCCTTTATAGAGGAGATGGATCCTGTAATATCCCTTCTGCTCTGGGTACCATATCCGACCACCACTATCCCGTCCAGACTGCTGTCGTCTTCCTCGAGCGTAACATTAATTACATGACGCCCCTTTACAGCTATTTCCTGGGTTTTCATTCCAATAAAAGAAAAAACAATAATGGTATTTTCATCAGGAACATTTATGGAAAAGTCTCCTTCACTGTTGCTTAATGTACCTCCCTTAACGCCTTTTATAGTTATGCTTACACCAACCAAAGGCATCCCTTTTTCATCAATAATTCTCCCGGAAACAGAGGTGTTTTGGGCATAGCCCATAGTGTAGCAAAGCATGAAGAGTATCAGTAAACTTCGCTTACACCTATTCTCCAAAAAACTGTGTAATTTTTTTTTCATATCGTTATACTTGGTTATATAATAATCCATAAAGCCAGAAAAGATTGGCAAATCTGAGCTCGAGTTTTGCGCAGACCTTTTCTCTAAGATGTTATGGGATCATCCAAACTTAGGTAAGCTTTTAGCTAATTTGTAATACATTTTTAACGTTTTTAAGTACAAAAACATCAGTTAGCGCTATTAATTGCAATTTATAGTATCCTGATTTCATCATGGTGCAAAAGCCTATTTCTCAAAAACTGCTGAACAATATTATTTTTGGAATATCTCGGGATATTTTCTAATGAAATATACCGGTGTACAACTCCAGGCATGGCAATAACTATTGATTGGAAAGAAACCATACGGAGATAGGTAATCGTCGGAAGGATCATAAACTTCCCAAAACGTGTCAGCACCCTTTTTAACCATTCCCCCCCAATAATCTAAAATTAAGTCTTTTGCCTCCCTGCCCATCCCCGATTTTATCATCGCCTCAACAACATAATGATAAAGGTAGGCTGCGCCCGGTTTTACCACATCTTTTATTGCAGCCAACGCCTCAAATGCGCTTTGGCCCTCCTTTTTAGAAGCTACCCCACTGATGACCATCCAGGCCTGGGAAGCATAAGAAATTTGCTTTTTAGGCCCACTTTCGAATAGCCTCCTTTGTTTGTTAAATAAGTTTTTCCTGGCGGCGGCAGTCATTCTGGCAATGAGAGCTGGCAAATGGCTAACCTCGCGCTCCTTTCCTAAACGTCTTGCCAGCTCGTATGTCTGTGCCAGGGAGTATATAACGATCCCCTGAATGGAGGCCTGGCGATCTAGCGCCTTGTTCCAATCTACAAACAGCCACCAGTTGTCTTTCATTGCCTGCCGATCATCGAACATCCCATCGCGCTTTAAATGGACTAGCGGACTCTCGGCCTGTTTCTTCACTACAGGCCACAAATCTAAAGCCGTACCCCGGTCACCGCTAGCATCAAGATAGTCCTTAACCGCAACATTATATAACAATGCATAATCGAAAAGGAAGGAAATTCCTGCCTGTGGATGTGGCTCGGGATTTTCAAATACGCTTGGATACAGATAACCATCGTCCCTGCTTAAACCAGCAAGCAGATACAAACAACGTTTGGTTAAATCATGCTTTTTGAAAGATTGGTTATTAGCCAGTGCCTCCAGATAAAGATCTCCGATCCATAGTCGCCTGTCCCTCTTTGGACCATCCTCGTACACTGTTTGCATACATTCTTTAAGCGTTGCAAGCCCAACGCTATCAATTTGGGCAATCATTGAATTGGTACCTGCAGCAAGCGAAACAGGCTGTACGTTGACAGAGGTGGTTGACTTCAGCTCCATGTCGGCAATTGCAAAATCAAAAAATGCCGAGCTCCCAAGCAAATCAATTTTAAGATACCTAAACGCAACACGGCGTGGAAGCGTTACTCTGGCAGGAACGTCCATAACAGTTATGATTTCATCCTGCAACCAGGCGCGGCTTAAACCTCCCTTATACTGCTCAAACGGAGTAACAAGCTCAGAAGGTACTTCGCCGAAAGTGAACCTGAAACGCAGCGGCGCGTCTGGGGTTCCATGTATAGCTTTTATGGTGATGATAAAATATCCTGTGAGATGTGTTTTAAAATCAACAACAATCCCTGATTGCTTTTTGAAAGATGAGCTATACAATTCGGATACAGGCTGGTTTCCTTCGCTCCTCCAACCCTGGAAAGAACGTTCATCCTTCACTATCTTAACTATCGAAACCGGCTTTTTAACCTGCTCAAAAAGTTTTGGTTTGCTTGCCTCCGCTTTTTTTAGCCAGTCTTTACGCTGCAGCATAAAAACGTCTTTTGCAAGCTCTTGTCCTGCTAAGAATTGGCTCATGCCCAATAAAATCAAAAGTAAAAGTTGCTTTTTCAGGTTCGTCATGATGATCAGGAAAAATCGAAATTGACACCAAGGCGGCGTATCATCTCCAGGCAGGCCCTGCCATTATGATAGGGACACTTCCATAAACCAACTTTATATTGTTCAGGCATCAGGGAAAGATCTTCATTTACACCCCAAAACCACTCTCCTTTTTGTGTATCGATAATGTGCGCTTTTGTAAACTCCCAGCATTTTAAAAATTTATCGTAGTAGGTCTGTTCTTTCGTAAGCTGAAAAGCATTAAAAAAACCTACCATGGCTTCGGCTTGTACCCACCAATGTTTTTCTCTGCTCCAATTGGATGGTTCAAACTCATAGTTTAGCCCTCCATTTTCATCTAGCCCTTGAATAGATGCCATGGCCATCTTTACTGCTACATCTTTAAATTGCCAGATCATGTTTTCATCTCCCAAAGATTCCGCTGCTTCCAGCAAAAGCCAGGAAGCCTCTATATCGTGTCCAAAAGAAATTGCCCGGGATTTTGAATGCCAGCTTTCGTCAAAAAAAAGCATCAGATGATGGGTATCTCTGTCAATAATCTTATCTGTAAAAACACCAAGCAAATTACGGATCTGCCTGCCCAATCCCTCATCGGGCCAAACAGTGTAAAGACTGGTATATGCCTCTAAAACATGAAGGTGTGTATTCATAGTCTTTTTTTCGTTGGCATCCTTATCACTTAAACGTTGGTCTGTCAATTCTGACCACTGGCAGGAAAAAGCTTCAACATATCCATTATTTATGGGGTCGAAGCTATGTTTCTCTATATCAGCATAAAGAATTTTAGCCAGGGCCAATGCCTCTTCCTCTTTGCTCGCCTTATAAAACTCTGTTATCCCATACAGGGCAAACGCTAGTGCATACATCTGTTTTTTGGTATCTGCTGGTTTGCCCTGAAAATCTACAGACCAATATACTCCTCCAAATTGTTTGTCCACAAAGTGGTCTCTTATATAATCATAGCTTCTTCTGGCCAGATGTAAACTTTCGGGCCAGCTCTTGTAATTATAGGCGGCAGAGAAAAACCAAAGGATGCGGGAGTTTAACACAACACCTTTATCTGCTTTTTCAATAGCATTATTGTCATTATCAACTTGTCCATAAAAGCCTGTATGCACTTTGTCTACTGTATATGTAGCCCAGTAGTTCAGCATACCGGTCAGTTCCTTTTCAAACTCTTGTATAAGAATTTCGCTCATATTTTAGAAAAGCTGTGTATACTGTTTTTATCTATTAACCCAACAATATTCTTTATAGATTTAGCGGAACTTAACCCGTCTTCCGGTGTATTCACTACGTAATCTATCAGTTGTTCAACTGTAGATGTAGCAACGTGCATCCGGGTATCAGATGAAGCGTAATATATATAAATTTTTTCATCCTGATCTGCGATCCAGCCATTACAAAAAGTAACATTAGAAACATCCCCTACTCTTTCTTCTCCTTCAGGGGCAATAAAATAACCTCCTGGTTTATAGATTACTTTTGTCAGATCATCTAAATCGGTCATAAACATATATAACACATATCGCAACCCTGCCGCCGTATTCCTTACGCCATGGGCTAAATGCAACCAGCCCTTGTCTGTCTTTATTGGAGCTGGCCCTTGTCCATTTTTTGCCTCGTAAACAGTATGGTATTCTTTTTTATAAAAGATAGCTTCATGCGTTATAGTTGCATTTTCTATGTTATCTGCCAGTCCAAAGCCTATTCCACCTCCTGTTCCGGCCTCTATAAAACTATCTTGCGGACGGGTATAAAAGGCATACTTTCCCCCCACAAATTCAGGATGCAGCACAACATTTCTCTGTTGAGGCGAGGGCGTTTTTAAATCCGGTAAGCGATCCCATTTTTTGAGGTCTTTTGTCCTGATGATCCCACACTGTGCCAGGGCCGAGGTTTGATCGGACTCCGGAGCTGAAGGATCTCTTTTCTCTGTACAGAACAAACCATATATCCATCCATCTTCGTGCTTGACAAGCCGCATATCATAAACGTTGGTATCTGCATGCTCATCGGTGTCAAAAACTATCGGAGCGTTCCAAAATTCAAAGCCATCAATACCATTTTCACTTTCAGCTATGGCAAAAAAAGATTTTCTGTCAGCCCCTTCTACACGGGCAACCAGGATGAACTTACCATTGAACTTTATTGCCCCGGCATTGAAAACAGCATTGAATCCTATGCGTTCCATAAAATACGGATTAGCTTTCGCGTCGAAGTCGTACTTCCAGGTTAAGGGTATATGTGCAGCCGTTAATACCGGATATCTATACCGGTCGAATATGCCATTCCCCCCGGTTTCAATTTGATTCTTTTGGTGGATAAGTGTCTGATGTACTTTCTGAAGTTGCTCTAAACGATTCTTAAAAATGGATGTCATGCTTTTTTATATATAATACATTTATATCTATACCTTCGCAGTTGACCTTTTAGGCTATGCGTTCGTTTTGTATCGCGATGTTGATGTGCTGTTCCTTTGTTCTTCCTTCCTCCAGTGCGTCAATTACAGAAACCATTAAGGAATCACTTAACTTGTAAAACAGGATAAATATGGCGGACAGTAATGCCCCGGTTGCAGGAATGAAGCTTAGCATGGTTCTTATGCCGGTTTGTGTTTCGATGGTCTGAGCAGCATTGGCTTCAAATCCATAGATGGCGAGCAACCAGCCCGTCAGCGCCCCACCTAATGTCCAGCCCAGCTTCTGGGACATGGATGAGGAGGAGAAAATCAGTCCTGTTGCCCTGCGGCCGGTTTTCCATTCAGAATAATCGGCAATATCTGCATACATAGACCACAATAACGGAAAAATACTTCCGGCGCAGATACTTATCAAAAACTGAAAAAAGAAGATCAAAAAGAGATCAGTTTCTTTAAAGGCATAAAATATACAGCTCAGGATGGCGGCAACCAGCATTGCAAAGAAAAAGGTATTCTTCTTGCCTATTTTGTCAGATACCGGCTTGGCCAATACGACACCAACAATATTGGCCGCCTGACCCAATACCAGGTAAAGGGTACTGTAATTAATCGGCGCATTTATCAAAGGTAGCTGAAAGGCTTCCTGGGCCTTGAAATAATACTTAAAATAATAAATAGCCGACCCATCACGTAACGAATTGAATATCAATGTAGAAACCCCGGCACCTAACAATACAAACCATGGTTTGTTTGTTGCCAGATTTTTTAAATCTGTTTTTAGGGAGGTTTTCTGTTCTTTTGGGGGGTAAATCCTTTCCCGTGTCCAGGCAAAAGTCAGATAAAACAAAACAACAGCTATAACAGCATACAGGATCATGGTTAGCGACCAGCCTTTTTGGACATCTTCAACTGTTCCTGCTTTACCAAACCAGCCCACCAGGGGCTCTGCTGTTGCCAGTACAAGAATACTCCCTGCAAAAGCAAAAATAAACCTGAACGTGGATAAAGTGGTACGGTCCTTAACATTTGAGGTCATTACGCCCATTAGTGAGGCATAAGGTACATTGATAGCAGAATATACCATCATCATTAAAGTATAGGTAAGATATGCATAAATAATCTTGCCACTCACATCCAGATCGGGCGCTACAAATGTCAGTACGCCGATGATTCCAAAAGGAATGGCCATCCACAAAAGATAAGGTCTGAACTTCCCCCACCTTGAATTCGTCATATCGGCAACAATACCGACAATAGGATCAAGAGCGGTGTCCCAGATCCTGGTAATCAGGAACATCGTACCAACAACGGCTGCCGAAATACCAAATACATCCGTATAATAATAAAGTAGGTAAACAGAAAATATTTTCCAGAACATGGATGATGCAAAATCACCGAACCCATATCCGATTTTCTCTTTTAATGTTATTTTTTCGCTCATACTATTTATAGATCGTATTGTTTTGGCAACAACAATTCAAATGTAGCCCAACGAATTACATATCTATCAATACTTTTTTAACAAATTATGATACAAAAAGACAAGTCTGTGCTTAATGACTTGTCTTGATAATAATTTATTTTTAATTTACAAATACCAAACTACTCCAGTTCTCTTATGAATATTCAGCGAGAAATTACCCCTTTGACGCAAAGTGATTGCTTTACCTTGTTTTCAAGACGTAAAAAGCAATTTGACTTCCCTCTGCACTATCATGAAGAGTACGAGCTTAACCTGATTCTCAATGCAAAAAATGCAAAAAGGATTGTCGGCAACCATATTCACCTCATAGATGACCTAGAACTTGTATTTGTAGGCCCCAATCTCAGTCATGCGTGGTTTACACATGAATGTAAATCTTCGGAGATTATTGAAGTCACCATTCAGTTTCACAAGGATTTTCTGGACGAAACGATCTTGAGAAGAAATCAGTTGAGCTTTATCCGAAACCTCTTCGAAAGATCAAAAAAAGGCATTGCCTTTTCTACTGAGACCATTAAAGCCATTAAACCGAGAATACTCGATCTATGCCAGAAAAACGGCTTCGATTCGGTTCTCGAACTGCTATCGATTCTGCACGATTTGTCCATTTCCAGAAATATGGTGACTCTATCTGATGCGGCTTTTATCAACCAGCATTCCAGTTACAATAGTAGAAGGATCGAAAAGGTATTTGAATACCTAAATGCCAACTACAGTAAGCAGATTACTTTAGCTGATGTAGCCAAAATCACCAACATGCCTGATGTATCATTTAGCCGCTTTATCAAAAAGAGAACCGGAAAGACATTTATCGATAGTCTGAATGAAATCAGGTTAGGCCATGCCAGCAGATTACTTATAGATACCACCACTACAATATCGGAAATAGCCTATAGCTGTGGCTTCAATAATATATCCAACTTCAACCGCATTTTTAAAAGGAAAAAGAATACAACTCCAAAGCAGTTCAGAGATAATTATTCCGGAACCAGGGTTTTTATTTAAATCAAATTGTTCAAATCACTGATCGTCACTGATCACCAGGGCTTCAATTTCCCTTTCCTGTAATGAAAAGATAAAACCATGTTTACTTAAAGCATAACTTAATTTTTTCCAGTCCTGGATGTTTGTGTCAATTTCAATATTTCCCAGTTTATCTGTAAATCCCGATTCATTTACAATGGGATAAGAAAGCCCGCTATAATAGCCAATTCTCCCAATGAGTGCATTTAACAGCTCCTGCAAGGTAACTGCATTTAGTTTCAACATGCCATCATTGGTGTTTAAAACCTGTGTACCCTCTTTATACGCAGTAACAGGGAATTCCGATCTGGAAACAACCAGGCATGTTTTCTTTACTTTTTCCCGGCTAACTTTTAATTCAAAATACCGTTGCAGGTCGCTTTTCAGAATGTCTTTTAATTTCTCTGTTGAGAAAACCTTTTCGGCAGTAAACTGTATGGTATAAAAATTTTCAGGCCTCACCGCATCATTTACTTTGTTTACCAGTTTGGTTGTATCTGCTGCCTTTAATATAACCTGGCTATAGGGTACACGCAGCTGGTTCCCAATCCTGTCGACCCCCTTCCCATAAAGCATCCTGAACATATCCACCACTGTGGTATTACTGATTACGGCATAGGATGCATTGGCGTCTTTAACTTTTCCTGCCATGAAAACCCCCATCTGGTTCAATATGTTATTCCTGATTACCGTACGGCTTAAGACATCTTCTTCCGGCCCCCCATTGCCATTTATAAACAAGGGCCTGCTCCATTTTACGGGTACCTGAACATCGTTTTTTTGACGGATATCCATTTCTTTTCCCAGGATCATATTTTCAATGGTCTCATGGTTCAGAAACTGGGCCATAGAAATATATTTAACTGTCCCAACCTGATCAATCCATACCAAATGTGGGACACTTTGGTGAGGAAACATGGCATTTACCACTTTATCCTGATAAACAGTAGGCAGTGTCATCTGCATCTCGAAGGTCTTTGACCACCTTTTGATCAATGCCCGTATCGTAGCCTCATCATCCAGGTCATTTATCAGCAGAATCTGGATGTTATCCTTAAATTTTTCCTGCAACTTCATCAGTTTTGGCCAGGAGTCAATACAAGAGGTACAGCCACGGTTCCAGAAATCCAGAATCAGGATCTTACCCTTAAAATCTGTCAATCCAACGCTCGGCCGCGGGAAATTGATCAGCCTGGTTAAGGTATGCCCCGGAATTTTTGTCCCGATCGTAACCGCTGTATTTTGTGTAAAAGCATTGCCTCCGGCCAGTATACCTACTGCCAGGAGGATCAAAAGTTTAAATCTCATGATATTTTATATGATAGAATAAGACGTTCCTGTTATTTACTGGTATCCCTTGTTTTGCACCAGGTTTGGGTTGTTTGCCAGTTCCGTTTTTGGGATAGGATAAAATACATCTGTACTTTGCCAGTTACTCCCTCTTAATGCGCCCATTACCGACTCAGCCTTATGGGTCCTTTTCAGGTCTAACCAGCGGTGCCCCCATTCAGCAAACAGCTCATATTTTCTTTCCTTTTCTACTGCAAGCAGCGCATCGGTCTGACTTAATGTCGGCAAAATATCAGGCAGTGGATTAGGGCCTGCAACACCGGGAAGGGGCCTGGCACGTTTGCGCAAAACATTCAGGTCCTGGACTCCAGTTTCCACATTACCCTGGTTAATACGGGCTTCGGCCCTGATGAGGTATTGTTCGGCTAAGCGCAGTACCATCGAATATTCCGTTACCACAGTAGCTCCTGTTTTAACCTTGTATTTGAATGCATATTTCCAGCTGCCAGCTGCATTGGTAAAGGTTCCGATCCATTTTTGTGCACGCTGGTCATTCGGATCAAAGGAACTGGTTAAATTGCTGCTCAATATTACAGCGGTACTGGCACCCGGCGCAGCAGTTAAAATAAAAAGCTGGCCCTCTCTGGTATTTACCCCGGTACTGGCTGGTGCAGCAAACTGTAAGATCGCTTCTTCACTATTCTTTAGAAATGCCTGGTTCAGGTCGGACTGTATTTTGTACAGATTTGTTTTTTGGATCACCTCGGTAGCTTGCTTTTCTGCATTTACCCAGTCTTCCTGGTATAAATAGACCCTGGCCAGCAGGGCTGTCGCCGCCCATTTGTTCGGCCTTGTTCTTTCAGCAGCCGGGTAACTCTCGGGCAATAATGCTTTAGACTTCAACAGGTCTTTAACCATACAGGTATAGATCTCTGTTTTGGAACTTGCCCGGGCAATGGCATTGACTCTGTAATCCGTGGTTAAAATAACAGGCACCTCACCAAAAAGGTTACTCAGATAAAAATGGCAAAATGCACGGATAAACAAAGCTTCGCCTTCAAGCTGGCTTTTCATGTCCGCAGAAACCAGGTCAGACTTTTGCAGGTTCTCCAATACAGCATTTGCATAATAAATGTACTTATAAGGCTCCTGCCATAATCCGGTCCGTAAAATACCATTATCCGGCAATAAATTATTGCTTGCAAACTGGACGTCCATCATACTGGAGGTATTGTAGTTTATAAATTCATCTGATGATTTCCCGGCCAATAAAGTTACACTGCTAACATAACCGCTTGCGAAACCATTTGCGGTCATCATCCGCGCATATATGCCCCTTATGGCAGAAGAAGCCATATCATCACTTGTAAATACAGTCTCACTCACAATCTGGTCGACAGGGGGATCAATCTCCACAAATCCTTTACATCCGGCTGTCAGTATGACCAGACCCATCACCATTGGTCTGATCAGTAGGTTTAAATTTTTCATTGGAATATATATTTGTTTTTAATGGTAATCGTTAAATGGATCAATCGTTACAGGCTTACCTGGATACCAGCCGTTAAAGTGGTTAAACTGGGTAAGCTTTTGATATTTAGCACTTCAGGGTCTCCTTTGTATTTGGTAAGGGTAAACAGGTTTTGCCCCTGCAGGTATAATTTAAGCCCCTTTAGCCGCAATCGCCGGCTCCAGTCTGCGGGCACATTCCAGGAGAACGATACATTCTTCAGCCTGATGAACGATGCATCGCTGAAATAATCTGAACTCAGCGTGTAATAGAACCTTAATCCGGGACCATCAGCGACGAGCGACTGGCTAAACTTCTGGACACTGCGCTCATCACCCTGCTTTTGCCACCTTTCCATAACTTCAGCCGATTGGTTACCCATAGCACCCGGAATGCCGTACAGGCTTATTGGATTCCTTGCCGTTTTGCTTACAAATTGAAAGAAAACATCCAGCTGGAAGCTTTTATAGGTAAAACTGTTTTGCAGACCACCAAAAGCATGACTTTCCAGCCCTTTATCTGCTGTTTTTTTATCTGCTTCATCCAGGTCGTTCCCGTTTCCGTCCAGATCTTCAAAAGTATACAAACCGTTTTGCGGGTCAACCCCTAAATAGTGATAGCCTATAGGAGTATACAAAGACTGCCCAACAGTATAAGCACTTGCATAAGCGGAGCCTGCAATATTGGGATACGAAACCAGTTTATTGCGGGGAATGGTTAAATTAAATGCAGTTTTCCAGGTAAAGTTTCTTCCTGAAACATTGCTGGTGTTGAGCTCAAACTCCAGCCCCGTGTTTTGCACAACTGCCGGCAGGTTATATTGTATGCTTGTGAAGCCTGTAATATCCGGGAGTGAATAACCGACCAGTTGATTGGATGACCGGTTTCGGTACCAGCTTATCGTAAAAAAGAGCTTGTCGCGAAGAAAACCCAGGTCAACTGCGGCTTCAAGCTTCTTGTTATTTTCCCAGGCATAATCGGGATTCGCCAGTCTGGTTGGGGTAAGCCCTGCTCCACCCTGATAAGGCTGGGAAGCCGAATACGTATCCAGGAAGCCATAATCGCCTATCTTATCACTTCCCGTGAGACCGTAACTTGCCCTGAACTTTCCAAAGGAAAGAAAGGGCAGGCTGGATTTAAATGCCTTTTCTTCCGAAAAGATCCAGGCAGCACCTACAGCCCCAAAGTTTGCAAACTGTTTTCCGGGGCCAAACCTGCTCGACCCATCCCTTCTGGCAGTAAGGTTTAGAATATATTTGTCCTGATGGTTGTAGTTTAAGCGTGCAAACAATGCATTGTACTTATACTGACTGCCTGAAGATGTGCCTGTTTTGGTTGGTGCAGCAGAGATGCTTTTCAAAAGCAGGTCGTTGGTGTACCCCGTACCGACAACCGCCTCTGTTTTTTGATCGTCCTTCTGAAAAGTACTGCCCAGTAATATTTCCAGACGCCCCTTAAAAACCTTAGGGTTCCAGATCAGCTGGGGTTCAACAATCCAGGTTTCAATGGTATTATTTGACAGGTAATTAGAACCCAGCGGGGCTGTTGCCGGATTACCCGCCTTAACCGGATTTAGCAGGTTTTCCCTTAACCTGATATTGGTATAGCCCAAATTACTTTTAATGATCAAACCTGGGACAGGTTCATAGCTCAGTACAGCACTCGACATGAAACTGACCGACCTGCCCTGGTAAACATTTCTTATTGCGGCCATCGGGTTTGTCCATGTTGCGGCACCGGTGCTGTTATAGTCCCAGTTTAAATCACCATTGTCTGTATAGGGTTCAGGTGCATTGGGGGCTAACAGGATATGATTGGTCAGATCAACCCTCGGTAGATTATTGTTATCCAGCAAATAAGATGATGAAAAATTTGCTTTAAACTTTTTATTCAATGAAGCGTGACCCGCGGTTAAACTTGCCGATCCTTTCTGATCCGCAAAATTGCCCGGAAAAACGGTCGATTGCCTGTTGTAATTGCTTCTGAAGGCAACCTGGGTAAGTTCATTGCCGCCATTTATGGAGGCCGAGATATTGGTAAGCTGTGCCGTACCACCGATAAGTACATCCTGCCAGTCGGTATAACGATGCTGGTCCCAGCTGCCATTCAGGTCGTAATCTGTTAAGCCTGGACTTATCCCGTCATTTTTAAATGCCTCATTACGCATTTCAAGGTATTGCGAAGTATTTAAAAGATCGAGTATCGTACTGACTTTCGAAATGCCGGTATAAATATTGAAGCCTACTTCCGTTTTTCCGTTCCTAGCAGATTTTGTTTTGATCAGCACCACCCCATTGGCACCCCTTGAGCCATAAATGGCAGTTGCATCTGCATCTTTCAACACCTCGATACTTTCAATGTCGAGGGGGTTCAGGTAGTTTAAGGGGCTGCTGCCTGCTAAAATTGAAACACCCATACTGTTGTTGGTGAGCGGGGCAGAGGGATAAGGTACGCCATCAACCAGGTATAAGGGGTCCCTGGCATCCGACCTTAAGCTATTCCTCCCCCTTATTTCTACATTGACGTTTCCTCCGGTTACGCCGGAACTCTGTGCTATATTTACCCCGGCCATCCTGCCTGTTAACGCAGTCAGCGGATTACCAACCGGCTGTGCGGCAATTATTTCGTCAGACACACGGGATATTGCACCGGTACGTACTTTATTTTTAACCGTATAATAGCCGGCATTGATCTCCACCTCTTTTAAATCGTCAATAGCCAGAATCAGCTTAATGGTGCCCAGACTTTTCTCAGCTTTGATTTCTTTGGTCTCAAAGCCAAGATAGGAAACGAGCAGGATAGCATTTTCGGGCACCTGTTTCAGTTCAAAATTCCCCACTGCATTTGTTGAAGTGGCCATAGTGCTCCCTTTAACTTTAACAATTGCACCCAACAGGGGTTCATCCCGGTCGTCCACCACACGCCCCTGTACATCAATGCTAAGAAAAAAATCATGGACCGAATCCAGGATGAGCTTCGCCTTATCTATAAGGGATGGGTTTATCGCTTTAATTACGATGGTCCTGCCCCTGATGGCATACGTTAAATTTAATCCTCTCAGGCTTTGGTTTAGCACTTCGGTTACCGGCACATTTCTAAAATTAGCGGTAATCACTGTATGGGTATTGATGTCCTGTTCCGGCCACACTACATGATAGCCCGTCTGGGCCTTTATTTCCTTAAACAGCTGGAGTAATGTGGTGCTTTTACGAACGTAATTCAGCTTCTGACCAAAACCGGAAGCACTTACCTGAAGCATCGATGCGATTAAAATTACGGTGGTCAGTCGCATAATCAATAGAATCTTATAGATATGCCTTTTCCGCATATCCGGATTATTGGTATAAAATATATACATTTGTTTAGTCTGTAAATTTGTAAATTGATGTAATAGATTCGCTTTTATTTCATAGCAATACAGGCATGAGCCAGAAGAGTCGAGACTTCTGGCTCTGTTGTGTATTACCGTTTTTATATCTGTTTAATTCACGGTAATCCTCCTTCCTTCTACTTTAAATTTTACTTTCCCTGTTAATTCGAGCATATCCAGCACCTCTGAGACCTTGCCAAACCTGGATATGCTGCCACCGAATGGTACGTTACCAACGTTTTTATTTTCATAAACAACGGTAACATCATACCAGCGTGCAATTTTGCGCATGATACTTTCCAGTCTTTCATTGCTGAATGCAAATTCCCCGTTTTTCCATGCAATAACTTCCTCTGCCTCCACTTTGCTAACCTCAATCCTTTGCCCCTCATTAAAGCCCTGTTCGCCTGGTTTAAGCATCGTCCCCCCGTTCTGCAATAGCGGGACAGAGAGGCGCACTGAACCCTCAAGCAGCGTTGTTTTGGTATTGGGCTCATCTGCGTAACTGTTGATGTTAAAATGGGTACCCAGCACGCTTACTTCCTGCTGAGCTGTTTTTACTATAAATTTTATGCCCTGCGGAGATTTGATCCGGGCCACTTCGAAATAAGCTTCACCGGATAAACGGACGATTCTTTCCTTAAGACCTGCAAAGCTTGAAGGAAATTTAAGTGTAGAACCCGCATTGAGCCATACCCGGGTACCATCAGGCAGGCTAACCTGATAAGTACCGCCCAGCGGTGTACTTACCTGTACTTCATTTAATACCATGTTTTGGGGCGATGCCAGCACAGTACCATCATTATAGGTTAAATGATCCCCCTCAATTACGACACCTGTTTTTGTACTGCTCAATGGAATAACTTTTCCACTGCTTAAGGTAAGCGTGGCTTTATTACCACCAGGGCCGATGTCATTACGGTAAGCTTTTGACAATGGCCCTTCTCTAAACAACAGCACAGATATGCCAAGCAGCAATAATATGGCCGCAGCAATACCGGCCAACTGCCAGTTTCTGTTGATCTTTTTTACAGGTACTTCAGCCAGAATGGAGCGCATAACTTCTCTATTGGCCCGCTCAATCCTTGCCGCGGAAGGGCTAACGCCATCTGCTTTCCAGTGCAGAAACCAGCTTTCTACCAATGCTTTTTCTTCAGCAGTGCAAACACCCTGGCTGTATTTATCGAGTAAATCTTCTGTTGGCTCCCTTTTCATTGTCAATTATAAACTATGCCTTTTATAACAATGACGAAGAACCGGGGGGCAGGGGGGCAATTAGCAGATTAAAATTTTAAGCGTAGAATTTTCAGGGCACGTTTAATATGTGACCTGACGGTTTGCTTTTGGAGGCCAAGCTGATCTGAAATCTCCTGATGCGATAAATCTGAGCTTCGGCTCAACAGGAATACTTCCCGCATCTTTATAGGAAGGGCATCGATTTCCTTTTCAATTAAGGCCGCAAGTTGTTTCTCCCTAACCAGGTGATCTGCCATGATATTGTCTGCTTCAAAAGTATCCAGTTTCTCAAGGTATTTTTTATGTAAACCATTCCGTCTTGTTAAATCGATCATTTTATTGCGCACCGAAGCATATAAATAGGACGAGATGGAAGTGGTAATGTTCAGGGATTCCCTCGAATTCCAGAGCTGGGCAAACACCTCCTGTACAATATCCTGCGCATCATCCTGATCGTGCAGGCTTTTTGAGATGTAGACAAACAACAAATTTCCATATCTGTTATACAGCGCTTTAAAAGCAAAAACATTTCCCTCCTTTATAAGGCCGGTAAGCTGTTCGTCTGTTTGACAATCCATATTGTGCTTGTAATGATCTCCCTTTTTGTGAAGCTATACAAAATCAACAATACAAACCAAAAAACCCGGGCGTTATTTTTAATTCCGGTTTAACCTGGGCCTGTACTTTGCAAAAAAAAGACCCTTATTTAAAAAGACACAGATTACGTCTTTTTAAATAAGGGTCTAATGCTTATACTGATTTTATCTGCTAACGGATCAGTTTCGCAAGCTGCTCATTTACATCTTCACCCCTTAGGTTCTTCGCTATGATAACGCCTTGTGGGTCGATCAGAAAGTTTTGAGGAATGGCAGAGATACCATATTGAACTGCAATTTCACTCTTAAAGCCCTTCAGGTCACTCACCTGTATCCAGGGCATGCCATCATGCTTTACAGCATTAAGCCAGGCGGCTTTGGTTTCATCCAGAGAAATCCCTACAATTTCAAATCCCTTATCTTTTAACTGGTTATAAGCTTTTAGCAAATGTGGATTTTCTGCACGGCAAGGCACGCACCAGCTGGCCCAGAAATCGACCAGTACGTATTTTCCTTTTAATGAAGAAAGCTTAAATTCATTGCCTTTATCGTCTGTTTGCGTAAAGTCTACAGTTTTACCAATGGATATTTTCTTTGCCTTTTCAAATTTGGCAGTTAATTTCTGACCAGTAAAACTGGCCAGTACTCTTTTGCTTAATGGATTGTAATAAGCCCCAAAAACCTGGGGATCGATTACTGCGGTCTTTTCTGAAGCAATCAGATCAAGCGCCACATAGGAATCCGGGTGACTAAAAATAAAGGAATCCAATGCCGCTTCGATTTTGGCATGTACTGGTCTTGCTTCGGCCTGAATCTTTTTGATCGTTACCGTATCTTTCACTTTCGCATAATAAACCTTGGTAAACCGCTGGGTGATCTCTCTGAACTGGGCCAACAGGGCCTGTGATTTAGACTTCCATAATAAAAAATCCTTTTGCGCCTGCGCTCCCGTTATGCTTGCTTTGGCCAGGCTATCTGTACCCGTTACTTTATACATGCCCTTTTCCAGGTAAAACTCCTGGTAATCAGATTGACCGACACGTCGGATAGTATCCTTTTTTACAGGCATTAGTGTCAGATACGCTTTATTACCAAAAGCTGTAGTACCGCTGATCAGGAATTTACCGTTTTTTACCAGGGCGCTGTCTTTGGTATCTTTACCCTCGCTGTTTTTGTAGCTGAGCATTACCATCTTATCCTTACCTGCTTGGGAAAGCTGGCCCGATATTTCAAATTTATCCTGCGCCAGGCAAAAACTTGCTGGCAGTAGCAGGAGCGCAATAATAATTATTTTAATATTCATAAGTAGTTTTTTATGTGTTAGAAGGTCAAAATGAATTTATTTAATCAATTCCTTCAATTTATCTGTAAGCGCCTCGCCCCTCAGATTTTTAGCAATGATTACCCCCTGCGGATCAATCAGCAGATTTTGTGGTACTGAATTGATGCCGTACATCAGGGCCACCTCATTTTTCCAGCCTTTCAGGTCGCTCACCTGGATCCAGGGTAAACCGTCTTTTCTAACCGCTTCTGCCCAGGCCGCTTTACCACCCGGGTAATCAAGCGATACGCCTACAATCTCAAAGTTCTTTCCTTTTAGTTCATTATATGCCTTTACCACATTAGGGTTTTCTGCACGGCATGGGCCACACCAACTGGCCCAAAAATCTACCAGTACATATTTTCCCCTTAAAGAAGAAAGCGTAAATGGTTTACCGTTAAGGTCATTTTGTGTAAAATCTGTTGCTTTAGCACCGGTCTGGCGCCGCTTACCAATTTCTAATTTCTCTATGGTACGTTTACCAAGTGGAGAGGATTTTAAAACAGTTGAAAAACGGTTAAATAAGGGCTCTTCCTTCGCCGGATCAAATTTATTGTCGAGCACATACATATTGAAGGTGTAAAGTCCCATGAAAGAATTTAAATGCGTTTCTGCAAACCTATGGTTGATGTCCTTATTCATTGCCACCAATTTTTGAATGCTGTCTCCCGCTTTTTTACGTTCTTCCAATGATTTAATATAATATCCGTCTGCGGCTTTTTTTCCAAATTCATCTTGCAGCTTTATGATCTTAGCGGTAACTGGCTTTATCATGGCTTCTCGCTCTTCATTTTCACGATTAGCAACCGAGCCGGTAATTTTAGCATTACTGATTAAATCTGTTCCAACTATTTCAATTTTGGAGTTCTCAATGAAAAAGCCCAGCGCATCACGTTGTCTTCCTGAATCTGCTGCACCATTACGCCTGACGGCCAGGATTGCATTCTGAGGTTCATTCACACTCCCGGTAAACTGGAACTTACCATCTTTGATTTCAGCAGAGTCTGTTTCCTTCCACGCATTGTTTTTTAAAAGAACAAGATAAGCTTTGGCCTGGCCTTTAACAGCCGGCAATTTTCCTGTTATGGTGTAGTTTTTTTGAGCTGCTGCCATAAAAGGCAGCAGTATCAAAACTGAAAATATTGTTTTTTTCATTTTTCTATTTTTATAGATTAAGAGTTATCTTTTTTAATTTAACAGTAAAATGCCGCCCACAAAACCTATGTTATAAGTGATTGTTGCTGATGCTACATATGGATTTGCTGCCAAAATGGTAAAGCGTAAGTATCTGGCTGTTGTTAATGAAGGCAAAGTTATAGTGTGCATTCTAGCAGTATTGTTGACATTGATTGCATACGTACCCTTATCTGTCCAGGTTATGTTATCTATACTTGTTTCCACTTTAGCAGAGGTTGTCTGAGCTCCATTGGCAGCGGTTAAGGCCGTCGGAAAAAAATAGTCTAATCCAGGAAAGGTAACATTTCGTCCATAATCAATGGTCAGGAATTGTGGCAGCGGCACCGTGTTAGAACTTGCCCAAAATGTTGTACCTGTAGCTGCATCAATTGCTCTGCTTGCTACGTTAGTTCCAAATGTAGAAGATGCAGTAGCAGTAGGAGTATATCCGGCATGGCTCATATAACGTGGTTCTTTTGTATTAAAAACATAATAAACCACTTTGCGTGTCTTTGGATCCTGTGGTATGCCATCTATAGATGCAATGGTTAGCGGCAGCACATAAGTGCTGAAAGGCTGTAGTGTAGTCTGAAAACTAAGATTCAGTACCGCTGCTTCTGAAAGGTTGGCCCCGGCAGCAATGGCTACCGTTGGCTTATAATAAAGATAGCTTTTTGTAGGAAGTAAAAGAGCGGTATTGCCATATTTTAGCTTATAATCTGCTATTTTAGTCGTATCAGTAGCAAAGGTCACATAATGAACATCCGAAGACGAGCTACCTTGTAGCGCCGCTTTCATTTCCACGCTAACTACAGACACATTTCTGATATCGAAATCTCTCGCCACTACATCTGTTGAAGCCGGCACATCAAAAGTTACCCTACCTTCTGGCAAGGGTTCGCGGCCAGTTTTGTCTTTTTTGCAAGCCATAAACAATAGCACTACCGTGCATATTGCCAATAAATTTAATTTGTATGTCTTCATCTCTTAAATTTTATAGTTATGGATTTTGGGGCATATCCGGGTTAAAGGCAATCACCTGAATAGGGATTTGCAGCGTGTATCTTGGGCTGTTCGGCTCAAGCGTGGCAACTACTGTGTTCTGTGCATTGGTGCGGATTACTACTGACATCCTGTTCTCCATATCAAATCTCCGCATATCAAACCAGCGTAAGCTATGGAAAGGTAATTCACGTCTTCTTTCGGCCAGCACTTCGTTAAACACAGCACTCTGACTTGATGAAGTAAAATCCCTGCTCTCAATTGGCGTACCCGTATACCTGTTCCTGCGCACCTGATTCAGGTGGCCAAGTGCCGTAGCCAGGCCATTCGGGGCAGTACTTCGCGCCGCACATTCTGCTGCAATTAAGTGCATTTCCTGAACAGTTGTACCGGAATTGGTTAGCTGGAAAGTTGGTGTAACTGCAGCTGCGTAAAACGCAGTCGCCCCTCTTACGGTACTGGTCCAGCTCGAATAAAAAATTGTTCTCCTTGTGTCGTTGCCCGCAAACGAGCCTTTCAAATCTAAGGTTATCGGGATACCAGCAGCAGCATATCCCTTACCATAAATTGCGTCCGGATGAGACACTACATTTTGCGTGGTGGGAAAGGAAGCAGGGGTGGTATAATCAATCATTGTGGCACGGGTATTGGCCAGCGCCAGCTCAGCATAACGCAGCGCTTCACTATATTCCCTTCTGTATAAATAAATGCGTGCCAATACACTGTATGCGGCAGCCTTAGAGCCACGAAACCTAGCGCCACTGTTGTCAGCAGGAAGGTTCGGGATAGCCACATTGATATCATCCAGGATGTGTTGATAAATTTCAGCCGTTGTAGCTCTTGGGGGTGCTTTTTGACTTACATTGTCTGAAGTGACAAAAGGCACAGCCAAATCGGTGGATGCGGTTGCCGCGTCGTAGGGCTTGGCATATTCATTCACCAGGTAAAAATACGAAAATGCACGGCCAAGTAAGGCTTCCGCCTTAAGACTGTTCTTCTGTGATGCAGTCCCACCCTCAGCAGCGTCAATACCTAACAACACGGTATTATACAGACTAATACGTTGATAGTGGTCAGCCCATAAATAGGCCGGTGCTGTTACATCATTTGTAAACTGTGGCGCCCAGGTATAAACAAAGTCGGCAAGGCTAATTGGCGGAGTATTAACGCTTAGGTAATCTATATTGTCTGTCATATAATCCAAATAAGGACTACTCATCTCAGTTGTAAACGTTTGTGCGTTCAACCAAAGATCAAAGTCACCCGTTGTTTTCAGCAATTGCTTGCCCTTTGGTTCAACATCCAGATATTTATCGCAACCGCTAAAAACCATGCAGCAAACAAGCAATTGGGCGGCTATATATTTAAATTTCTTCATCAGTATAAAATTTTAAAAGTTGGTGAACAAACCAAGCGTATACGTAGGGGTTAAATACGATTTGGCATAGCTTCCTGTAGCCATGCTAAAGTTATAGCGGTTAAATCCGACGGAGTACAGGTTTGAAGCCTGGGCTTTGAGCTCAAAGTTCTTGAATCCGACATTTTTCATGAATTTAAGGTCATTTAAGCGGTAGGAAACTGTAACATCGCCCAGCGTCATGTAATCACCATGAACCACATAGTTGCTATTATAACGGTATGCCAGCCCCGGAGCAGAGCTATTCAAATCAGTCAGGTTTGGAATGTTTGTTTTCAGCTCGTCACCGGCAACCCTCCAATAGTCGTTCGACCCTGGCAAAGGTCTGTTCTCTGCCGGAGTAGGTCTTGGCACCCTTACTTTAAAACCACCATAATAGTTGATCATGGCGAAGAAATAAAAATTACCAACGTCAACGCGGTTACTTAATCCACCGCTAATGGTTGGAACAGATGTTCCCGAATACTGTACCAGTCCTGAATTCTTATCTGACATTGCAGTAACCAGAGGTGTACCCGTGGAACTGGTATTTACAACATACGATGCCCCGTTCTGATCGTAAATAATAGGGTGGCCTTCATTATTGAGCCCGCGCGTATCATACGAGAACATAGCACCTACCGGATAGCCACTTACATAACCCAGCACATCAAGTACCTGCGGATTGTACTGGCCTGTCCTGTAGACATCTAATACTTTGCTGCTATTTTTTGCCACCACTATACCTGTGTTCCAGTTAAAGTCTCTGGTAGAAATCCAGTCTGCTTTCAGGCTAAACTCTAAGCCATTATTTCTGATGCTGGCATAATTGATTAAGGCAGAGTTTGCACCAAGTGTTGGATCAATACTGGAATTACCCATCACATCGGTCGTTTTTTTGGTGTAATATTCAAAACTACCTGTGATATTTTTGAAAACATTAAAATCGAGCCCAAGGTTTAAGTTCTCGGTCTGTTCCCAGCGAAGGCCCGTATTGGCATTGGAGAATAGGACGAGAGAAGGAAGTGTTGGTGTATTGGCGTTATTGTTCCGGGATTGGGCAATGACCTGCGGAAGCGAAAGTTTAGCTACATTTCCATTAAATCCGTAAGCACCACGCAGTTTCAACTGGTGAAGCCAGTTAAAATTACTCATGAAATCTTCCTTATGTATGTTCCAGGCAGCACCTAATGACCACAGGGGCTTGTATTTATATTTTGGATCACTACCAAAAAGGTTTGATTGGTCGATACGGATACTTCCTGATAAGGAATAGGTATCTTTAAAGGAGTATACAACATTAGAAAAAGCCGATACATACCGGTCATCATCATAACCCTGGTTGAAATAATTCTCCAAAAGACCAAGGCCATTTCCCGTGACAAGTGTACCACTGGTTCCCGTTACACCGTTAAATATCGAAGCGTAATCTACAGGCTGATGCAGCAAACTCTGATCGTTATAGCCAAAATAAGAGGCTAAATTACTTTTATTTAATACTCGGCGTATTTCAGCTCCTGCTATACCGTTAAGGGAATGGTTACCCATTCTTTTATTGTAATTCAATTGCGTACGTGCGGTATAACCAGTTGAGGTGGCATTCTGCTGGCGTAGGAAATCTCCATCAGGAAGATTCCTTTTGAATGCCAGTGCAGGATTAGCTGCAGTAGGTGTTACCGTATAATTGTTTACAAATGAATTCACTTCATTCGAACCCTGGGCGGCCAGGTGCCTGAACTCTGTACGGGAAGTTTCATATACCCCACCGAACAGCAAGTTAAACCCTTTTCCAATATCATAATTAAAATTGGCAATGGTCTTGTTGTTTAGCGTCCGCGTTTTATTGCTTACTTTATTCGCTTCAATCAAAGGGTAATAATTTTGATCCAACAAACCCTGTGACAGGATGAAACTATTGTAAACAGGCGCATAGCTTTGTGAAATGATGGCGGCAGGGTTGCCGTTTACATCTTCATAACGCTCATACCCCGCATAGGAAGCCGCACCCGGCACCGGAGCCCCGTTAACACGGTTTTCCTGATATTCAGTGGTCAGTTCCAGGCTCAGTCGTTTTGCGAGTTTAAGGGTAGTGCGGCCCGTAAGTTGAAATCTATTGTTGTCATTCAGGATTGCATTACTACGGTTACCCGTATAATTGGCCGTGATGTAATATAACGCGTTTGGCACACCACCTGAAATGTTCAGTGTATTGGTTTGCGCAATTGCCGTCCGCTGGAATAAGCGACTGTAATCATCAAGATTATCATAATTAGCCAGTTCTGCAAAAGAGCTTTCAGCCTGTGCAGGTGTAATGATACCGGCGGCAAGCTGAGCCTGGATATAGAAAGGGATGGAACGTCGTACGTTACCTCCATTTGGTATTCCTGGTGCAAATAACAATCCCCAGCTACCAGGTGTAATATTTAATGATTGTCTTTCCCGTACGTAATTGGCATTGATGCCTGATGCCTCTGGATCCCAACGGTAGCGGCTGTAATTTTCCTCTGGTGTAATGCCCAATGTAGTCCTGAAATTGAACTGTGCCGCACCGGGTGTAGCTTGTTTTCTTTCGATTATGATGACACCGTTGGAGGCTCTTACTCCATATACGGTGGCAGAAGCGGCATCTTTAAGGATCGTTACTGATTTGATCTCATTTGGATCAATCATATCTAAAGTCAACTCCGTCGGATAACCATCAACTACAATCAGTGGACTTTGGTTGGCCGACATGGTTGAAATACCACGAATGTTGAACAAAGGCCTCGAAGTGGAACTTATAGCACCTGGAGCTGTACTGGTAAACTGCACACTATTATTAATTAACAATCCAGGTAACCTGTTTACTAATCCATCAAGGAAATTGGAGCTCACCCTGGATTCGTACTCCTTTGTGCCTATTTGCGAAACTGCACCAGTACTTTGCTCTGGTTTGATTTTTTGGTAGCCCGTGTTGACTGTTACCGCAACTTCTTCCAGGTTTGCAACGGCAATATCCATCCTTATTGTTCCAAGGTCTTTTGAGGCTACAATCTCCCTGGTTTTATACCCGGTGTAACTAATGACCAGTGTTGTCCCTTCTTCAACATTTTGCAAAAGAAACGTACCATCTGTACCGGCCCTGGCAATTTGTCTTTTTCCTTTGACCATTACACTAGCTCCCGGTAAGGCATGGCCGGTACTGTCTACCACGCGGCCACGTACATCAATATTCGCAAACGCAGCCCTGATGTTATCCATAAAAGAAGGTTTTACCGGTTCTATTACGATGATCTTTCCTTCAATGGTATACTTCAGATTTAAACCCTTAAGTACAATGTCCATGGTTTCTTCAAGAGTAGCGTTCTGTACAGAAACATCGATAGATTTCGTTTTGTCCATTAGCTTTCTTTCCATAATCACGTCGTAGCCGCTTTGCGTGCGGATAGCTTTTAAGATCTTTTCGAGTGGTGCTTTACGCTCATTTAAAATAATCCGTTGAGCAAAACCTGCAGCACTTACCTGCATTAAGGATGCTATTAAAATTATGGTGGTTAACCGCATAATAAATAATATTCTATCGACATACCGCAA
This sequence comes from Pedobacter sp. AK017, assembly GCF_014200825.1. Taxonomy (NCBI): domain Bacteria; kingdom Pseudomonadati; phylum Bacteroidota; class Sphingobacteriia; order Sphingobacteriales; family Sphingobacteriaceae; genus Pedobacter; species Pedobacter sp. AK017. The sequence goes on from NZ_JACHCW010000011.1 coordinate 122,639, forward strand.
GGGTACACCAAGTTTGTTAGTATAAATTTTATACATTTGTTAAGTCTGGTTATTAAGTTGATACACTGAAAATTTTATTGACGTAATGCCTGATATGAGCCGGGAGTGTAGCGAGCACCCTGGCTTTCTTTTTTGCATTACCGGAGTTTAGTATAAGTTTACTTCATTACGGTAATCCTCCTTCCTTCAACGTTAAATTTTATTTTACCGGCCTGTTCAATTCGCTTCAATACCATTGAAAGCTGGCTGTCTCTTGAAATCCAACCTGCAAGTTCAATATCGTCAGGTACTGAAGGATCATAGCTGATCTCTACATTATACCAGCGGGCAATTTTGCGCATGGTGGTTTTAAAATCTTCCCCCTTAAATATAAAATCTCCGTTTTTCCAGGCTATAACATTTTCCAGGTCTACATCGGTCTCTATTTTAACCCCTCCGTTCATTACCATTGCCTGTTCGCCTGGTTTCAGCACTTTCTCTTCCTTACCCGTAGCAATTTTCACAGCACCTTCCAGCAGTGTTGTTTTGGTCTGGGCTTCATCATGGTAAGCCATGATGTTAAATTTAGTACCTAAAACTTCTACTGTTTGCCCGGTACTTTCTACACGAAAAGGCAGTACTTTATTGTGAACCACTTCAAAATAAACTTCCCCATCAATTTTTACTTTTCTTTCCGAACCTATAAATGCAGTGGGGAAAGTGATGCTGGACAACGCATTTAACCATACACGGGTACCATCGGGTAATACAACCTGCCATTGGCCACCAGCTGGTGCTTCTATTGTGTTATACGTTGCAGCGGCGCCTGCCGAACCTTCGGGCACAATGTAAACCGGTTTGCCATTTACATCGCTCAATTGTACTTTACTACCATTTGCCAATGTTAATATTGCCTGGTTTCTCCCTGGCTTAATCTGAGCTGCCGCAATCTGCTCCTCAAGGTTGTCAAACGAATGTTTCCCATTATAATAAAACAAAGTTGCAGAAATAATGACAAGGATAGCAGCAACAGCAGCCACTCGTGGCCACAACCTGGCAAACAATGGTCGTTTAACCACCATAGTGTTTTGGATATGTTCATTTACCCTGAGATGAATGGCTGCTATCCTTTCATTCAGGTCGTCGGGTATAGCTTTTATCTCAGCCTGCCTTTCCAGCCCTGATAAAATAACTTCTTTTAACAGCGTTTTATTTTCGGGCAATTTAAAATGCTCCAGCAATAACTTAATTTCTGCTGAGCTGCATTGATCGTCCAGATATTTCGCAAATAAGGTATCGATTGGTTCTTTCATTTCCTGCAATTCGCTACTAATACACAGCAAACAGGAAAAGCAATGACTGTAAAATGGAATATTTCGTAACTATTTTTTAAAATCGTTAGATTTGAATGTTAAAAGGCCTGTTGTACATTGATCATTTTAGAAGATTCTTATCAAAATAACTTACTTGCCCGTCTTAAAACGGGTGATGAGACTGCCTTTAATGGGATTTATGAGGCTTACAGCAAACCCATGTACCTTAAAATCCTGAGCATGACCAAGGATAAGGACGTTGCCGATGAGTTGTTACAGGAACTTTTTATCCGGCTGTGGGACAATAAGGAAAAAATTATTCCCGGCAAATCCTTTCAATCCTACCTCTATACCATCACCAGGAACCTGGTTTACAATTATTTCAGGAAGGTAGCATCCGACAATTCATTGATTGAGCAGCTGCTGCTCCGGGGCACTGACCATTACCTTAATGCTGAAGAAGTTTTATTGAGCAAAGAGAGTGCAGCACTTCTGAAAAATGCAATCGACCAGCTTTCTCCTCAAAGAAAAATGGTATTCGAGCTCTGCAAAATCGACGGTAAAAGTTATGATGAGGTTAGCAAGCTCCTTGGCATCTCTGTTGCCACCGTAAATAGCCATATCACTAAATCTATGCAATTGATCAAAGCATACCTTATCAAACATCAGGATACAGGCCTCTTGTTTATTGGCCTGTACCTGGCTTCAGATCTGATTGGCAAATAATGCCAAACTTTACTTTTCCTGCATCTCCGGTTTCCTAAGTGGAAAAATCATCCATAAAATGCGCGCTTACTCAAATACAACTGTTTTATTGCGGTAGACGAACACTCTGTCGTTCAACACCAACCTTAAGGCTTTTGCCAATACCGCTGTTTCAATCTCCTGCCCCGATTTCACCATATCGGCTACAGTAAATGAATGGTTAACCGGAATGATCTGCTGGGCAATAATCGGCCCTTCATCCAGGTCGTCCGTTACAAAATGTGCAGTAGCCCCAATTAATTTCACCCCTCTTTCAAAGGCTTTTTTATAAGGGTTAGCCCCTGCAAATGCAGGTAAAAAGGAATGATGGATATTGATCACCTTATTGGGAAAATTAGCCACAAAAGCAGGCGAAAGGATACGCATAAATTTAGCCAGCACCACATAGTCCGGATCATAGGACCGGATCTTTGCAATGATCTCCCTTTCTGAAACTTCCTTATCTTCATGATAAGGGATCAGGAAAAAAGGAACGGCAAAACGTTCACAGATCTTTTGCAGTACATCATGGTTTCCGATTACACAAAGTACCTGGGCACCCAATGTATTAAAATTATTGCGGATCAGGATATCGGCCAGGCAATGGTATTCTTTCGTAACCATTACTACTACTTTTTTATCCGGGACCGGGTTTACCTGTATAACAGCTCCTGATGGGAGCACCTGCCGCATTTGCGCTTCCAGCAATACTTCATCCGAGACGCCGTCTACTTCCAGGCGCATAAAAAAACGATTTTCTGCTTTATCAACATGCTCGCGCATAGAAATGATATTCAATTGTGCTGCCGCCAGTATTCCTGAAATATCGGCCACCAGTCCCACCTGGTCCCTGCATTGTATAATGATAATCATGGGAGAGTATTTTTTTAAATTAAAAGGCAAGATAGCAATATCCGGGCTGCCCGGGATAAAGAATTTACATACTTTTGTATTTCCAGTTGGTAATACCTGAAAAACTATACATCATGCCCTCACAATTAAACAAAAAAGCCTCTCCCTTAATCGTTATCCTGGCCTTTGCCATAGTATATATCGTTTGGGGTTCTACTTACTTTTTTATCCAGAAAGCCCTCGCCGGCTTTCCTCCTTTTATCCTTGGTGCCTTCAGGTTCCTTGCGGCCGGACTGTTGTTAATAACATGGTGCAGCATTAAAGGGGAAAAGATTTTTGATAAAAAAAGTATCAGACAGGCTGCCATAGCGGGCATACTGATGCTTGGGATAGGCAACGGACTGGTGATCTGGGTAGAACAATCTATACCAAGCGGATTGGTTGCCATCCTGGTTTCATCTGCAGCCATGTGGTTCGTAATTCTGGACAAACCGAAATGGAAAGAAAACCTGCAAAGTACCTCTACAGTAATGGGATTGATTATAGGGTTTATAGGTGTTATCCTACTATTTGCAGAACAGGTAATGCATACGCTGAACAACAACCAGAGCAACACTCAAATTGTAGGTATTGTACTTTTACTGCTGGCACCAATAGGATGGGCAGCGGGTTCCCTGTATTCAAAATACAATACGACCAGTGCCGTTTCGGTATCTGTAAATACCTCCTGGCAAATGCTGGCCGCCGGTATCGCTTTTACGCCGGGTATCCTGTTCAATTCAGAACTTAAAAATTTCGATTGGCATATGGTATCAGCTGATGCCTGGTTATCAGTTGGCTATCTGGTCATATTTGGCTCTATTGCTGCTTTTAGTGCGTACGTATGGTTATTAAGTGTACGCCCGGCAACACAGGTGAGCACGTATGCCTATGTAAACCCTGTAGTAGCTGTTTTGCTGAGTGTACTTTTTACCAGCGAAAAGGTCACTATAATCCAGGTTGCCGGATTGGTGGTCATCCTGGGCAGCGTATTGCTCATCAACCTGGCTAAATACAGAAAAGAGCACCAGCTTAAACAAAAAACTACCTACTCGAAATAATTAAGTGTTTTAAACCCACCTTTTTTCAGGTATTCATCTTTTTTCATCAGTTGCAGATCTGACTGGATCATGTCTTCCACCAAAAGTGGTAAATCGTACTTAGGTTTCCAACCCAGTTTCGTATTGGCCTTGGTCGGGTCGCCCAACAACAGGTCAACCTCAGTAGGGCGGAAATATTTTTCATCTACCTGCACCACAACAGTGCCCGGTTTCAGATTGGCATCATTTAAACCTAGCTTAACAACCATTTCCTGGTCTACATCAATAATTACACCCCTTTCGTACTGGTCCTTGCCACTAAATTCAACTTCTATACCCAGTTCAGCAAAACTCATTTTCACAAAATCCCTTACTGTTGTGGTTATTCCGGTAGCAATTACGTAATCTTCTGGCTTTTCCTGCTGGAGGATCAGCCACATGGCCTCAATGTAATCCTTGGCATGGCCCCAGTCGCGCTGCGCCGACAGGTTGCCGAGATATAAACAGCTTTGCAGGCCCAATGCGATCTTACAGGCCGCACGGGTAATTTTACGTGTAACAAAAGTTTCCCCTCTTAAGGGACTTTCATGGTTAAAAAGAATACCGTTACAGGCATACATCTGATAAGCTTCCCTGTAATTTACTGTAATCCAGTAGGCATACATCTTTGCTACAGCATAAGGTGAACGCGGATAAAATGGGGTACTTTCACTTTGGGGTACCGCCTGGACCAAACCATACAGTTCCGAAGTAGAGGCCTGGTATATTTTGGTCTTTTTTTCCATACCTAGAATACGTACAGCTTCCAATAGCCTTAATGTACCTATACCATCGGCATTCGCAGTATATTCAGGCATTTCAAAACTTACCTTTACATGGCTCATAGCTGCCAGATTATAGATTTCATCAGGCTGCGTTTCCTGAATGATACGGATCAGATTGGTGGAATCGGTTAAATCACCGTAATGCAATTTAAAATTTACACCTTTCTCATGCTGGTCCTGGTACAAATGATCAATCCGGTCTGTATTGAATGATGAAGCCCGTCTTTTTAAACCGTGAACAAAATATCCTTTTTTAAGTAAAAACTCTGCCAGATATGCTCCATCCTGTCCGGTAACACCGGTTATTAACGCAACTTTCATTAATTTCTTTTATTTTAGTTTTCAGCCTGTAAACATACTTAAATTTTGTTATAATTATAATCCACCACTACGCCGTCAATCCACATTTGTTTATTTTTAATCTGCATCTTCAGCCCCGCAGGCACACAAACAAGCACCACAGATTGTAATGCCGGAATAGTTACTTTAGCTCCTGCCAGCAGGTTCCGCGCCACAAAACGCTGGCTCAGCAAATCGTACACGTCTCTCTTTCCTTTAAGCCCTTTTGGTAACTTAAAATTTATTGTCTTAGCACTGCGATAAGGATTGTAGAACAGGTAACTCGGGTAAGCCTTTGCTGCATAAAAATCAGTCGCCAGCAAATCTAGTCCCAATATTCCTTTTACATCGGTTTCCTTCACAATGCCCCCAAAAATACCGGCATGTGCACTGCCATATACACTAAACTGCGATACCTCCGGATTTTTACCCGGCACCCATTTCGGTCCATCACCCTGTGCTACTGGCGCTTTTAACGATTGGTATAGGGTATCAAAAGTAGAAGCTTTTGCAAAGCCTTCGTAAGCAATTACCCCCTTGGTTACGGCAGCAAGCTCAGGTATGGTTTGATGTGAAACAGGCATATATTGCGGATAAAACAACCGCGAAGCATTTACCGCATTCAGCATCCATTTTCCGATCGCAGTGGCGTATTCGGGTTTATACCTCACCAATGGAACCAAAGGCCAGGCCGCATCAAAAGTGTTCATTAAAAAAGCATAACCGCCATGATCGACCGTACTGCCCACAGTGCCCGAAATGTCGAAACCATTCCAGTTACCTACCAGAAAACCCCAGCCTTCCCTACATACTGCAGTACCGTCAAATGTCCAATCCAGCATTTTTGCCAGGTTAAAAGAAGTACCCTGCTCTGCATTCATCCTGGCGGCGAGGTAGGCACCAAAAGGCATCAGCAACTCGTAAGTAGGATTTATTCCCTGGCTTTCCAGCGCTTTCATTGCGCTGACCGCGCCTTTCAGGTAACGCGGATCACCAAACTTTTTATAAGCGGCATACAACACATAAGCGTGCCCGGCTGCCGCATCGGGTTGTGCACAGATCTGGTTGGTCATTGGCTTCATCTTCCCATAGTCGAAATAAGAATAATGATAATTGCCGTTCAATACCGAATCTGCCTGATAAAACTGCTCGGCAATACGCCTGGCCATCACCTCAAAATCAGGCTCCAAAGGGTATTTGTCATAAATCGCATAGAACAATACGTTCGGGTAAACATCATACCACCAGTCGCGGCCATAGCCCCCACCCAGTAAAGCCACCTCTGGTGCCGTATTGTTCATCATAATATCCCAACCGGTATCCTTATTGAAATAGTTTTTCAGCATCCCCACATAATTCAGCCCCTGCTGTTTACTTTTATCCAAACCTACCAGGCTGGCACCCAAAACAGCTCCCATATTGGCCAGGGCCTCATGAAACATACCTTTGTTATTTTGTAAACCCTGTCTTACATCGCCCACAGCTGTATACATACCCAGTGCCGGTTGTTTAAAGTTCTTACCTGTACTGTCCATCCAAACCATTGGCCAGTATTCGCCTTTGGCCTTAAAGTCATACACCGTTCGGTCAAAATTAAGCGCCATCTGTTTCCAGTCTATAATCTGGAGTGGCCTGGGCAGGTTGGACATAGCATCTACCCGGTTAATCGCTATTTGTTTAACCTGAGCAAAGCAAAGTGTAAAAGCAAATAAAAGAATTAGCGTAAATGGTGTAATCAGTTTAAATCTCATCTTCATTGGTGATCATCTAAATATATTAAAAATAACAGGTATCACTTTAAAATACCTAAGCAATGGAATGGCTTGGGTTAACTGTTTCTGCAAGGCTCTTTTCGCCCAGTTCCAAGCCTTCATTCATAATTTTACCCTTTTTAATGATGCCCCCTGCCACCCAGTAAGAACTGAGCTGCAATACCGCCACAATAATGATGGCATAACGCAGTGCAACCTCATTCGAAAAATAATAGGCCAGTAACAAAAAAGTACCCGCTCCAGTTAGCCTGCCAATATAAAGGCCCGCCTCATGGTTTAGGATATAGGCAAATTCACTTCTCTTTTCCTTTTTGGTCAGAATGTCGATCACACTAAATTGTATAGGAAAATAAGCCAGGTCCAGCAAAGGTTTAGCCAGCAAAAGGAACAGCATAAACAGGATTACACCAGTTTCATTAAACAGGATCCCGTTAATCAGTGCGGCAACGGTAAACAATACCAGTCCGGTGCCAAATACATATATACGGTGCTGCGGACCGGTTTTACGACCAATAATGTACATCAATATGGCTGCAAAAACAGCCCCTACCGATTGTGCCGTGCCCAGTGCCCCCTCTTTTCCAAGCAGCAGCATAATCAGCATTGCTGGCGCAGTAACCAAAAAGCCCTGGACCAGCCCTTTTAATACCGCCAGAAACATCAGCCTGTACCAGTAAGGATCAAACTTAAAATAGATGAATTTCTTACTGATGGGATTGGTAAACCTTCCCGTAAAACACATCACCGAAGCCGCGAGTGTAATCACAAACACAATGCCCGTAACAATTTTATAAGCCAGCTTTGCATCACCCGTACCTGCCAGGCCTTCTATGAACCAACCGATCATCACCGGGATCACTACCGCAATAATGGTATAAAAAAAGGTCTCCAGCCCATAATAATAATTACGGTTACCGTCATTTGTGGTAGCCAGGGCCAGAAAATCCCGGTTTGCCCAGTAAAAACCAAAAGACATCCCCATTACAATGCCTGCAATACCGATCCCCGTAATATCAAGAGTGGTCAGCGACATCATGATCATCATTGAAATGGCGCTGAGCACCATTCCCAATGAATACAGTACTTTAATAGGGAAGCGGTTCAGCAGCCAGCCATTGATCAGGAAGGTTAAAGGGATGCCAGTATAAATGGTAAGCTGATATACCACCACTTTTACCGGATCATTAGAACTGCGCATTACATAAGCCGCCACAAAAATATCTATCACAGGCAAAACAATGCTATAGATCAGATTGGTTAAGGTGAGCACTTTAAAGTTGTGCGATTGTGCCTTAAAATGAGCGATCTCGGATTTTAATTTATGAATCATGATAGTAAGTTAGGGAGGTTAATATTTCATTAATAGAGAATTTAGCCCCGCAAACAAACTCATCTGCAGCACCATAATAAATGGTCAGCTCATCGCCCTGCACTACATGGCCGTTCGTAAACACCACATGTCCGAAAAAGCCAGTCAGCTCATAAGTAGCCGTAGGTACCATAATAGGTTCTGTACTGCGTGCCAGCACAAGAGAAGGGTCATCAAGATCCAGCAAAAAAGCACCCAGACAATACCGGTGGGCGGTATCTGCACCATGATAAATTTCCAGCCAGCCCAGTGACGTCTTTATGGGCGCAGCCCCGGCGCCTACCCTTGCACTGTCCCAGCTGTCTTTTCTGGTGGTAACAATACATTTATGCCCTCCCCAATGTATGCCATCAGGCGATTGAGCAATCCAGATGTAGTTTCCACCGATATCAACACTGCTCGGTCGATGCAGCGCATAAAACTTACCATTGATCTTTTCTTCAAAAATGGCACAGTCCTTATTGTGTGGTGGAATGATCATCCCTTCGGAAACAAAAGTTTTCCAGTCCTGGGTCTTACGCAGGCCAACCCCTACACCCTGCCCGGAAACAGCGGTGTAAGTCAGGTAATACATCCCCTCAATCAATGCTACCCTGCAATCCTCTACCCCAAAAGCTTCCTGTAAAGTCTCCCCCTGCAAAAGGGGATAGCCTTCCGGCTCATAAAAATGAACACCATCGTCACTGCAAAGCAGGCGTAAATGCGATAGGGTGGTCAGGTAATCCTGCCCTTTATACCTGATGATCCGCGGGTCATCCGCATTCAGGTACGGATCACCCGATGCGATCTCAATAATTTCAATCCCCTCTCCTTTCAGTACCGGAAAAGAAATAAAACCCTCCTGTTGTTTCGGTCTCTCCGCCACACGTACCAGCAACCAGGTTTTGCCTTCAAAAGTAAAAACACCGGGGTTCAGCAGACAGGTAATCTCCAGTCCAGGCCTGCTTGGCTTCAATTCTTTTGGCGATAATAAAGGGTTTTGTATAAATCTTTGCGCTTGATCTTTCATATATTACTTCTCTTTTAATAATCTGGATTCTGAACAATAGTTCCTCCCGATTTATCCACCTCTCCCTGAGGGATTGGATATACATAATTGCGGTCCTGGAAGTTTACACCTACAGATTTCAAAAAGTCTTTTGCCATGCCCCACCTTTTCAGGTCATTAAATCTCTGCGATTCAAAGCCCAGCTCTACCCTGCGCTCTTTTACCAGCCAGTCTTTAATCTGTGCTTTATCTGTCGAAGCTACATTTCTGTCAGGTAGCGTGCCAGCAGGGGGTAAACTGCCATTCGCAGCTACACTGGTCCTTGCCCGGGCCCTGATGCTATTGATCACCCCTATGGCCGCAGGATAAGAAGCTGTCTCCAGCAAAGCCTCTGCCTTCCAAAGTAAAACATCGGCCCATCTGATATATATTTTATTACTGGCCGCATCCTCATTCCCTTTATTGCCATCGTTTAAGGCCCCGAATACTTTGTATACACTCTGACTTTGCACATTTACAGTATAACCCAACCGCGGGTCATTGGCCTCAAAAGCATTGATAAAATTGGTGGTAGGCGCAATAAATCCCCAGCCGGCCAGGGCACACAGGCCGTTGCCCATGGGTGGGGTTTTGGCCGACTGGTGGTCGTAGGCAAAAATCACCTCATTATCGGCAAATTCCTTTGTCATGTCAAAACTATCGAAGTAATTGCTGTTCAAACTGTAAAACCTTAAAGTCTCCAGCTCTGTAATGCTGCTCAGCACATCCGTCCATCTTTTATTATAAAGCGCCACTTTAGCTTGTAAAGCAATTACCGCCCCTTTAGAGGCCCGCCATTTCTCTACATTATCAATGTATTTGGTAGCCGGAAGCAAAGGCTTGGCTAAGGCAAGGTCGGCACTGATCTGTGCCCACACTTGTTCTTTTGGCACCCGTTTGGCAACTTCATAAGCTTCCGAAAAATCTTTAAGTGGTTTTAACAACAATGGCACATCCCCAAAATTGTTTACCAGGTCAAAATAATAGAATGCCCTTAAAAAATAAACCTCACCCAGCAATCTGTTTTTCAGCGTTTCGTCTATCCCGATTTTTGCAACCACCACCGGGTCGGTCAAATAATTGATAGACCTGTTGCAGCGCGAAATCCCTTCAAAGTCGTAACTCCACTGGCCATTAAAACCACCATTCGATGCAGTAAAATTAAATTTAGAGAACTGGTCCATCCAGGCCTGGTCGCCATCAGGGTTCCATTTTTTCTGCATATCGCCCGATGCAATGTCCTGTAAAATAAAGTCATTTCTCAAAACGGTACCATCATCCCAGCCCCACTGACCAATAATGTTCAGCGTGCTGGACAGTAAGCGATAGGATGAGGTTACGGATGACACCACAATATTGAGTTTAGGATCTGTCTCATCCTGGTTAGAAGTAATCAGGCCTATAGGGGCTTTATCTAATTCCTTTTTGCAGCTTACTCCGGCAACCATCACCAGAACTGCAAGTATTTTATATATCGATTTCATAATTATAGTTTAAAATGCAGGGTTAAAATTTAACGTTTACACCAAACAGAAAGGCTTTGGATTGTGGATAAGTACCCATATCTATCACATCTGTTGATTCCGGGTCCAGCCCTGTATAATTTGTAACCGTAAACAGGTTTTGCGCAGAAACATATAAACGGATATTCTGGACACCCAGTTTCGTTTTTGTTAACAGCGACTTAAAGGAGTACCCTATTTCCAGGTTTTTTAAGCGCAGGTAAGAAGCGTCTTCCACAAAAATACTGGATGTTTTACTGCTACCATTGTCAGTAAAGGTAGACCGCGGTATGCTGTTACTGGTTCCTTCACCGTGCCAGCTGTCCAGCACCCTCACAGAATGGTTAAAAGGCCGGGAATCATAATCAATAATCTTTTTCAGGTCGTTATAACGATCTACACCCTGAACGCCCTGGAACAATGCCGAAAGGTCAAAACCCTTGTAACCAGCTGAAAGGTTTAGTCCGTAAGAAAGTTTAGGGTTTGGGTTCCCGATATAATCCCGGTCTGAATCGTTGATCACCCCATCCCCGTTAAGGTCTTTAAACCTAATGTCACCTGGAAGTTCGGAAGGGTTGAGCGTACCCGATAAATGACTGTTTATTTCAGCCTGATTCTGATAAATACCTTCCATTACAAAACCAAACAGAGAATTGATCGGATGACCGGGTTCTGTCTTGGTTACCTGTCCTATCATGTTGGGCAGATTCGGGTGTAGCTTTACCACCTGGTTTTTCAATGTACCAATGTTTCCGTTCACACCATATTTAAACACGCCATCGTTGTTGCGGTAACTTAAAGAAACCTCAAGTCCCGAGTTTTTCACTTCTGCAGCGTTCACAATAGTAGGTTGTACGTCTCCCACTAAGTGTGGTAAAGAAAGGGGCAGCAAAATTCCGCTTGTTTTCTTTTTAAAATAATCAACACTTAAATAAATTTTGTTTTGGAGCATCCCCATGTCCAAACCAATATTGGTTTGGGTGGTACTCTCCCATTTCAGGTCAGGATTACCATAACGAAGCAATTTTGTCTCATCCCCTACCTTGGTATATAGTGTTAAATAAGTATAATTCCCGATGTTCTGATTTCCGAGCGTACCTACACTTGCCCTTAATTTCAAATCAGAGATCCAGCGCACATCTTTCATGAAATCCTCTTGCGAAATTTTCCAGCCCGCAGATACAGAGGGGAAATAACCCCAGTGGTTATTGGGTCCAAATCTCGACGAAGCATCTGCTCTGAAATTACCCGTGATCATATATTTGGAATCATATACGTAGGTAGCAGAGCTAAATAAAGAAAACAAAGTCCATTCTGCACCATTTCCTCCATTCCACAAATTGGTCAAAGTATTACCGTAATCAATAAACTGAAATTCCGGAGCGGTATAATCAAACCTGTTCCTCGTTGCACCAATAGATGATGAGTAATTGGTGATGTACTCACTTCCCACCATGGCATTGATCAGGTGCTTCCCGATCGTTTTTTCATAATTCAGGGTATTGTTCCAGGTAATGGTACTTTCCTGGCCACGGTCCTCATTTAAAGAATTTGGCCTGTTTTTCCTGCCCAAACCTTTATCTTCCGCAGCACCGCCGCCATCATCATCACCAAAGTTCTGATTAAAGGCTTTATTGTGGGTAAAATTAAGGTCAAGCCCCACATTGGTCCTGAATTTTAGCTCCTTGTTGCTGAGCAGTGCATATTCTGCATATACATTTCCAAAGGTCTTAAACAACGACCTTTTGTCGTTGGTAAAATAAGCAAGGGCTATAGGATTACTGCTGTACTCATATCTGCTCTGGTAAGTGCCATCGGCTTTATAAAAAGGTAAATCGGTAAAAGGGTCAGCAGCAGAATAAGTAGGGTCACTCGGATCTTTGTATACTGGGATTACCGGCGGGCGGATAAATGCATGGCGGATCACACCGGGTTCATCTCCTTTAGACGACATTTTATCCTGTTTGGCGTAAGAAAGCTGAAGGTTAGCCCCAACAGTAAAACGGTCCGACAGATTACCGGTAACATTGGTACGGAAATTAACCCGCTGATATTTATCGTTTTTATAAACCACAATCCCATCCTGCCCATAATAGGCTCCTGAAATTAAATATTTGATCTTCTCACTTCCCCCACTTGCGCTCAGCTGTACATTTTGCGAACGGCCGGTCTCAAACAATTCGTCCAGCCAATTGGTGTTGGCCAGATCAGTCCGGTTTTTATCTGCTGTGTAGGGATTGGTACCAGCATATCCGGAATTGTTCCAGGACTCTTCCATTTTATTCATGTACTGGGTGGTATTTAACATTTTAGGCAAATTGGCTACCTTTTGAATGCCATTATAGTAGTTGATGTCAATGGTAGATAATCCCGCACTGCCCATTTTGGTAGTGATCACAATTACCCCGGCCGAAGCCCTTGAGCCATAAATTGCAGCCGCAGAAGCATCCTTCAGTACAGTTACCGATTGCATATCGGCCGGATTCAGAAAGGAAATATCCTGAGTCGGGTTGCCGTCAACGATAAAAAGCGGACTGTTATCTCCAAATGTACCCTGGCCACGGATCAGGATGCTGATCGGGTCGCCTGGCGCTCCGGTGCTTTGGGTAATCTGTACCCCGGCAACTTGTCCCTGTAACACCTGGGCCACATCCGCAACCCTCCTGTCTTCCAGGTCGGGCATGTGCACTGAAGTTACAGCACCCGTCAGGTTTGATTTTTTCTGTGAAGTATAGCCCAGCACCACCACTTCATTCAGCGATTCATTGTTCTCTTTCAGTGTAACATTCACACTTGAACTTCCATTTACAGGGATCGTCTGCTTTAAAAAGCCAACATAATTAAACGTAAGTGTTTGGGCTGCCCCCTCTTTTAGACTCAGTGTATACCGGCCCTGTTGGTCAGTTACCGTTCCGTTCTGGGTGTTTTCCTGGACCACACTTACGCCAGGTAAACCTATTCCACTTGCATCCCTAACCGTTCCGGAAACCTTGGTTTGGGCATAAAGCTTTTGGCCTGAAAATGCTATGATCAGCAAAATGAGCCATACATGGTAAATTTTTTTCATTTGGTTAGTTTTTGATAAAAGTTTAATTCATTAAAATCCGGATCCATATCCGGCGTTCTTAATCCTGCAACCTCATTGGCCATCAGGATAAATACATTCCAGCACAACCCTTTTGTAGAGGGCCACCAGGAATCGGTAGTAGTCCATTTTGTAGGAATAAATTCTTTACTGAAAGGCCAGTCAGGATGTAGGTTGATCTCCGCCCATACCCGGTTTTCCATCAGTTTGGATGCTTTTTTCCAGCCATGCTTTAAGCCCGTAACATAAGCGCAATATTCTGCCCGCAGCCAGCTGCCACCGTTATAATAAAAACCATCGCTTTTGCCATCGGCATAATTGGCTGCTCCAAATGCAGCAAAGGGCTGATAATCGGCACTGAGATAAGCATATCCTGGCTCAGTTTTCATTAACCTTACGCAGATTGGTGCCGTAGTGCCGTATTCGGGATGCGGTGCACCGGCATTTTTATTCAGCACAGGTATCTGCTCAAGGTGACTGGTCACCATTTCATCTGTAAGTAAGGGGCGGTTAAACAGCCACAAAGAATAAAATTCGGGCTCCAGATCAGTCAGACTAATGATATCCGGAAAATCACGGTCAAAAAGCAGATGCTTTCTTTTCGGGTCATAGAACTTCCTGTATTCGGCTTCAGCTTTCTGTATATAGGCTTCTTCCACGGGGTATCCCAGTTCTTTGATGGTTCTTAATGCAATGGCCAGCATGCCCTGGTTTACCGCTAGTCGGTCGGTTTTAGGCTGATAATCTACAATATCAACCTGGCTCATGGAAAAATGCGAACGGCATATCCCATCTTTACCGGCATCGAACTCATTGCGCACATAATCTACTGCTTTTTTGATTTTTTCTTCTGGCAATACAACATTAAACCTTCTTTTGTTCAGCATTGCCCAGATCAGCCATTCTATAGTAGCCTCATTGTCCTTCGCCTCTACCGAACCCATATAGGGGGTAATGATGGTGCCAATGCCACCTTTAGGGGTTTGCGTATTGGCCCACTGTTTCCAGATACCCAGGTTCAGCTCCTTGTTATAGGTAGCTACGGCAGCGAAAAAAGAATCCCGGTTATACATATCCGGCGAATAATTCATATTGGGTACGTTAAAAGGTTTAAAGTCATTTACTCCATTTATCCAGGTCAGCATATTTAAATTGCCATACAACATTTTCTCTAGCTGAGACCCCCTGAACCCCATACCCTCCGAAAGCCGGGTTTGTGATGAGATCATAAATTCATGGTGGTCCTTCCAGGGTTCAGCGAATATATAGCTGGTCTTTTCCACGGCCTCTCCCATAACCAGGATGTTATAAGGTTCCGCTGCCGGTTCATGTTTCACAATCTGCAGGTCCTTAAGCTGTAGCTGGCAGGTCTTATTCGCCTGGGTACCTATAAAAAGCGACACGCTGTCTTTTTGAATATACGGCAGCATAATACTGCCTTTAAACAAGGTCCACTCTTTTTCCTTAACCTGAAAATTGTCAATGTACTTCAGGCCGTTTTCAAGCTCTTCGGTTTTCTTTCCATGCTTTATCCTGAATAACTTTAAGGCCAATGGGGCAGTTCCTTTACATAAAAAAGAAATGGTATATATCTGCTGGCCCTTTAATGGTGCAATCATGGTTATACCGCTGCGTGGCGAGGGCTTACAATCCATTGTAATCAGGCTACCCGTTTTTTTAAATGCCAGTTCCCCTTCTTTTTCCCAGGTATCAGGCAGCTTAACTGCACTTTCTTTTCCTGCATCCAGGTTATACATTTCACCAAATGTCATTTGCAGAAAGTCTATACCCCTGGACTGCTCATCTGCAGTAGCAACAGCCATCAATTCCGGGTCAGGCAATTTGCGCATGCCCACAAAACCACCACCGCGACCGTTAAACCGGCGCCTTGTAGTGCGCGTATATTGGTTTTTATAGCCCGCATCTGTTAAAATGCCAACCACAGTATGGTTTTCATTAACATAGCCTATGGAAGGAAACATTTCATGTGCAAAACCACCCGGAAAGTTATCATGTTCAAAGCTTACATACTTTGTTGGTTTCTCTGCAGGTACAAACCGCTCCTTTAAAGTATAATACAGCTGTGGCATTCCCGGCTGATATAAACGGATTGTTTTTTTAATCAGGTGATCACTGATTACCTTATAAGTGACTTGTACAGAAAGGTTCAGGTCGAACTCGGGGATATAGCTTTCCCTGCTCAGCGTAATCGTACTGTCGTTGCCCGCCGTCCAATGCTTTCCTGTCCAGCCTGCCATTAAGGTTTGTTCACTCAGGTCGGTATTGGCCATCAGTAGCGAAAACTCTGCTTCATTGGCCAACAACTGCCGTTCTCCGTCATACAACCCTACCTTAAAGCCTTTAACCGTATCACCCAATGCTTTAATCCTCAGTTTTTGTCCGTATACAGTAAGCGTTCCTGTATAGCAAATAAGAAGGGCAAGCATAAAGCTTAACTGAAAACGGAACAATAGCTTATGGTTCATCGATGATATATTTGGTGATAACAAATTTATATCGAAAGGCTTGCCACAAGGTGCACTATAATTACATTTTAGTTCACTATAGTTACAAAGAAGGGGTGTTTTCAGCATATTGCTGCTGCCTGTACTCATTTGGGGCACAACGGTAAATCTTTTTAAACTCCCTGAAAAAGTAAGATTTGTTGTTAAATCCGGTACGGTAAAATATCTCAGAAACCGTATACTGTGATGCGATCAGCATGTCTGCCGCATGTTTCAGCCTTATCCTTTTGATAAATTCGGCAGGGGTCATGCCTGCCAGCGATTTGAGCCTTCTGTACAACTGCATTTTGCTGATCGAAAGTGCATTCTCCAGTGTAGCGGCATTTAGTTCGGGTTCGTTTAAATTATTTTCAATCACCTTCAACAGTCCTTCCAGAAATTTCTTATCCGTTTCTGCAATATCTGCATCCATAAACTGATTGGTAATGTGCTGGTCCTTGATCAGGCTTTCCATCCGCGCCTGATCGTCCAGGAGCTTCCGGATCCTCACAAGCAGATAATTGATCTGGAATGGTTTTGGAATGTAGGCATCGGCACCAAGCTCATAACCTTCGGCCTTATTGTCTTCAGAACCCCTCGCCGATAAAATTACAAAGGGGATCTGTGCCATAGCAGGCGTTTGCTTAACCGTACGGCACAATTCCAGTCCGTTCATATCAGGCATCATCACATCGCTGATGATCAGGTCCGGAAGTGTTTTATATAAAAAGGCAAGCGCCTCCACACCCGTACCCGCTTCATAAACCACATATTGTTCTTTCAGTACATTACGGATCAGATAACGCAGTTCCGGTTCATCCTCAACCAGTAAAATACTGGGTTTCCCAGCCTGCAGCTCATCAATCAGACTGTTCTTATTCTCTTCTTCTGCCGAGACCAGCTCCGGTTGTTCATATTCCTGTACCAGCGACAGGTATAAAGAGGATGGCGCTGAAGTAATGACTTTGGCATCCTTACCTTCCGATGTAGGGAGCTGCACCTTTACCATAAAATCTATCCAGCCTTCCTGCAAACTTACTTTAATATCTGCATCCATCAGCGTAACCAGCTCTTTGGTAAAAGCCAGGCCAATACCAGTACTAAACTTTTCCGTTTGCTGTTCATTGCTCACATAAAACTTGTTGAAGATCTGCTCCAGGTGTTCCTGCTTTAAAGTGCAGCCCGAGTTAGACACACTAACTTCCAGCAACTCAGCTTCCTGATGATAACCGGCCTTAAACACCACAGTTTCCTGAGGGCCCGAATGTTTAAAGGCATTGGACAGCAGGTTAAACAGAATTTTCTCAAACTTATCCTTATCTATAAATCCTGCAATCCCACTTTGTATGGTCCTCAGGTATTGCTGACTGTTCTTCCTACTGGCGGGGACAAACAGCTCTGATAAACTTTCCAGCATCTTGCTGATGTCCACATAGTCGTCGTTTCTTTTCAGATAACCTGCTTCAGCTTTTCTGAATTCCAGCAATTGCTGCACCAGGTAAGTTAACCTTGCCGTATGCTGGTGTACAATAGAAATAAAATAATTGTTTTCCTTATTTTTAAGCAACTCCGATTTTTTGCTGCGTAAATAGTGTTCTACCGAGCCCATGATCATTGTTAAAGGTGTCTGGATCTCATGTGCAATATTGGTAAAGAAATTCAGGCGCTGCTGATGTACAGCTTCATCCTTTTGCCTTAAAAGGTGCTCCATCTGCAACTGATACTTCATTTGCAGCTTATTTTTTCGATATAGATGAAAAGCATAGCCTGAAGCTACAACAATTATAAAATAAGTAAAAAGGGCCGGATAACTCAGCCAGAAATATTGCTCCACCTGCAGTTTGAATACCCCTACACCATCCGTCCAAACCCCCTCACCATTACTCCACCTTACCCGCATCGTATAATTACCCGGTGGCACATTGTTGTACACAATATTACCAACCCCGCCCGAATAGTTCCAGTTCTTATCCAGCCCATCCAGCTTATAGGCAAATTCATTTTTAGCTTCATTTAAAAAACTCATAGGCTTTAAACTCAGCTGAAAGAAATTACTTTTACGCGGCACCGTATATTCAGGTATTTCGGCCTGAACAGTATTCAACACCTGCAGGCGGTTTTCATCCAGATTTTTACCACCCAGCTGGATTCCTGAGACCAATAAATTAGGCTGCAGCTTGTTCCCCGTAATATTTTCAGGGATAAAATAATTGAAGCCATAGATACCGCCAAAATAAAGCTTCCCTGAGGCCGATTTCCAAACTGCGCCATCACTAAATTCGTTGCTCTGCAATCCGTCACTTTCCCTGAAACTGGCAATAGCCCCATCAACCGGATTTAACCTGGCCAGACCTTTATTGGTGCTAACCCAGATATTTCCGGAATTTGCCGCTTCAATAGCATGAATGGTATTGTTTGGCAAACCATCGTTCATGGTAAACTTCTTAAACACGGGGCTGTCCTTTACCGATTCTTCTTCACTGAGCATGTTTAACCCATAACTGGTGCCTATCCATAACCTTTTGCGGCTATCTTTATACAGGGAAAGGACATCGTTGTTTGACAGACTGTTTGGATAGGAAAAGGCCTTAAAGGTTTTAAACCTGCCAGTCCTTTTATCCAGTACACTTAAGCCACCATAACGGCAGGCTATCCATAACCGCTCATCATCATCATTGCTTAAAGCATAAATGATATCATTGGCCGGACCGTTTTGTTTGCCCGAAAGATATTGTTTAAAATCACTTACACTTAACATACCTGATGTATTTCTTGTAAGTTTTAAATGGATCAGCCCGTTTCCACTGGTGCCCAGCCACAAAGAACTGTCCCTATCTTCTAAAATGGCATACACAGAACCAAAAGCCGGCAATTCTGCTGTTCCGGCCAGCTCCTGCCATCTGATGACCTTTTTTGCCCGCAGGTCATAAATTCCCAAGCCCTGTCCGTCTGTACCTATATAGATATATGGTGCTCTTCCCCTTTTTAAAGCATACACGGAATTGTTATCAAGTCCGTTAGCCGTACTCAATCCTTCCTTTAATTGCTGAACAGCAAAACTTCCATTAAAATCCTTTAAAATTACGATTCCCTTCCCCTTGGTACCTACCCATAAATTGCCATCTGTTGCCGCAAAAGCACGGACAGGCTTATTCAGGTCAGCAAAATTAGTCCAGTTCACAAGACCAAAATGATTCACTTTAGGATAAATTTTGATCAGCCCGTTCCCATCAGTCCCTACCCATAATACGCTGTCCTTTGCCGGCTCAAGGGTGGTAACCCTGGTATTGGCCAACTGCTTAACCTCTTCCTGCATAAATGAAGAGGATTCAAAATCATCATTATAAACACCAATCCCCTGTCCATCAAAGGCCACTATATAGTGAGAATGGTAATAAATGACCGATTTTACCGCAGCGATATTCTTTATTTTTTTAGGCTGGAACCCGTTGTCAACCGTCCATAGGTTATTATCGGTATCTGTAAAAAGCATGCGTTGATTTGCAGTAAAAAAGTTACTAACCTGGGAAGGCAATTTGATTGTCCGGTACGGACTTAGTCCAGCCGCAGTTACCTTACAAGCCAGTAATGTCCCATCATTTTTAAGGAACCACATCAGCCCCCCCCTTCCGCTTTCCATCTTTAACGCTTTCACCTTCAGCCCCGGAAAGGGAATCTGCTTAAACTGGTTACTTTGAAAGTCAAAACGGCTTAAACCATAGGTTTTACTGTAACAAAATACAATCCCTTCTTCTGTTACCGCCAGTTCATATTCCTTTTCAGCAATACTTCTTTTTGTAGCCTGGTTATAAAAATACCTGTAAAATTTTCCACTAGGTTTCTCAAAACGCGTAATCCCACCAATTGTACTGATCCAGATATTACCAGCTCTGTCTTCTTTAATATCCTGTATCACATTGTTGCCAATACTCCTCCCCTGATTTTCGCTATTGTAGTTAAAAACCCTGAAGTCTGTACCATCATACATATTTAGCCCGTCCCAGGTGCCTACCCACAACAATTGGTCTTTATCCTGAAAAACAATATTTACGGCACTGTTCGACAAGCCATTGCGGTTATCATATTGCTGGAAATAAAACTCCACCGGATCACCGCCCGTAATTGCAGAAGAGAATTTCGAAAAACAAATTAAAACAACCGAGAAATAAAATTTAAAAAGGCCCTTCATCGATAATTAAATGAAATTGCAGGATTTCTGCATACAATATACGAAAAAAGCGTAAAGATGGGGTCCGTAGCTAAAGGATACTATACGGAAAAACCGGTACAGTATCAAAAAGGCATGAACTTAATATTACTTTAATAGCCCCTGGCTAAAGGAAGGCCAGGGGCTATTAAAGTAATTACTAAAACTGCATCTTTATTTCCCTTCCAGCAAAACCTCAATCTGCGCTGTCAGCTTATGTTCCAGTTCTGCACCTTCAAAACCAATGGTCCTGAACTGCATCTTTCCCTGCTGGTCAATAACCGCAATAGTAGGGATCAATGTAAAACCAACCTTCTCACCTATATCAGGATCATTGTTAAAATATAGTGGAAAAGTATACTGCGGATTTTTCGCCTCCCAGCCAAGCGCATCTTTAATGGTGTTTCGCGCACCGCTGTTTATCACCATAAACATCACATTAGGATGGTGCTTATACTGCTCATAAACTTTTTGCAGATAAGGCATTTCCTGCATACAGGGCACACACCAGGTAGCCCAGAAATCCAGGACCACTATCTTACCCTGCATCATTGCTTTGGTTACCGCATTCCCTTTAAGGTCTGTCAGACCAGAAAGCTCAGGCCCGGGTTTGTTCATCAGCTGCTTTTTTAAAGCTGCTTTTAACCGGGTCATTTTTAAGGCTTCCAGGTTTTTAACTTTCGCATTAAATTCAGTTTCCGAAGTATTAAACTTCAAAAAATTCTTTTTCGCAGCTGCGATAGCTACCGTGTCTGAGGGATCTTTTAACAAAACATGCCACAACACATCAAAGGCCTTTTTTGGATCAGCAGCCTGTTCATAAACGAGCGCAACATTCATTAAGCTCTCTTTGTTAGCACCTGCAGCTTCCGCTTTAGCCGCATAATTTAAGGCTTCAGCCCAGTTTCCCAGATATGATTTATTCAGGGCAATGATAGAATACAAGCCTGATCTTGCTTCAGCAACTGTTCTGCTACGCGTACTATCGGCTACAAAAGGCAAAATATGACCATATTCGGGGAAGTACCTGATCACACCGATCGGCCACCGATCGGCAATTTTCAAAGCAGCTTCTGCATAAGTTATCGCTGTATCAGGCGCGAGTTTCGCTTTTGTTAATTCTCCTGCTATAGTTTTCAGGGTCAACGGGGTATAGGGATTTGCAGCCCCCAGACTCCGGCGCGCATGGTAGACAGCTTTTGCGGCATCTCCCGCAGCGGTATAATGTTCAAACAGCATGCGGTGGATGTCTGTTGAGTTTTCACCGCTTTCATTTCCCGTTTTCAACAGGGCTTCCAGCTGTGCAATCTTTTTTACAGTATCCTTTTCTTTACCAATGGCGGTTATCAGGTAATCTTTAGCCAGATCTGATTTGGGAAAACGCTTAGAAACAACCTTACGGATAGAATCAAGCCTCGAATTTTCACCAATGATCAGGTAACCCATCGTTACCTTGTTCAGGTTCCCGCCAAAGGTTGGGTTCTTTTCAAACTGGGCCGCAATGATCTTCCTGGCCTCAATCCGGTGTTCCAGCTTCTCGGCAGGCGTCTTCGCCATAGCCATTAGCACACTTTGCTCGCGCACCTTTGCTTCATAATTATCCGGATAATTGGCCAGCTCCTTTCTCAGCAATTCCAGTTGCAGCGCATGGATCCCAGGGGATTTGGGCATTTGTGCCCCAAGGCTATACGATTCATGTAAAAAGCCATCCCTTACCCTTTTATCATCTTTATACACAGCAACCGAATAATGCCGGTCAGCCGCAGGCTTATCTATAAGCTCTCCGCTCTGCAGATAAAAGGTAGCAAAAGTGGCATAGCGCTGTAGCACAAATGAAACTACCCAGTCGTTCCCCTGTCTGGTCATAGGCAGCTTCCAGGGTAGTTCATAAAAGGTAGAATACGTGAAGTTAATGATCACCTCAGTAGCATTTTTTCCAATGGCTGCACCGGCAGCGCCCGGATGATAAGTAATGGTTACCTTTTCACCTCTCTGAGGTTTTTCAGGAGTAATTTGTACCACCTGGGCCTGTACCTGCAATAAAGCAAGTACAAGCAGGCAGCACGCTAACGCATGTTTAAACATAGGGATGTGAATTAGTTGTAGCCAGGGTTTGGAGTTAAATTAGGATTGGTCTTCCGGGCATCAGAAGGGATGGGCATCAAGATGGCTGTTGATTTCCATGAAGGTTTGGTAAGTGGTAAAACGTCATCTGCACGTGTCTTGGTGGCATCACCACTCACACTTTTCCATCTTTTCAGGTCAAACCAGCGATGTCCCCATTCTGTAAACAATTCTACCCTGCGTTCCTGCTCAACCCGCAACATACCTGCAGGTATGGATGCAATTGAAGGCAATGGGGTACTAAATCCTGCACGGCTACGGATCACATCAAGATCTTGTTTACCTAAGTCTAGTTTATTCAGTTGTATCCTTGCTTCAGCACGGATCAGATAGGCCTCAGCATACCGTAAAACCATAGAATACTCTGTTATCGGGCCCGGGTTAGTCCTTATTTTATATTTATAAGGATAGGTATGGGTTAAAGGAGGTGTCGCCGTAGTGGTATAGCTACCTGTCCAGTTTGTCCTGCGCAGATCTCCTGGTTCAAATGCATCAACAAGGCCACCAGCACCTTTTGTTAAACGGTAGTACGCTACAGGGGCAGTAATACTGGCAGGTGTCATGGTAAAACCTTCCCAGGTATTTCTGCTTCCGCCATTGTTCACCACCTGTAGTTGCCATATTGCTTCTGGGCTGTTTGCTAAAAAGGTTTTATTCATGTTAGCTCCCTGTAGCAACTGGTAATTAGGGTTACTGATGACTTCTCCTGCTTCTATCTCCGCCTGTACGTTATTCCCTGTATATAAGTAGGCACGCGCAAGCAACAAGGTGGCAGCCCCTTTTGTAGGACGTGTCCTTTCTCCTGTGGATGGATAATTGATAGCTAATAGATTTTTTGCATCGATAAGATCCGCAATAATAGACTTATAAACCTCTGCAGCAGGTGTTCTAGATAAATTGGTATTTTTCTGAACGTCCGTATCCAAAATCAACGGAACATCCCCAAAAGTATTTACAAGATAAAAATGGAAAAATGCACGCATAAACTTGGCTTCGCCCAGTAATTGATTTTTAACTTGAGGACTTAAAGTTTGAGAAGCGGTTACACCCTCAATAACAGCATTGGCCCTGTAATTATAAGCGTAAGGCTCAGACCACAGTTGCCCTACAAAACGATTGGTAGACAACACATTATTGTTTTTGAATTCCTCAAATTCCGCTGTTGATGTCAGGGCATAAGTAAACTCATCTGAGCCCATCCCTCCCATAAACATTGTCAATAAATTAGCATAGAAATAATTATAAGAATTCATATCTGAATAAATGCCCACCATCGCTGATGTCGCAGTTTTATCATTCACAAACAGACTTTCAGAAGAAAGTTCTGTTCTCGGTGGATCTATGTCCACAAATTTTTTGCAGGATACACTCAGACTAAGCAAAGCAACCAAGGGGATATATATAATAGCTTTCATTATTTTAAGAATTAAGAAGTTAAAAAGATAGTTGTAGCCCAGCTGTATAAATACTCAAAGGAGGCATAGCCAACCCTTTAGTCTCGGGGTCAAAACCATCATAATTAGTTATGGTAAACAGATTCTGTCCCTGAGCAAATACCGTCAGGTTACCAACATGAAGGCGTTTTGCAAGTGAACCCAGGCTATAACGCAAAGCCACATTTTTTAACCGGATAAAGGAAGCGTCCTTCCAATTGGCACTCGATAATCTCCACTGACTATAGGAAACATAAGCATCCCCACTTGCACTCGCCGTTGCCTTTGGAATATCGGTTTGCCTGTTGTCCGGGGTCCATCTGTCAAGTGCGCTGACATCTTTATTCACCATAAAACCATAAGGCACAGATAAATAACCATAATTTAATGACGGGCCTTCCTGTTTTACAAACTGGAAAAAGAAATCAAGACTCCAGTTCTTATAACTAAACTTATTCATAATCCCACCATAAAATTTAGGTGTGGTTGTACCCAGAAAGGTAAAATCGCTTATATCATCAATGTCCTGGTCATTATTTAGGTCTTTAATTTTAGCCAGTCCTGTTTGAGGATCAATTCCGTCAAAAATATATCCTGTAGTCACATCAATAGGCTGACCTATAAAGTATCTGCTGGCCAGAGCGGTATTTTCTAATCCTGGATACTTTAAAAGCTTATTTTTTGCTATAGTAAGATTAAAGGAAGTATTCCATTTAAAGTTCTTTTCATTGACATTTACGGTATTTAATTCCAATTCAAAACCTTTATTTTCCAGCTCTGCCGGAAGATTGGCTACATAGTCCTCAAAACCAGATTGTGGTGATAAAGGATAACTGATCAGCATATTTCCAGATTTGTTGCGGTAGTAGCTGGCAGTCATTAAAATCCTGTCTTTCAGGAATCCAAGCTCAAGTCCTACTTCAAATTTATGGTTTACTTCCCACTGGTATGTCGGAATTGAAAAACGGCTTGGGCTTAGCGTTGGGCTTCCTGCATAAGGAAAACTTGATGCCCCCCAGCCATCATAATATTCATAATCACCGATCTGGTCATTACCAACTGTTCCATAACTGCCCCTCAATTTACCATAACTTAAAAAACCCAGGTTATCTTTAATGAATGATTCATTTGCAAGCAACCAGGCCACACCTATAGCCCCAAAGTTCCCGAACCTTCTATCAGGTCCAAAACGGGAAGATCCATCACGTCTGAAAGTTCCATTTACAATATACTTTTCATCCAGATTGTAGGTGGCACGTCCAAATATAGAGGTATACTTATAGTCGGTATAATTATAATTCCTCGATTCTAACTTAACAGCAACATTAGGGTTTTTTAACTGTTCGTCACTCGGGTAGCCAGATCCCAGAAGGTTCAATCCTTCGTTAATGCTGGATTGAAAGGTACCCCCCAATAATAAATTTAAAGTCCCTTTTCCTATTTTACGGACATAGTCCAGCTGTGGCTCTACAATATAAGAGTTCAATTCACTATTCCCATAATAAGCCTCACTTTCGGTGTAATTTAAGGGGTTAGAAGAAATCTCAGGAACAGTCTGTGTCTGTTTTAAGGTCATACGGTTATAACCTAAACTTACCTGAGCACTTAAACCATTAAAAATGTTATATTTTGCCAGAACATTTCCAAAAAGGTTATTGGTTTGCGACTCATAATCCCTTTCAAAAAGAGCCATTGGATTTTGTGTATTCCCTACCCAGTAATATTTACCATCAGGTCCGTATACTGGAAAGTTTGGCGAAAGATTATAATATTGCGTGAGATCCGTAATAAAAGATTTGTTCAGGTCTGCCGTATATTTTAATGAAGTGCTGAGGTTAAACTTATTATCTGCCGACTTGTGGTTCATACTCAGGTTAACCGCACCGCGCTGATAGTTTTGATCACCAGGTGTAACATTACCTTCACGACGGTAGGTACCACTCACCAGGAAATTAGTCAGATCCGATCCTCCTGACAAAGAAAGTTGAGCTTCTGTAAATTTTGAAGTCCCACCCATTAACGTTTTCTGCCAATCGTTGTCAAGATTCTGATCCCACTTTTTAAGGTCGGGTATGCTTTCATCTGTTACAGCTATGCCATCATTTGCAATAGCTTCTTTACGTAAAGCAAGATATTGCTGGGTATTCAGCATTTCAATTTTATGATTTACAAAAGCAGCGCCGCTATACACTTTGGCATCAACGGCAGTTTTCCCACTCTTACCTTTTTTGGTACTGATCAAAATCACTCCATTTGCGCCCCTTGATCCATATATTGCGGTAGCATCTGCATCTTTTAAAATATCTATTCGTTCTATATCAGCAGGATTAATACTGTTTAACGGACTATTATTGCCATTTGCTCCCCTAAACTGATCTATTGGTTCGGAGATAAATGGAATTCCATCTACAATATATAAAGGACTGTTACCAGCAAGGATAGAATTGGTACCTCTTAAACGTACATTATAACTTGAGCCCGGATAACCAGTCGTTCCTGTAATATCCAAACCAGCAACCCGGCCCTGCAGGGCTGCAAGCGGATCGGAAACAGGCTGACTAGCGATATCTTTAGCTGTAATCGATGATACAGAACCCGTATTCAATCTTTTGGTGGTCGTTCCATAACCTATTACAACGACATCATCCAGCGTGCCTACATCGGGCTTTAAAGAAACATTCGTAGCGCGGCCGTTTTTAACCGTTGCCTCTGTAGTCACATAACCTAAATAACTGAATACAAGGATGGCATTTTCATCAGGTACCTGTATAACATATCTACCTGCATTACTTGTAGTAACCCCCTTATTTGTACCCTTGATCTTTACCGATACGCCCGGCAAGGGAAGATTGTTCTCATCGGTTACCAAACCGTTGATATAAATGTCCTGTCTAGCGGCGCTTGATGCAACTGCCACTTCCTTAAAAATAATAATGCTGTTGTTTAGCTGCTTATAATTTAATCCTGTACCTTTTAACAGCTCATCCAGTGTGCTCTTCACAGAACGGGTCTCTCCGCTGATATTTAAATTTTTAAAGGCCGCAATCAGCTCATTCCGATACGCAAACCTGAAATCTGTTTGCTTTTCTATCTGTGAAAAAGCGCTGCGAAGTGTCCCCTGGTTCATCCCGACAGAGACTTTTACGTCGGCAAGGGTTTGGGCAGATCCGGTGGAGGCGGTCAGGCTGCCGACTGCAAATAAAAGGATCATCAATAGGACCGCGTTCACTTTCATAAAAAATTTTAATTTTTTAATATTAAACGGTGAATAAAATGCCGGAACACACCGGCTTGCAAAACGAGTAGAATTGTAATACATTGCGTTGGTTTTAGTTTGAACTGATACATGAATTGAGACCATCCGCAAGCTCCGGTTGCACCCGGAGTTTGCTTCTTTTGATCTGAGCGTGGAATATTAAGGAGAAGCTTTATTGTTCATTTTTATTTGTTTAGGTTTTTTATTATGTTAACATCCTGGCCCCTCAATCGTCACTATATTATTTTCTAATGTAAGTCTAGCCCCGGTAATGTCTGCCACTACATTCAGTACCTGGTTAATATCATTTCTGTTTAAAAAAGCAGCAGTAAACCTGCAGGTTTTTACCTTTTCATTATTAAAGCGAACCTTCACCCCATACCGTTCTGTGATCATCTGCGCAGCTTCCATCAGGGTAATGTCGTCCATGATCAGGTCCTGTTTCTTCCATTCCAGCACCACCTCAGCGTTCACTTTTGCTTTTACAGGTTCTGGCAACCTTGCACTCCAGGCCAGCTGCTGGTCGGGCGTCAGTATGGCCAGTGTCCTATCTTCATCCTCCACTTTTACCTTTCCGCGGGTCACCGTTACGGTAACAGCCTTACTGGCCTGATAGGCACTAATGTTAAAAGCAGTACCCAATACTGTAGTTTTAATTTTACCGGTATGGATCACAAAGGGATGTTTCGCATCATGTTTAATGTCAAAATAAGCTTCCCCGATCAAACGTACCTCACGCAATGCTTTGCCTTCAAATGAATCGGCATACTCCAGATAACTGTCATAGTTCAACTGTACCGAACTGCCATCAGGTAATTTGATCCATTTGTGTGTCGTGTCTTTCCGGGCTTGTACCGATGAACTTTTAGCTTCCATGGCATGCGGTACACGTACCTCCGAACGCATTAACCATAAGCCAACGCCTGCAATCAATATAATTGATGCAGCAGCAGTCAGCCATCCCCATAGTTTTTGCCGGGACGGTACGCTTGTGCCAATCGAATAGTTGATCCTTTTAAAAAGCTCCCTTTCATTGATCACCAAATCTGCATGCTCGGAATTTGCAAATTCCTGTTCAGTTTCTTCCAGTGCTGTACGCCATTCCAGTTCATGGCCACCGTTTTTAACCAATTCTTCGACCTGTTTGATCTCAGCCGGACTACAGCGGTTTAAAATGAAGTTTACAAATAATTGTTTGATGGGATTTTCCAATTTTTCTTACCTGTTTATATATATTACAATTAACAGGACGGGTACATGTACGCCAGTAAAAAATAAATATCCTTTTTTTTTGAAAAATTAGCTTCGGTAAAACAAAAGCAACAATAAAGCGCCATTACGGACCATAAAATCTTTAATCGTTTTCAATGCTTTTACCATCTGGCTGTTTACGGTACTGTCTTTTATGCCCAGTTTCTCTGCCGCCTGTTTATAAGAATAACCATAATTACGGCAAAGATCGTAAATAAGGCGCCGCTGTGGAGGAAGCTGCGCAATTGCTTTTCCAATAAATTCACCTGTTTGCCTTCTTTCAGTATATTGCAAACCATCTTCACTCTGGTCCAGTGCGTGTCCAAACAGTTCATCCGAGATCCATGTCTCCCTTGAAGCCTGTTTAAGAATATTTAACGCCAGGTTTCTTGCAATGGTAAAAAGAAAACCCTGAACCGAACGGTCGGTCCTCACTGATGCCGCATGCTCCCATAACTTTACAAAAGTATCCTGTGTAACATCCTCAGCAAGTACAGGCGATTTAAGAATGCCAAGGGCATAAGCATAGATCTTCTTAACATACAAGTTATACAGCTGCGAAAATGCTGCCCTGTTCTGTTGCTTAAGTTTCTCTAATAATTCTATTTCCCCTATGGTAGACAACCGCATACTCTACAAATCTAGTAGATTTTATTTATAAACTCAACTGATTCGATTATTAATGCGGAAGTTACATAATTTTAACAGGAATTTAAAATGTCACGACAGCCTAAACCCCACAGAAAGCATACCGAAATATGCTGCAAGGAAATAAATTCATAGCTTTGCACATATACTGACATACAAAAAAAGCTGAATATGACTTACCTGGAAAAACTGAACGAAATACGCCGTCAAATGAAGGCCGACAATGTACAGGCTTATATCATCCCATCTGCCGACCCGCATATCAGCGAATATTTACCCAGGCGTTACAAATGTATACCTTTCGCGTCAGGTTTTAGTGGTTCGGCAGGAACGCTGGTCATTACCCAGGACACTGCAGGTCTATGGACCGACTTTCGTTATTTTGAACAGGCTGCAGATGAATTAAAAGGAAGTGGCTTTGAGCTCATGAAACAAAAGGTACAGCATGCCCCTGAATACATCCAATGGCTAACTGAAAAATTCGATAAAGGTGCAACGGTTGCTGCTGATGATAAATTGTTATCGGTATTGCTGGGCGAAATGCTTACCCAGAAACTATCCGTTAAAGGAATAAGTCTGAGCAACAAAGACTATTTAAGCCCAATCTGGAAAAACAGGCCTGAATTACCTTCGGAAAAGGCTTTTTTAATCGAAGAGCAGTATACAGGTCAGTCTGTACGGACCAAACTTGAGCAGTTAAGGGCAGCTATGCAGCAACAGGCTGCAGGATACCACCTCATTTCCTCTCTTGACGATCTGGCCTGGTTATTCAACATCCGCGGTAAAGATGTAAGCTATAACCCTGTAGTCCTGAGCTTTGCACTCATCAGTCAGGACCACGCTACGCTATATATCGATGTAGATAAACTGAGTTCAGCAGAAAAAGAAACCTTGTTAAAGAGCGGGGTGGAAGTACTGCCTTACGGAGAAATTGAACAGGCCATCACACATATTCCGGCCGACAGCAACATCCTTATCGATCCAAAACGCAATTGTTTTGCTTTCTATAAACTGGTCCCTTCAACTGTAAGGATCATAAAAGATACCAACCCTACCACCAACTTAAAGGCGGTTAAAAACGAAACTGAGCTTTCTAATACCAGAGCAGCAATGCTTAAGGATGGCCTGGCCATTACCCGTTTTTTAAAATGGCTTTCCGAAAATATAGGTAAAACAACCATTACAGAACTTTCTGCCGCAGCCGAACTCCGCAAGTTCAGACTGGAGCAGCCAGGCTTTATTGGCGATAGTTTTAATACCATCAGTGCCTATAAAGCACATGCTGCACTGCCTCACTATGGGGCATCGGAAGAAAGCAATGCAGCGGTTAAAGCTGAGGGCCTGTTCCTTGTGGATTCCGGTGGTCAGTATTATTATGGAACTACCGACATTACCCGTACCATTCCAATGGGAAACAATACTGAAGAGGAAAGTACAGACTATACCTTGGTGCTCAAAGGGATGATCGATGGCTGTAAAGCTCGTTTTCCTAAAGGTACCTGTGGCTACCAGATTGACGCCATCACCCGCAAGCCTCTATGGGATTATGCTATTAATTATGGTCATGGCACCGGCCACGGGGTAGGCTATTTCCTCAATGTCCACGAAGGTCCGCAGGTATTTAACCCAACAGCCAATCCCGTCCCTGTTGAACCCGGGATGATCACTTCTGTAGAACCTGGAGTATACCGCCCCGGCAAACACGGCATCCGTATTGAAAACCTGGTCAACACCATTAGGGATGTCAGCAATGAATTCAATGAATTTTACGCCTTTGAATGCCTTACCATTGCACCCATCAGCACTAAAATTGTAAAAAAAGGCCTGCTGGAAGCAGCACAGCTAGCATGGCTGAACAATTATAACGCTATGGTTTTTGAAAAACTAGGTCCTTTATTAACTCCTGATGAAGCGGCCTGGTTAAAAGAAGAAACCAAAGCCATATAATTTAGATAGATCTATCTAAATGCACATAGCCTCCATCTACATACACCAATTGTCCGGTTGTATGGCTGGAGGCTTCAGATAATAAAAACACCGTTGCATTTGCAATCTCTTCCGCTGTCGTCATTCTTTGTCCAAAAGGGATCCTGGCTTTAATCGAAGCCAGTTTCTCCTCAGCATTCGGAATTGAATTGATCCAGGTCTGGTACAAAGGTGTATAACATTCAGCAACAATAACCGCATTTACGCGAATCTCATAAGGCAGTAGCTCTAAGGCCCATTCGCGTGTTAAAGCATTTCTGGCCCCATTAGAGGCCGCATAAGCAGAAGTCCCACCTTGCCCGGTATCCGCCACCTTTGAACCGATATTCACAATTGCACCTTTTGAAGCCTTTAATGCGGGCAAGGCATGATGTGCCATCAGATAATAGTGGATCACATTCTTGTGCAGGCTGTCTACAAAACGTTCATAACTACCACTCTCCAGCCCCACACCGTCATTTACACCTGCATTATTTACCAATCCGTCAATCCGGCCAAATTTCTCCAAAACAATTTCAACTGCTTTTGCTGCTGCCGCAGGATTGGTCAGCTCAGCACTTACCTGAAAAACCTGTCCGCCATTTGCACTGATATCCCTGGCAAGTCTCAGGTTATCCTGTTCGTTTCTTCCAACAATAACGGGAATAGCCCCTTCTTTAGCCAGTACCCTTACAATACCTTCTCCAATACCTTTTGCGCCACCGGTAACAATGACCACTTTATCTTTTAATTGCAAATCCATCGATTGCTGTATTTTATAGATTATAGAATTTTGTTGCATTACCACCCCAGAACATACTTTGTTCATCGGCAGATAATTTTAAAGTATACTGTTCCATTATACCAAGTACCCGCTGGTAAGCCGCTGCCACCAGACAAACCGGCCAGTCAGATCCATACATTAGCCTTGCCGGTCCGAAAGCTTCAAAAACAACGTCCAGATAAGGTTCAAAATCTTCCGGTTTCCAATGTTGCCAGTCGGCCTCAGTTACCATTCCCGAGACTTTGCAGTAGACATTTTCATACTTGGCCAAAGCAACAATATCCTTTTTCCAATCCCCGGTATTTCCGTTTTTAATGTCTGGCTTTGCCATATGGTCCAGCACAAAGGGCTGGTCCGGAAACCTTGAAACCAGTTCAGCAGCGTATCTTAGCTGATCCGGAAAAATCAGGATATCATAGGTATAACCAAACGGTCTGAGCTTACCTATGCCGTTTGAAAATTCCGGCCTCAGCATTAGTGCACGGTCTTGTTCACCTTGTAAAATATGCCTGAAACCCTTTAACTTATCGTATTCCTGTAGAACCGAAAGCTGCACTTCAATATCCGGGGCCTGCAAATCAACCCAACCTACAACACCTTTCACAAAGTCATTCTCAGCTGCATTTTTAAGCTGAAAAAGATTTTCGGCTGCCGACTGGTCCGACTGTACAACAACACTCCCGTCAAAATGATGCTGCTGAAGTAAGGGTAATAGCTGTTCAGGCTTAAAATCTGCCCTCAACACCGCCATATCCTCGGTGATCCAGCTGTCCCTTAACGTATCATATATCCAGAAATGCTGATGGGCATCAATTTTTAACATAATTCTTCACCTGCTGTTTAGAACTGCCCAGACCCTCAATGCCCAGCTCAACCACATCACCATCTTTAAGGTATACCGGCGGGTTAAAACCCAGTCCAACACCTGCAGGGGTTCCTGTCGAGATCACGTCACCTGGTAAAAGCGTCATAAACTGGCTCACATAAGCCACTACAAAAGGTACATTGAATATAAAATTAGAAGTATTGCCGTCCTGCATTTTTTTATCGTTAACGGTAAGCCAAAGTCTGAGGTTGTCTACATCGGCAATTTCATCCTTTGTAGCCAGGAACGGGCCAAGCGGCGCAAAAGTATCACAGCCTTTTCCTTTGTCCCAGGTACCGTTTCTTTCTATCTGAAACTCACGTTCCGAAACATCATTGTGCAATACATAACCCGCCACATAATTCAGGGCATCTGCCTCTTCTACATACGATGCTTTTTTTCCTATAACTACTGCTAGTTCTACTTCCCAGTCGGTTTTAACCGAATTTTTAGGGATCACAATATCATCAAAAGGGCCAACCAATGCAGTAGTCGATTTCATAAATATAACCGGCTCCGGTGGTATAGGCGCACCTGTTTCCTTTGCATGATCTGCATAGTTCAATCCGATACATACAATCTTTGAAGGACGCGCTATCGGCGAGCCTAATCTGCTTCCTGCAGGTACAACTGGTAATTTACCTTCATTTGCCTTCACAAATGCCGCAAGACGTTCCAGTCCCTTATCCTTAAAGAATTTCTCGTTATAATCCTCACCAAAAGCTGAAGTATCGTACCAGGTATCGTTTAAAATTACACCGGTCTTTTCCAGATCGGCAGCTCCCCATCTAATTAATTTCATTTTTTTTCTTTTTTTCCTGAAAGATAATAATTGTTTGTTATCCCAACTTAATTATTCAATTTAATAAAGCCTCCATCCAGCGGATAGTCGTTGCCCGTTACAAAACCCGCTTCGTCAGAACATAGGTAAAGGGCCAGTGAAGCAACTTCTTCTGGTTTTCCCATTCTACCTATAGGCTGACTTTTAGATAGTTTTTCAAATATTTCTGCTTCCTGCCCGGCATAGTTTTTGGCAATAAAGCCGTCTACAAATGGGGTATGTATCCTTGCCGGTGATATGCTGTTGCACCGGATGCCATCTGCCATGTAATCTTTGGCAACCGACAGGGTCATCGCATAAACAGCACCTTTACTCATAGAATAGGCAAAACGGTCTGCCAAACCCACCAATGCCCCTATAGAAGCCATATTGAGCACTACACCCGCACCTTTTTGCTTCATAACAGGAATGGCAGCATACAGGCAATTGTAGGCTCCCTTAACATTTACATCAAATACCTTTGTAAACTCGGCTTCTGTAGTCGTATCCGCCCTTCCAATATGGGCAATACCGGCATTATTTACCAGGATATCTATATTACCGATCTGATGAAATACCTCAACAACATCCGATTGCCGGCTCACGTCACAACCATACGCAAAAGCCTGCCCTCCTGCGGCCTTTATTTCATTAACAGCCTGTAAAGCTGCAGCTGCATTTAATTCCACTATGTGTACATCTGCCCCTTGTTTTGCAAAAAGCACGGATATGGCCTTGCCTATCCCACTTCCTCCTCCGGTAACAATCGCTGATTTTCCTTTTAAACTAAACATTTTTAATAATTATAATGAAACTCCTCTTTTCCATGGAATAAAATCATCCTGGTTCAACTGTACTGCCTTTGGAATGATCTCTCCACTGGCGGCTTTTATGCAATATTCCAGAATTTCTGCACCCATTTCCTCTATCGTCTTCTCGCCCCTGATAATGGCACCGGTATCAATGTCAATGATATCACTCATCCTTGTGGCCAATGCAGTATTTGTCGCTACTTTAATAACCGGGCAAACCGGATTTCCGGTTGGTGTACCCAATCCTGTTGTAAATAAAATCAGTGTGGCCCCACTTGCAGCCTTTCCCGTAGTCGCCTCTACATCATTACCCGGTGTACATACCAAACTTAAACCTGGCCTGCTTACCGGTTCTGTATAATCCAGTACATCCACCACAGGTGATGTTCCTGCTTTTTTAGCAGCCCCCGTACTTTTTATCGCATCCGTGATCAGTCCGTCTTTAATGTTACCGGGCGAGGGGTTCATGTGGAAACCCGAGCCCACAGCATGCGCCTGTGCATCGTATTCCTGCATCAACCTGATAAATTTTTCTGCCGTGGGTTCATTCACACACCTGTCAATTATATTTTGTTCTGCTCCGCAAAGCTCCGGGAATTCCGCCAATAAAACTTTTGCACCTAAAGCTACTAATAAATCAGAGGTGTAACCAACAGCCGGATTGGCCGATATCCCACTAAAGCCATCACTGCCACCGCACTTAACCCCCACACATAATTTACTTAACGGAGCTGGCTTTCTCTCGTTTTTATCAATCTCTGTCAACCCCAGAAATGTTTTCAGTATAGCTGATTTGATCAATTGCTCTTCGCTCTGGCTTTGCTGTTGTTCAAATATCAGTACCGGTTTATCAAACAATGGATTTCTCTGTTTAACATCATTCAACAGATCCTGCGTCTGCAGATGCTGGCAACCCAAACTCAAAACAGTTATTCCAGCAACATTGGGATGATCTGCATAAGCAGCAAGCAGTTGGCTCAGCAAGGCCGAATCCTGCCTGGTCCCACCACAACCACCCTGATGGTTCAGGAATTTAATGCCGTCAACATTTTTAAATACCCGCTTTTTAAGGGGCTCTGCAGGCACAAGTTCATCCAATTTAAATGAGCTCAGCTCTTGTCCCGACCGGTAAGCATCCAGCAAAGCTTCTGTAAATTGTTTGTATTTATCCGTCACTGTATAACCCAGTGTATTGTACAAAGCTTCCTTGATCACATCCAGGTTCCTGTTCTCACAAAAAACTGTAGGTACAAAAAGCCAGTAATTGGCTGTGCCAACCCTTCCATCGGGCCGATGGTATCCATTAAAAGTCTTATCCTTAAATTTCGTGACATCCGGCACCTGCCATTCATAATCCACCTTCCGGTAAGCATAGTCCTGTGAGGCATGGTGTACATTGCCTGTAGTCATTAAACCGCCCTGCGGAATAAAAGCAGTGGCCTTTCCAACAAGTACACCATACATTAAAACCTCAGCATCAACAGCAAGATCGGTTATAAAGAACTTATGTTTGGCACGTATATCATCCTTTAAAGTGATCACCTCACCCTTCCATGTTATGATTTGTCCTTTAGGCAAATCCTGTAAAGCCACCAGCACATTATCATCCGGGTGGATCTGCAAAAAACTTTTTATTGTATTCGTCGACATCAGGCCTTTAACTCAAATATTTTATCCATCATTATCCATTTCTCTCCGGGCCTGGCACCCGGTACTGCTTGCTGGTATTTCCACATTAAGGTTTCCCAGGCCTGCACCTTTTCATTTCCGGCGTCCATCTCAGCTTTTTTATCAAAACTAAAACTGTCATTTACCTCCATGATCATAAACAGGCGGGTACCTGCACGGTAAATTTCCATATCCTCAATACCGGCCACAGTAATGCTATCTATAATCTCCGGCCATACCTTACGGTGCATCTCCTCATACTCGGCAATCAGCCACTCATCCGCAATCAGGTCCAGTGTCAGACAATATCTTTTATTCATATTTTACACTTTTAATAACTTTATGGCCCTTTAAACCAAACATAAACACCACTACAAAACAAATTAAAGGCACAATGTATCCGGTCTGAATGTTATGCGTCACATCGCTGATATAACCCATAGCAGGTGGCAAAACAGCACCGCCTACGATAGACATGATGATCAGACTGCTGCCCAGCTTGGTATCACTCCCCAGGTCTTTGATCCCCAGCGAGAAAATGGTCGGAAACATGATCGACATGAAAAATGCGATGCCGATCACAGTGAACAGTGCCAGCGTACCTCCCGCGGTAATCGCAACAATACACAACAGCACATTGATCAGTGAATAGATTGTCAGCAGCAATTCAGCCTTAACAAACTTCATCAGAAATGTACCTAATACCCTCCCCAGCAGAAATGCCAGTCCCACACCACCGGCATAATCTCCGGCCGACTTTTGACTGATCCCTGCAACGTCGGTAGCATAAAGGATGAAAAAACTAAATACACAAACCTGCGCACCTACATAAAAAAATTGCGCAGCAACCGCCCAGGATAAATGTTTGTGGCGCAAAGCATGCAATATCCCTGTCTTTTCAGCTTTAATATCCTCTTCTTCCTTGATCTCCGGAAGTTTCAGGAAAAGAAATATCACAGCGATAACCAGGATAATGCTTCCTAAAATCAGATAAGGTGTCTTTACAGAAGAAGCCTCCGACGCCAGGGCCAGCTGCTTTGCCGATTCCGTCATCGTACTTAATTCTTCGTCCGAAAGTCCTTTGATTAAAATTACACGCACCCCAATAATTGGCGCCATTGCTGCTGCAAGCCCGTTAAAAGTCTGTGCAAAATTTAAACGGAAAGTGGCCGTTTCCGGCGGCCCCAGCAACGAAGCATAAGGATTAGCAGCCGTTTCCAATATCGTAAGGCCACAGGCGATGATAAACAATGCGCCCAAAAAGAATACATACAACTGTGTATTGGCCGCAGGAATAAATAAGAATGAGCCTAAGGCAAAAAAAGCAAGCCCGATAATGATGCCCTTCTTATATCCATATTTCTTTAAAAGGAAGCCTGCTGGTAAGGCCATTACAAAATAGGCTATAAATACCGCAGAATCTACCAGCGAGGCCTGTAAAGTACTCAGGCTAAATGAACGCTTTAAGTGTGGGATCAGCACCGGGTCCAGGTTATGTACAAAACCCCACATAAAGAACAATGAGGTGATCATGATAAAAGGAAAGAGGTATTTATTTTTCGACATCCGGTTTAAATATTTGGTTATTCAAAGGACGGGAATTCTGGCTTTAATTATTTTATGATATTATCATATCATTAAACGATTTTAGCATATAAAGGGGGAAAAATAACCGTTCTCTTCTGCGGAAGATAACACTCACTTTGTCACTTTATCATTTTAAGCAAATACGCTCCATAACCACTCTTCACTAAAGGCTCCGAAATCTTTTTCAGCTGTTGTTTATCAATAAATCCCATCCTGTACGCAACCTCTTCAATACAACCGATCTTCAGCCCCTGCCGCTCCTCAATTACCTGCACAAACTGGCCCGCCTGCATCAGCGATGCAAAAGTTCCGGTATCCAGCCAGGCTGTTCCGCGGCTCAGTACCCCTACCTTCAGTTTACCCTGCTCCAGGTATACTTTGTTGACATCTGTAATCTCATATTCCCCCCTCGGTGATGGTTTGATGTTCCTCGCAATCTCTACCACACTGTTATCGTAAAAATACAATCCCGGAACCGCATAGTCAGATTTTGGCTGAACAGGCTTCTCTTCAATAGAAATAGCCGTATTCTCGTCATTGAACTCCACTACACCATAACGTTCCGGATCAGAAACCCGGTAGGCGAATACAACGCCCCCATCGGGGTCTGCACTTGCCTGCAACAGTTTCGACATACCGTCTCCGTAAAATATATTGTCACCCAGTACCAGGGCCACTTTATCCTTACCAATAAAATCCGCACCAATTACAAAAGCTTGTGCCAGTCCATTTGGCTGTTCCTGTACAGCATAAGAGAATTTGCAGCCCAAACGGTCCCCATCACCCAATAGCTTTTCGAAATTTGGAAGATCATGTGGGGTAGAAATGATCAGGATTTCTCTTATACCCGCCAGCATCAGGATAGACAAAGGGTAATAGATCATTGGTTTATCATAAACAGGCATCATCTGCTTGCTCATCACCAGGGTAAGGGGGTGAAGCCTGGTTCCGCTTCCACCTGCTAAAATTATTCCTTTCAATTTATAAATGTTTGAGGTTAATATTCAATCAACTTTTATCGCTCTTTTCCGAAGATACAGTATTTTCCAATTCCTCAAACCATTCAGCACCGTATTTTCTGATCAGCGGACCTTTTAAAAACTGATATACAGGAACTTTCAGCTCCCTGCCAAACGAGCAGGCATCGTGGCATATGTGCCACCTGTCGTAATTCAGCACTTCAAATTCAGGGTAGCGGGTAAGCCTGATTGGGTAAAGGTGACAGGAAATCGGTTTTTGCCAGTCCACCAGCCCCTGTTCATAGCCTTTTTCTATCCCACATTTGGTAATGCCGTTTTCAAAGGTCACATAGGCACATTCTTTATTTCCATCCACACAAGGCGTGGTCAGATCTCCATCCGCATCTACCACCGAAGTCCCCTGTTGCTCAATGGCAGCAATACCCTTAGGCTCCAGTAAATGCTTAATTTTCGGATATACCTCGGCCAGAATAGCGGTCTCTGCAACATCCAGCGGCGCACCCGCATCCCCCTCTACACAACAAATACCTTTGCACTTATTGAGGTTACACACAAAACTCTCCTTTATCAGGTCTTCATGTACCAGTGTATTTTGTACTTCTATCATTATCTTTTTCAGCTGCCATTGCAGCTCT
This sequence comes from Pedobacter sp. AK017, assembly GCF_014200825.1. Taxonomy (NCBI): domain Bacteria; kingdom Pseudomonadati; phylum Bacteroidota; class Sphingobacteriia; order Sphingobacteriales; family Sphingobacteriaceae; genus Pedobacter; species Pedobacter sp. AK017. The sequence continues at coordinate 162,063 of NZ_JACHCW010000011.1, forward strand.
TTTTATTTAACTATCGCTAAAGGGTACTTTAACCCATCTGCCGATTTAATTTCCATAGTTACCGAGCCCACTATGATCTCTACCTGGGCCTTTACAGGAACCCTGTTCCCATCATCTGTAATCCAGAGGTACAGCTTGCTGTCCTTCCTGAAAACACGGCCGGGCTTTATAGAAGGACTAAATTTCAAACATTTGATCTTACCCATTTTGGTCTTCACCACTTCACGCCCTACAAACTGGATTTCAAGCTGGCTGATCTCATCACCCAGAAAATAATTCAGCTTTACATTATCTCCTATCTTCATTTTCGAGATGTCCAGACTCCGCGCAAAGTAATAGGCCGAGACCAGGTCAAAAGTTTGTGTGTTTGGCGTATTAAAGGTGCCTTGTGTTGCCACCACTTTTTTACCCTCCTGGTTAAACCTCGCCTTGTCCTGTCTCCTGTATCCTCCTTCACGTATATTCTCCTGATAGAAGTACGGCTTTAAATTGTCCTTATCTATATAGGAATCGTAATGGTCCCTTATTTTATAAAAAATATCAAAAGTTCCTGATGTCTCACCGTCCACAACCAGGTTAAAAGTAGGCTTTCCATCAAATTTAAGTGTCGATTCCTTTACCTGTAGCGTTCCTTCAGCAGCAGTGATAAAGCCATATTTTAACTTATATTTCAATACTTCCCCGGCCTGAAAAACAGGCTCCTTTACAAAAGGCAACTCCTGTGCAAATCCACTGAAGCTTAACCATGTAACAGCAATAAACAATAGCGATCTTTTCATAGTTAAGCTCCAAACAAAAAGCAATCCAAATTAATCCTTACGCTTATAAATAGGCACAGTAGAGCAGGGCTCACCATACATTATACTTTTCACCACCGGCGTCAGCAAATTAGTAATCTCCACATATGCGGCCACGGTAACGTCAATATCCGCGCAACCCTTAATCACCACGCGCTCACCCGCAAACGCATTTATATCTATTTTAGACAATGCTTTGGCAAATAAAACTGCTTCCAGCGTTTCCAGGCTGCCAAAAACCACTTCATTGGCATAAGGTTTCATTTTATTGGCCAGTAGCATATAGGCCCAGGTAGGCACAATGGCATCTGCACTGCAAATGATGGCCACATTCTTTCCGGTATAGGCCGACCAGTCATGGGTCTTGATAAACTCCCTGAAATCCTTTTCCCTCAACATCAAACCATGAAAAAGGTTATCCTTTATATCGTAAACAATCCTTTCGCCAGGATGAAAATAATCTTCCAGGTTAAGGGTGATCAAACCACTTGCCGCTACTTTATTGACAAAATTTTCCTGAATATCCATATTGTAAATGTTAGGATGCAAAAAAGCCGGAAGTCAAAGGACTTCCGGCTACAAAATTACGTAAAATAAGCTTAATAGAATTTCACCCTATTGTCTTTTATCTTACTTTTATCCTGTAAGGCCTGGAAAGCCGCACCTAAAGCGCGCTGTCCACCCGCCTGCATCATGGCTTCTTTTTGCTTGTATGTGTTCGCTAAAGGAGCTGGCTGGCTAAAACCATCTACCGTAAAAGCATATACACCCGCTGTACCATCTATAGCTTTTGAAAGTTTTCCAGGTTGGGATCCAAAAACCGAACCTACCAGTTTATTTTCCTGGGCTGCGCCCGGGATAATAGGGTTTGCAAATACGATATTCTCAACAGGTGCTACTGTTTTACCCAGCTTCTGCGCTACCTGGGCCAGATTAGCTGAACCCTGCAAGGCTTTGTTCATTTTTTCAGTCAGCATTTTAGCTTTAACTGCTGTACGTACCATCGGCTCAATTTCTTTCTTCACATCTTCCAGCGAAAGCGTGCCTTTTGGTTTAATATCAGTTACACGGGCCACTACATAAGCATTGTCCATCTGGTAAACCTCTTTCAGTATTTCACCTTTATCAGTTGCGTAAGCATCACGGATCAGCTGACGCGGACTGTCCAGGCCCGGGGCAAAACCCTGTGTAGGGGTAACCCGGTCTGCAACACCAACTGTATACCCTTTTTTCTGGGCCAGTTCAGCAAAATTATTGCTTTTCACCTCATTCAGGAAAGCACTTGCTTTTTTATAAGCTGCATCCCTGGTTTTATTGCTCGAAGCCAGTCCTTTTTCTATATAGGCCAATTTGGCCACTTTTGAAGAGCCAATCTGTTTCTCGATTTTGATCAGGTGCACGCCAAACTGGGAAGTTACCACTTTAAGGTCGCCAGCCTTGCCGTTAAATGCCGCATCTTCAAATACAGGTACCATCTGTCCACGGCTAAATGTGCCCAGCTCGCCACCTTTATCCTTAGATCCGTCAATGCTGTATTGTTTAGCCAATGCAGCAAAACTAGCACCGTTCTGCAACAATGTTTTTAAGGAATCAGCCAGTTTTTTAGCTTTATCAGCACCACCCATTTTAGAAGGATCAAGCAGAATATGGCTTGCTTTTACCGAATCCGGAGAAAAACGCGTATCAATCACCTTGATCAGTTTATAGGAATTTCCAGAAAATCTTGGACCATAATAGCTGCCTGCAGGAAGGTTGAACACTACTGAATCAACAGCTGGATCCAGTTTGCCTTTAGACATATACGCATATGGGACCTTCACATCAGAGTTAACTGCTGCAAACAGGGAATCATTCGCTGCCGTCCGAAAATCAGCCGCAAGCTTATCAACCTGGGTTTTAACTGCCGCCGAATCTTCTTTTGTAGGGCTTACACTGAAAGCCACATATTCAAACGAGCGCGTCTCCGATGGATTTTCAAAACGTTTCTTGTTTTCATTATAGTAATCTGAATAATCAGACTCTGTTGGTTTTACTGTCGCATCCGGCACAGCTGCATAATCCAGCAGGGTATACTTGAAGCTCGCCAGTTTATTACGGTTCTGGTAATCATCATTGGCCTCCAGCGTAGTCACATAAATAGAATTGCTGATCAGGTTGGCATATTTTTTCTGAAGTGCCTGCTTTTCAATCTCATTCTGTAAAAGCTCCCATTGCTTCTCTAACTGTGGATTTTTATCCTGTTGTTTTAAGGAAGCCAATACTTCAGCGCGGTTTACTTCTCCCGTCTGAGGGTTACCAAAATATTGTACAATAAGCGGACTTGGGTTTTTGCCCTGCAGCAGGTCAAACAGCTCATCACTGGATATTGTTAAACCCAAACGGTTATATTCCTTACCTAAAAGAATACTGGCAATTTCACCCTGCCACACATTATCTACGGCCATAGCCTGCATCTGTGCATTGCCGGAACCACCATATTGCTGTTTAAATTGCGCTAAACTCTGGTCTACTTTCGGACCAAACTGATCTATGCTAATTTCTTCACCGTCAACTGACCCTACAACCTTTTGAGATTCAGCCCAGAAAGGCTTACCCACGTTAATTGCATCACCAACTAAAAATGCAACAATTGCAAAACCGATGGCCCCTACCAGGATATAGCCCGCGCGGTTCCGCAAAAATGTCATTAATCCCATAATATACTTATTTATAAATCTTTTTAAGAGGGCGCAAGATACAACTTTTGCGAAAAAAAGAAAATATTAAATTATTCCCCAAAATTTTCCTTTACATAAGTCTCACCATAGCCGCTTCCCGTCTTGTAATAGCTAAAATCCTGGGGTGCGCTAAAATTTTCCGCATTGGCAAAAGAGCCGTCAGGCTGTGTTACAACCCCTTTCGGAGAAAAAAACATCTGTTTATTCTGGTCCCAGATCAGCTCTTCCGTATTAAAAGTCAGGTTCTCGTTTACCACTATTACATTTCTTTTAAAGATCGTCAGCTTCTCCGTATCTTTTATGATCGCATAATCAGAGGTAATTGAACCCTTAACTTTCAGGGAATCATTCAGGAACTCGATCTTCACACCTTTGGGCATTTCCTGCAAAATTGCCCCGCTCGACGGCGTGATCTTATCCAGCACCGGAGCAAAGCCTTTTGCCTTCACCTTTGCAGAATCACTGTATATGATCTCTACGCCGGTAGTCCTGGTGGTATCTAAACTGATTTTTCTGGAAAGAGTTGCCGCTTTTTTAAGGTCATCCTCCCCACATGAGCTCAGTGAAAGCTGAGCCATGCAAAGTATAACCAAACTTAAAATTATACCCCTGCTTTTCATTAGTATAATTAATATATTTCTCTTTTACTGGCTATGAATTGCCGGCAATACTAGTCGAATTTAAATCTTCTGAACCAGGTATCGTTAAGGGTAAACCCTAAATGAATGTTAATGTAATTTTCTTGTACCAGCCCGCTGTTGAGCGTTCCTCTTCTTCCAATCTCAGAGGTCAGGTTGATCTTATGAAAAGCAAACCTGTTGAAAGCCAGCGGAAGTCCCAGACCAAATGTAACAGCCATTTGCTTTACATCCTGGTCCGCAATCTTGATATAGGTCTTGTCATAAGTAAAACCAACCCTGTAATCTACACGGTTAAAGTAACTGCCAATAGAAGTCATATCAGGGGTAAGTTGTGCCCCACCAGAGAATCCCCAGCTGTCTTCCAAACCCTTGTTTACACCATCAATGCTCAGTTTAGACCAATTGCCCATCCTGTAATCGGCACCGATCAGCCATTTATTGTCTTTTTGTATCGAAATCCCAAAATTATGTACCAATGGCAGTTTCAGCTTCGCAGAGTTGTTTTGGTTAAAGGTCGGCGTATCCAGTGCTGTCCCTTCATCTCCTGTACTCTGTCTCACATAACGCGTAACCACAAAGGTCTTCTGTGAATTGATACTTGAAGGAGAAGAACCTGAATAACCAATGGTAATGCGGCTCTTTAAGCTCAAAGGGATCTCGTATTGGGCCCCGTAAGAAAAGCCAATACCACCCACACTGTTTTTATCCTGTTGTTTCGTATTTACAGAAGCTACGCTCTGCAATTCTAAAGCCCGGTTTTCCACAAGGTTCCCGAAAATATATTCAATATTGGCCCCAATCCTGAAATGGTCACCAAACTGCTGTCCCAAACCAAAATAAGCCTTAGTTAAACCTCCTTCTCCGGAATACAGCTTATTCACCGTGTTCGTATCCAGTTTTTCTGTATTGCTGAACTCATAACCCAATTCGGTATAGGGCATTAAACCAAAACTTAAACCAGTGCGGCCCGCTTTAATCGGAAAGGCAAGGGCTACATGGCTTAAAGTTGCATTGAAGCTTCCTTCAGACAGGCTTCCTTTTTTTAATTCCTTAAAACCACCACTCATGCCGATATCTACCGTAGTAAGGGTAATTCCCGAATAAGAAGCAGGGTTTTGCATATTGATCGTACTGTAATAGGTACTGGGCCTAAAAACCGCTGTAGAGATTCCACCCATTGCCCTGAACTGGGGCAGTAGCAAACCTTTCATATTGCCCAATCCATACCTGGAATATGGAGATTGTGAAGTAACCTGTGCTTTAAGGCTAACACTGGCCAGTAAGATCATTACCGCTACTATATAATTAATTTTTTTGTACATATTCAAATGCAATAACTTCATTTAATCCTTTTAATACCAAATACGGATCGTGTATAATTTGAGGCGCAAAGATGCTGTTTTTTAATTGTTCTAGCAAAAAAGCAGCATCACCACCTGTTAACAGTACCGTCAGGCCTTTATTTTCTTTATTATAAGCAGATATAAACCCCTCCACTTCATTAACTATCCCTTGCAAAACACCATTCTTAATTGCCGAAACGGTATCCGAACCAAGCGGTATCTCTATATTTTCCCTGTCCCAGGTTACCAGTGGTAACCGGCCCGTAAAATGATGCAGCGCTTTAAAACGCATGGCCACACCTAAGCTGATGCTTCCCCCCGAGTATTCACGTTCACTGTTCAGCAGATCGTAGGTAATACAGGTCCCGGCATCTATCATCAAACAGCTTTTCCCTGCATAACAGCTATTCGCTGCAATAACTTTGGCCCAACGGTCCAAACCCAGTGTAGACAGGCTCCGGTAATTGTTTTTAATCCCCGTATTGATATTTGTAGAGAAAGGAATGTAATTTGTATTTGATGTTAAAACACTGATCACTTCCTGTAAATCTTCAGCAACACTGGAAACAGTTGAATTGAGCACCCCGTACCGGGTTATTAATTTTACAAGATCAGCCGGAACAATCTGCTTAAGAACCTGGTAGTCTACTAACGTTTTTTCTTTAAAAACAGCCAGCTTACTATTTGTATTCCCAATATCTATAACCAGGTTATGCATTAACTACTCCAGACTTCATTGCACAAAGCTATCAATCTTTAGCTAGTTTCAAGGTCTCAAATTGTTAAAAAAAGTTAAACAAACAAAAAGTACTGAATGGCAAAAACCAGGATGAGGAATAAGCTTTCATAAAACCATCTCTTTTTGGCATTTGAAAAATAATAAGCCAGCAAAACTGCTCCCGGTGGCACACACAGCAGAAAATGGTACAGTCGGAAGTCTGGCTTCGTATAAAAGCTGACAATACTTACCATAAACATAAAGAACAGCATCTGAAAGGCTTTTCGGGTACTGATAAAGCTCCTGAAGAAGTTCTCACGCAATTGCAGTACCGCCAGTACCATCATCACCAGAACTGGTACAAGAACCAGGTAATCGTTATAATTGATCTTAAAAACCGAAGGGAATTTATTGCCCAGCGGTAACCAGATCTTATAGAACATAGACAGGCTGTCGTTCCAGTAATAGAATACGCCAACAAAAAAGAAAATGGTCAGAAAGCCAACCAGGCCCGACACCCATTCCCTCCAGTCAAAACTCCTGTACAGCAACAGGGTAAGCCAGATCATCACCAGCATCACAATAAAAGGAAAATAGATCAGTGTCCCCAATGCAATGATCATCCCAATATCAAACATGATCATGATCGCATTTGGCGATTTACCTATCTTCAGGAATTTGTCCATCATCCAGATCAGCAAAAAATTACAGATCAGGGTGGGGCTCAGCACCAAAAAAGGCATAAATAAGCTGGCACCTGTTACATACATCAATGCCGGTAAAAACCCTGGTTTATTCAGTAGCCCATGGTTATTGATCACCCGGTTAAACAGCACAGCCTGCACATAAACAATAATCCCTGCAAAAAAAACATTGGCCGCCGGAGAAAAAAAGCCCTGTACCGGTATCTGAATAAAAAACTTGGTATACGATTCTAAAAACTCAAAATTAAGCTGAGCAGGAAGCTCCGCAAATATAGCCATCCGCAAAAAAAATGTATATGCGAACAGAATGAGCAGGTTTATCGGGTTTAAATTTCTAAATTGATTGATCATGCCTAAGGCAAAGTAAAGCAAATTATCTGGCAAACTGCTTTACAACTTTATCAATTACTGCAGCAGTTTCATCCGGAAAATCAAAATGGTGCTCCTGCGGCCGGGCTACCCATTCTTTAATTAAAGGCAGCCAGTTCTTATTGCTGGCCCAGATTACCGGCAAACCAAACTGTTTCAGCGCATACGCATTGCACTGCTGCTCATATTGGAACTTCATCGGCGCCACCAACAGTTTTTTGCCCAGGTACAGCGCTTCGGCCGGCCCCTCAAAACCGCCACCGGTAAACAAACCTTCACAGGAAGCCAGGCTTTCGTTAAACTGCTCATTGTTGACCGCCCTTACCCACACATTTTCATCCCTGTAGCTTTGCCTGCTATGTTTGGAAAACACTTCCCATTTTACCTGTGGCACCTGCTTCAGCAGGGGCAGCAGATACTGGTCGTCTATTGCCGGCAGGTACACCGTATAATGCCCAAGATTACTGCGCTGCATGTTCCTGATCTCTCCGCGGATTACGGGAGTATAGATAAAGTCATCATAACGGTCAAAATGGAATCCTACATAGTGCGTGGCCGGAGCATAATATTTCATCACCAGCTGTGCCCAGTCAATGCTTCTGGGTTTCGGCACTTTGCCCGACTGGAAGGAGGCCTGATGGCTTAGTCCTACACTTTCAATACCCCTGGTTTTACAGGCCCATGCGGTTACCGGCTCAAAATCATTCAGGATCAGGTTGTAATCTTTTAATGGAATAGTCCGCATGTCTTTCACAAAACGCGGCAGGTTCATCGACTTCCAGGTTTCATAATGGTTCACTCCACCTTTTTTCCCAAAAATAAAGCTAAAGCCATGCAGCTGATATTTCACCTCCTGCACCAGTTTTACATCTGCCTGTGTACCACTGATCAGCAGATCAACAGTCCCATATTGTTGTAACAGGGGTACAATTTCCCTGGCACGGCTAATGTGTCCGTTGCCGGTACCCTGTATGGCATAAAGTATCTTCATCCGCACCGAATATCTGTATTTTTCATTAAAATATATTGTTTTTTTATACGCCTCAGGCAATTTCCAATTTAATCTTTTGCAGCAAGGTGTTCACATCGAGCTTACTGTGCAGATCTTCTCCGTCCGACAATTCCCCTTCTTCAACTTCATCCTTCTGGAAGTCCTTTTGTTCGTACTTAAATACCTTCCAGGATTGATCATAATACTCCAGGGCCGTCAGGTTCTCTACCCAATCACCACTGTTTAAATAAGTTACTTCTCCATCTGCTGTACGGATCGTCCTCATTTCCGGTTGATGGATATGTCCGCAGACCACATATTCATACCCTTTTTCGAGAGCCAGCTCTGCAGCCGTATTTTCAAAACTATTGATAAATTTAACCGCATCTTTAAACCTGGCCTTGATCCGTTTCGAAAAACTCATCTTTTCCTTCCCTATCAATGCGAGAAACCAGTTTACAAAACTGTTGATCAGAATCAAAGTATCGTAACCCACTGCGCCCAGTTTGGCCAGCCATTTGGAATGCTGCATGATCACATCAAATATATCTCCATGAAAAAACCAGGCTTTTTTCCCGTCCAGTTCTACCACCAGCTTATTCTGAAGATGAAAAGCCCCCATATGCATATCTGCAAATTTCCGCAGCAGCTCATCATGGTTCCCCGTTAAATAATAGACAGGCACACCTTCCACCACAAATTTCATCAGTTTTCTGACCACCTTCATGTGCGTTTCGGGCCAGTACCTTTTGCTGAACTGCCAGATGTCTATGATATCCCCATTCAGCACCAGCATTTTTGGCTTGATGCTCTTCAGGTATTTCAAAAGCTCTTTGGCATGACAACCATAGGTACCCAGGTGTACATCAGAGATTACGGCAATTTCAACTTCTCTTTTAGACATAAATAAGACTCCTGCACAGGAACATTAGTTTATTCCACAAATGTGGAGAATACAGATTAACAAGAAGTTAAGCAGATGTTATTTTCTGCTTACTTAACATAAACCTGCAACAAAATGAAAAAACCGGCCAATAAGCCGGTTTTTTATCTTTTGAAAGAAAAAATCAATGTGTTGCGAAGACCTGCAGATTGTTGCCCTTCAGCAGCGGTTTAGCGATGAGCAACATCATTGTTTTTTTCCCTTTTTCTCCGAATAAAACGCAAATCCCAATCCTGCAATCAATAAAACTGAGCCTAGTAAAGAGATCTTTTCACCTGCATAATACGAAACCGGCTCAAACTTAAACTCTATTTTATGGTTGCCTGCTTCCAGCTGGGCAGCCCGCAAAACATAATCTGCCCTGAAATAAGGCTTCTCAGCCCCATCTACATACATGTTCCAGCCCTTATCGTAATATATCTCTGAAAATACGGCAATTACATCAGTTGGCGCACTGTAAGAATAAACCAGGTGGTCCGGATGATAACTGTCCAGTGTAATCATTGCCCCGGCACCAGAGCCAAGACGTTTCTCATTGATCAGTTGTTTATACCTTACATCAACAATGGCTTCCTTTTTAGGGTCAAAACTGTTAATGGCCTTCATTTCTTCATCTGCATCCTTTGCAAACTGAACATGAGACACAATCCAGGCATGCCCTGCAGCGGTTGCATTCCTTTGCATTTTGTACGAACCTGTCTGCTGGTCCTGCGTAATAATGTATTTGGTATTCAGCATATCCACTACATCCTGGTTAATGCTTTTCGAGAACTGTTTATCGATCAGCTCCTGATAACGTTTCAGTTTAGCCGCATGGTACCCACCTATCGTTTTATGGAAGGCCGAAGCACTCGCATCCTGAAAAGTAGCAATGCTCAGGTCCAGTACCCGGTAATCCGGGTCTTTATCGGCCAGGATCAGGTTGTCGATCTCTCTCGGCTGAAAATGATTTTTCAGATCCGACTTGCTCACAAAATTGCTGTTGTTTAAATAACGGCGGTCTACCTGCCACATGTCAATCAGTACGGCAAGCCCCAGCAAAACCATTACGGTCTGCAAGCCCATCTTTTTATTGATCAATGCCCAGATCAGCGCATAGCCTATTGCTATAAACAATAAAGAGCGCAAGGCATCTGCACGGGCAATATCAATACGATCCTGAACCAATGCATTGGCAATACTTTGTGCCACGCCGGCATTGTTCTGGGCAATCTGGGTCAGCACCTGCACCATTTGCGGATGGTTTGATGCCGTAAAACTGAAAAATGCACTCGGCATTACCGCTACCAGTAAAGTAAAACCACCAGTTATGGCACCGGCAACCGTCAGTTTCTTACCCAGTGTTTTCTGATCCATAGTCCCTTCCAGGGTTTCTTTTACAGCAAGAAAAGCCAAAACAGGCACCATTAAACCTACCAGGGCCAGAATAGATTCTACTGCCCTGAATTTATTGTACATCGGGAAATATTCAAAAAACAGATCCGAGACCAATGGAAAATGCCTGCCAAAAGAAAGCAGCATAAACAAAATGGTCGTACCCAATATCCACCATTTTAACCGGCTTCTTACAATCAGCAAGCCAAATACAAATAGGAAACAAACAATGGCACCAAAATAATAAGGCCCCGAAGTAAAGGGTTTTTCTCCCCAGTACTGCTGCAGGCCAACCTGTCCCGCCAGCTGCTGTATGGCTGGCCTCGGATCACCACCGGTCACATTCTGTAAAGCTTTATAGGTATTGCTCTCGGGTTTCACCAGTTCATCAATCCCTGTCCCGCCCCCATATAAATTGGGGATTAGGAAAGTAAAGCTCTCACCTACACCCTGGCTCCAGCCATAAGCGTATTCTTTGGAAAGCCCGTTCTTTTCTTCGGCACTGTCCGTTGTTAAATTAGATTTGCCCCTGTTCGATTCTTTACCATATTCGTAAGTCGTCCATAATTTACCCGCATTTACCATCAGGGACAGTACCAATGCTATGGCCAGGAAGCCCATCGACTTTCCAAAGGCCGCTACCTTCTTTCCTTTTATGGCATGATAAAGCTCTATGCCTATAAAAATAAGCAGGGCAATCATCAGGTAATAGGTCATCTGAATATGGTTTGCCCTGATCTCCAGCGCCAGGAACAAAGCAGTTAAACTGGCCCCCAGCCAGTATTTACCCCTGATGGTCAAAATGATCCCGGCAACTATAGGCGCCAGAAAAGAAATGGCCAGGGCCTTATTGCTGTGTCCTGCAGCAATGATCTGGAAATTATAAGAGGTAAAAGCAAAAGCAATAGCCCCCGCTGCTGCCAGTAAGGGATTTACCTTCAATACACAAAACAGCAGGTAAGCACCAAGCAGGTACATCAGAACTACGTCTACAGGATCCGGGAACACCGCCTTCATGAAATCGATCACATAAGTGGCCGCATTGTAAGGGTGCTGTACCCAGATCTGATAAGCAGGCATCCCACCAAACATCTGGTTGGTCCATAAAGGCCCTTTACCGTCCTTTTCCTTGTAGTCCATGATCTCTTTGGCAGTGGCCTTAGCTTGCAATACGTCGCTTTGCTGCGGACCTTTACCTTGTAAAACCGGACTGAAATAGACAAAACAGATGAGTATAAAAAATCCAATGATGGCCAGATGAATGCCATTCGCTTTTAACCAATTATTCATTAAGGGTTGTTTAAGATTAAACTAACCTCAAAAATATAAAATTGAAACAGATTAAGAAGTAAATTTATCGATATTATAAAATACCTACTTTACTTCCTCATAATCCACAAAATCACCAAGCTTATCTGCATTCCCGCTTTTTGGCTGTGGCGGCATATAATCTATTGAAATAGAGCCCTCAGGCTTCTTTTGTTGTTGTCTTTGATGGTTTTCGGCCTGCTGATGCACCTTACTGAACAAACTTTTCAGTACATAAGGAAACACCAAACGGAGAATGATCCGTATGACATACAGGATCAGCAGGGTAACCAATATGAATTTTATAACTCCCATTTTATGCTTAACATTTACAAATATAGATTGTTTTGGAATTCAATTATTACAAAACCTTTCAGATTATTGCATATCAATTACATTTGCTACCCTTCCAACCTGTCCGTCTTCCAGCCTCACTTTAATCCCCCGTGAATGAAAAGCTGCCGAGGTCAGCAGGTTCGCTACAATCCCACGGGTCAGTTTTCCACTCCGCTGGTCTTTTTTAAGGATAATCTCTACTTCCAGTCCCGGATAAATATCTTTTCTATTCTTACCGTCCATTTAAAACATTACTTACTAAATTTTTCTTCAAATAATTTCTCCATTGCAAACATCTCGTCACGCAACCTGGCTGCAAGTAAAAAGTCCATGTCTTTTGCTGCCTTAGCCATTTCCTTACGGGTTTTATCAATAGATTTCTGCATTTCCGGTTTGGTCATGTACTGCACAACAGGATCAGCAGCAATGCTCACCTCATCTACCTCCACATAAGGTTTTGCCCGCTTGCGCTCACCCGACGAGAAGTCCAGTACCGAGCTCTGCTCCATTATCGCCTCCCTGCTCTTACCAACCGTTTTAGGTACAATTCCATGCTCCAGGTTATAGGCCACCTGCTTTTCCCTCCGCCTGTTGGTTTCCTCAATCGTCCGTTCCATCGAATCGGTCATGTTGTCTGCATACATGATCACCCGTCCCCTGTCATTCCTTGCTGCACGGCCAATGGTCTGGATCAGCGCACGGTCAGAACGCAAAAAGCCTTCCTTATCGGCATCCAGAATAGCTACCAGCGATACTTCCGGCAGGTCAAGCCCCTCCCGCAACAGGTTAATCCCGATCAAAACATCAAATTCACCCAGGCGCAGCCCCCGTAAGATCTCTACCCTTTCCAGCGTTTTCACTTCCGAGTGGATATAACGGCATTTGATGTTCAGCCGGTCCATATATTTGGTCAGCTCCTCTGCCATCCTTTTGGTCAGTGTAGTTACCAGTACCCTGTCTCCCAGCTTAATGGTCTTGTCAATTTCATCCAGCAGGTCATCCACCTGGTTAACTGCCGGCCGCACATCAATCAAAGGATCCAGTAAACCTGTAGGCCTGATCACCTGTTCAATCACAATTCCTTCCGATTTCTGCAATTCATAATCTGCCGGGGTAGCACTTACATAAATGGTCTGTGGTGCCAGACGTTCAAACTCATCAAAGTTCAGGGGCCTGTTGTCCAGGGCCGATGGCAAACGGAACCCATATTCTACAAGCGACATTTTCCGCGACCTGTCGCCACCATACATCGCCCTGATCTGTGGTACCGTAACATGGCTTTCATCAATCACCATTAAATAATCATCCGGAAAGTAATCCAGCAAACAGAAGGGCCGCATTCCCGGCGCCCTCCCGTCAAAAAAGCGGGAGTAGTTTTCTATACCTGAGCAATAGCCCAGTTCCTTCATCATCTCTATATCAAAGTTCACCCTTTCTTCCAGCCGCTTTGCTTCCAGCAAATGCCGGTCGCCAATCAATTGGTTCTTCCTGATCTCCAGTTCTTCCTGTATCCCCCATATCGATGAATTAAATCTTTCCTTAGGTGTGACAAACAAGTTGGCAGGATAGATCGCCATGTCTTCCAGCTTTTCCAGTGTTTTTCCTGTAACCGGATCTATTACGCTCAGCGCTTCAATGTCATCCCCAAAAAAAGAAACACGGTAAGCATTATCCAGGTAGGCCGGAAAAATATCAACCGTATCGCCTTTTACCCTGAAAGTACCGCGCTTAAAATCAGTGGTGGTACGGGCATACAGGATCTCCACCAGGCTATGCAGAAAGGAATTCCTTGAAATCCGTAACCCCACCGAAAAGCGGAATACCGATCTCGAAAAATCTTCCGGATTGCCCATACCATAAATACAGGAGATAGAAGAGACCACGATGACATCCCTCCGGCCCGACATCAGGGCAGAAGTCGTCCGCAGCCGCAATTTCTCTATTTCCTCATTGATACTTAAATCTTTCTCTATATAGGTATTGCTGCTGGCAATGAAAGCTTCAGGCTGGTAATAATCATAATAAGAAACAAAATAGTTCACTGCATTTTCCGGAAAAAACTGTTTAAATTCCCCATAAAGCTGTGCTGCGAGTGTTTTATTATGGCTTAGGATCAGCGTGGGTTTCTGAGTCTGCTGTATCACATTCGCTATGGTAAAGGTCTTGCCCGAACCGGTCACCCCTAGTAAAGTCTGATAATGATCTTCGTTGTTTACACCTTCAACCAGTTGTTTAATCGCAGCAGGCTGATCTCCGGTTGGTTTATAATCTGAAACGATTTGAAATTTCATTCCTAAAAATATCTTGTTTTAATGAGGCCAGATGAACATCAAATATAACGAATAATATGCTAAATTTATTCCTCATGAAACTTTTGGTTTATGTACCACTGCTTACACCACGAATAAAGTATGTCTTCAGCTTTATATTTAATGACATTTTAAAAACTGAGATCGGCTTTAGTGTAAACATTCGCGAATTTGTGCAGTCTGAACTGCCAAAGTTCTGTTATGCAGCCCAACCCATTGGAGGTGAGCTGTTTTTTAAAAGCACCGGCCTGCTGCTGGAACATAAAATAGCTGAGCAGGAAATTAAAACAACTACATTTGGTGATGCCAAAGTACCTTTCGCTGTGCAGAAAAGCGCCCTGCCCTTTGATGTTTTTGCCGCCACCTTTTATTTTTTGAGCCGCTATGAAGAATATTTAGCTGCTGGTAACCAGAAAAGCATGCCCTACCCTGCCGAAAGTAGTTTGCAATACCATTTGGGACTTTTAGAACTGCCTGTTATAGACGGATGGGCACTTATCCTCAAAAACATGCTGCTCAAACAATTTCCTTCACTCTCCTTTAATAAAAAGCAATTTCTATTTCAACCCCTGTATTCTGCCTATCCGCCAGCCAAGAACAGCCGCCGCAATGTTTTTGCCAATGCGGTCGACTACCTGCGGTCATTTGTTCAGAACGAGACCTCAAAACATACCGAAAAACTGACCGCTATCCGGCAGGCCATTACCGGCCTTCAAGCCCATAACCCTGCAGAAAGTTCAGCACTCCTTATTCCCTCTCCAGATCACAGGCATTACTTCGATACCGCAATGCTGATGCCCAAAAGCTACCTGAAACAAACAAAAAGCAACAGCGGGAACGACTATAGCATGTACTATAAAAATCAGCCTGGTTTCAGGGCCGGTACCTGCAGCCCCTTTGCCTGGTACGACCTGCAACTGGATAAAAAGACCCGGCTCATCGTGCACCCGGTAGCAACCACCGACATGGCCCTGCTCCATAACAAAAGTACCGAAACATTGTTATTACAGCTGAATGAACTTTTAGATCACGTTAAACTGGTCAATGGCCATTTTTATTTTTTATCTTTATGTAATGATATTCGACCTCAGTAAAACCAGTTCCATTGCCAATGTTTTTATTGCTGAGCTCAGGGATGAAAATATTCAAAAGGATGCCATGCGTTTCCGTACCAATATGGAAAGGCTTGGAGAGTTTTTTGCACTTGAAATCAGCAAAACACTCGAATACAGCGCTACTGAAACACAAACCCCGCTGGGTGTAGCCCAAACGGTCAGGCTTGCCGAACAACCCGTACTGGCTACCATTACCCGCGCTGGCATCCCCATGCACCATGGCATGCTCCGCATTTTCGACCGTGCCGAATGTGCTTTCCTGGCCGCTTACAGAAAGGTACACAAAAGCGGCAGTCTGGAAATTGCACTTGAATATGTTTCCAGCCCAGATCTGACTGGTAAGACCGTCATCATGGCCGACCCCATGCTGGCTACCGGCATGAGCATGGTACTTTGCTGTAAGGAACTGATGGGCAGGTATAAAATCAAAGAACTGCACATCGCATGCGCAATTGCCAGCACAGAAGGCTTACGTCACCTAAGGGCAAATTTGCCAAAAGCAAAATTATGGCTGGGTGCAATTGATGAGGAAATGACCAGTAAATCGTACATTGTGCCCGGATTGGGCGATGCAGGCGACCTGGCATATGGGACAAAGATCTGATTTTCCCATTCTCTTAAAAAACAATAAAAATGATCAGGCATATATTTTTTGATTTAGACCATACCATCTGGGATTTTGACCGCAATGCACAAGAAACCCTGATGGAACTGTACGATTTGTATCAGCTGCAAAAGCTCGGCCTCAGTTCCTGCCAGGAATTTATAGCCGCCTATACCGAGAACAACCACCAGCTTTGGGCAGAATACCATGTGGGCCGGATTACCAAAGAACAATTACGTACACAAAGGTTTAACAAAACTTTCCGGCAGCTGGGCATACGGCCAGATCAGATCCCGGCACAGTTTGAGGAAGATTATGTGCGCATCAGCCCTACAAAAACCAATCTGTTCAGGGGTTCAGAAAAAGTTTTGGCCTACCTGCAAAAAAAGTATACCCTCCATATCATCTCTAATGGATTTAAAGAAACTACCCTCACCAAAATGAACGTGTCGGGCCTCAACCCTTATTTCCGGAATGTCATCATTTCTGAAGATGTTGGTGTAAACAAGCCACATCAGGCCATTTTTGAATATGCCTTAAATAAAGCGGCCGCCCAGAAACATGAAAGCATTATGATTGGCGACAGCCTGGAGGCCGACATCAGGGGCGCACAGGATTATGGCATTAAAGCCATCTATTTCAACCCCTTAAAAAAAGAAAAACCCGGAGATGTAGACTGGCAGATCCATGACCTGGAAGAACTGCTCCTTCATTTTTAATGCCGGAAACACTTTTAATTTCCCATCTTTGCGCCAATGAAGATCCCCTTTATTAAAGGTTTTGATGAAGCAGCCTTAAGCAGATATTTAAAAAATACCGGCTGGCTCATGTTTGGCAAAATACTGGCCATCGTGGTCGGCCTGCTCATTGGCCGTTACCTGGGGCCCAGCTCATTTGGCGACCTCAGCTTCGCCGATGCCTTAACAGCCATTGTTGCTGCAGTGGGTACACTCGGCCTCGATACTTTCATCATCAGGGAAATCATCAACAATCCCTCTAAAAAGGATGAAATCCTGGGCACTTCCCTGGGGCTGCGCATTGGCGTTAACCTCCTGCTCATTCCCATTAGTGTAGGCATTTACCTCATCTTCCATCTCCTGTCCGATAAACCCGGCAATCCCTTAACCTGGATCGTTTTCCTGCTCTCCTTCGCCTCCTTTTTCAAATCCTTCAACATCATAGATTCTTACTACCAGTCGCAGGTACAGTCCAAATACGTCGTACATGTACAAAACATCTGCCTTATTTTTTCTTCCCTGTTAAAAATCCTGCTGATATGGCTCAAAGCACCCGTCATCTGGGTTGCCGCAGCACTGGCCTTCGACGGTCTTATCCTTGCCCTCGGCCTGGTATTCCTATACCATAGTCACGGCTTCAGCATCCGGAGCTGGACCTTCAGCCGCAGCCGGGCCCGGTCCCTGCTCAAACAGTCCTTCCCCCTCATCCTTTCGGGGGTCATGGTGCTGCTCTATATGAAAATAGATATCCTCATGCTCAAAAAAAACGGCAGTACCGAAGTTGGCATTTATACTGCCGCCGCCAGAATCAGCGAGGCCTGGTATTTCATTCCTTCCGCCATCATCACTTCTGTCTTCCCTGCCATCATCAACGCCCGAAAAACAGATATTGAACGATATAACAAAAGATTAAAAAACCTGTATGACCTGCTGGTCTTTATCAGTCTGCCCGTAGCGATACTGGTCGGTTTTTTCGGAAACGAAATCATCCATTTCCTCTGGGACACGGCGTATGAAGGTGCCGGCCCCATGCTTTCCATACACATCTGGTCGGGCATATTTGTATTCCTGGGCAGTGCCAGTTCTCAATACCTGCTGGCAGAAGGTTATACCATGATCTCCTTTCAGCGCACGGCTGCCGGGGCCATCATCAACATCCTCTTAAATTTCTGGCTGATCCCGCTTTATGGCGGTATAGGTGCGTCCATTGCCACACTCATTGCCTGCTTTGTCACTACTTTCTGGATCCTGTTTATCCCTGAAACCCGGCAACAGGGACTCCTCATGCTCAAATCACTGTTCATGATCAGCCTTTTTCAAAAACTCTTCCGGGCGGCAAATCCCTCCAGGTAAACAAACACCTAATAATTATACGCTTATATTAGTTTTTTGCGTTTAACATTTTAACTTTGGCCCATAAAATCAACAAGCGGATGAAGTCCTTAAAAGAGGTAGCAAAATCAATTCTGTTAAAGCCCGTACATATCTTTGATGTGATCCAGCTGAAGTCCAGGATCAGGAAAACAGATGGCGATCTGTACATCATCATTGGCGCCCACAATACCAATTACGAGAACTGGCTGCCTACCAATATAGAAAACCTTAACCTGCTGGATAAGGCCTCTTTCCAAAACCTGTTTGAAGAAAAAAAGGTAAGCCGCTTTTTAGCAGAGCATGTATTTGAGCACATCAGCTATGAGAATGCCCTTATTGCCCTTAAAAACTGTAACCAGTACATGAAAAAAGGCGGCACCATACGTATAGCCGTACCAGACGGCTTCCATCCCAACCCCGATTACATCAATATGGTCAAACCAGGGGGCATTGGCGAAGGGGCACACGACCATAAATTGTTGTACGATTATAAAAAACTGGGCAAAGTACTGGAGGATGCCGGCTTTAAAGCTGTTCCCCTGGAATATTATGACGAACAGGGACAATTCCATTTTACGGAATGGGACAGTAAAGATGGCCATGTACACCGCTCTAAAAGGTACGACAAACGCTTTAACGAGCCGCTCGGTTATTCTTCTTTAATTGTTGACGGCATAAAAATTTAAACATGAAAGCCAGATTATCCGCATTCAGTCTGCTCAACCCCGGAAAGTTAAAAGTATTGCTTTCCCTGGGCATAAAAGGCTATCTGGCCGACAAAGGCTGGTTCGATGCTTACCGTACTAAATCGGCTATCGACCAGGATGGTAAGCCCATCGCCTGGGTAACATATTCATTTATTGACTTTATTAAAGACCGGATCAGTAAACAACACGATATATTTGAGTTCGGCTCCGGTAATTCAACTTTATTTTACGCAGGCATGGCCCGCTCGGTATATTCGGTGGAACACGACAGGGACTGGTTCGAAAAGAGTTCCAAAATTAATCTCCCAAATGTGAACATGATCCATTGCAACCTGGTTCCGGGCGGCGACTATTGTAAAAGTGCCCTGGCTACCGGTAAAAAGTTCCATGTCATTATTGTTGACGGCCGCGACCGGGTAAATTGCTGCAAACAGGCCATTGATGCCTTAACTGAAGACGGGGTGCTGGTACTCGATGATTCTGAAAGGCCAGTGTATGCCGAAGTCCATACTTTCCTGCAACAGCATGGCTTTAAATACCTGCCTTTTTCAGGCATGGCACCGGGTGTGATCATCTCCAAATATACCTCTGTGTTTTACAAACCAAACAATTGTTTGAATGTTTAATGCATAAATAACCCCTGCAAACCGTAAAATACATGCAAACCTTTGCCCCAATTGCCTTATTTGTTTATAACCGCCCGCAGCATACCGCGCGCACCTTAAAGTTCCTAACGCAAAATGAACTGGCATCCGAAAGCAGGTTGTTCGTATTTTCTGACGGACCGAAATCGGCCGCAGATGAAAACAATGTACTGGAAGTAAGGGAGCTCCTTAAAAACATCAGCGGCTTTAAATCTGTAGAACTTATCGAAAGTAAGGAGAACATGGGCCTGGCCAATGCAGTGATCTCCGGCGTCAACAGGCTCATTGCCGATTACAAGCAGGTGATTGTAATGGAAGATGACCTCATTACCTCACCTTATACGCTCAGCTATTTTAACGAGGCCCTGGAGCGCTACCGCAACGAAGATAAAGTGATGCACATTGGGGCCTATATGTTCAATGTAAAAGATGCCCAGCTGCCGGAAACTTTCTTTTACCGCGTAGCCACCAGCTGGGGCTGGGCAACCTGGGAAAGGGCATGGCAGCATTTTGAACCCAACATAGATACGCTGATGTCCCGCTTCGATAAAACGAAGAAGAGTGCCTTTTCTATAGAACATACCATGAACTTCTGGAAACAGATGCAGGAGTTTAAAAGCGGCAAAAACAACTCATGGGCCATCCGGTGGTATGCCTCTATCTTTTTGAAAGGGGGGTTAACCCTAAACCCAGCCCATTCACTGGTCAACAATATCGGTCACGATGGCACAGGTGTACACTCCGGGATCAACGACATTTACAATGTCATCATTAACCCCAAACCCATTACCTATTTTCCCGATCAGATTGCAGAAAACCCTGAAGCGTATGCAGCCATAAAAAGGTTCCTGGCCGGCAGGAAGGGATCTGTCTGGCAAAGGCTCAAACGTTACCTCATACAGCGTTTTAAATAAAGCTTATTCAGGCTCCGTCAGGCGTTCTCTCAGTTTCGCCTTCAGCCGCATCACCTCATTGATCTTTTCCTGGATAACTGCCCTGTTTTCCCGTGTACCCGACTCATAGTCTTTATACATCAGCATCGACACCGCATAGGCTTTTTCTGCAATTACCTTACGGTAATCCCGGTCTATCCCATCCATTTCCAATACGATCAGCTTGTCCATTTCCCTGGTGATCTTCAGGTTCTCGGCCCAAACATCTATCCCGTTCAGCTTCACCCTCCTCAGTTTTTCTTCCAAAGGCAAATCACTGCTGATGTAATAGATCTGGTTAAACCTTTCGTCATTTAAATTAAAGGCATCCCTTAGTTTTGCATATTCCTCTACCTGGTATCGGGGCGAAAACTGATAAATGAGTGCAGCAAAGGCCAGCACCATAAAACCCGAAGCCGAAGCCCTGTACAACAGCGGCACAGGCTGGCCCAGCAAACGTTCATTATATAGAAGATAACCGATAAAGAAGCCTGATACCAATCCGCCCAGATGCGCCGAATTGTCGGCAGTCTCACTCAGCAGGCCATTCAGTAGCATGTATGCTACCACAATTACCGTACTGATCAGTAAGGCCCTGGCAGCGGTCTTTTCAAAAGCATTGCTCAGCAGCAGCGCCAGAAAAGCACCAAACATGCCCATAATGGCCCCCGAAGCCCCACCCATAAATCCGATCTTATGCCCGTAAACACTTAGCAAAGCCCCACATGTTCCACTTAAAATATAAACTATCAGTGTTTTTGCCCAGCCCAGCTTGTTCTCTGTCATCAGCCCGATATAGATCAGCGCATACATATTGAAAAACAGGTGCAGCAGCGAGAAATGGTAAAACTGACTGCTCAGCAATCGCCACCATTGCCCACTCAGGGTCAGGTCCCTGCTGTTTATCCCGAAATAAGACTGTATCTTCAATAAAAGTTCTGGCGTAAGTAAACCCTGCCCCCCCAGCTGCGCCTTAAAAAGGTTCGACAGCAGCAGCACTATGGCCAGCCTGCCCAGCCACAGCAAAATGTTCAGGGTTACAATAATGGGGGTAACCAGATAACCCTTCTGCGGAATGAACAGGTAAAATATATTTTTAATCTTATCTTTTGCTTTTAAAGGCGCCCGGTTAAAATAGCTGTCGTCCTGCTTAGCAATATGATCATGAAAATCCTTCAGCCTGTCCTCCCAAACCGCGGCCAGGTGGTACTCTACATATTCAAATTCATGAAAAAACCGGTCAAGGTTCTGCTGGTTCTTTCCATAATCGGTAAACAGCAGCTGAATGCCGATACATTCGCTTTTAAAAACAGCAAAATTAGCAATGATACGGATGGAAATCTCTTCACTGTACGATTGTGCCGAAAGGCCTGTATAAGCAATAATCCCCGATTCCGACAAATGGCTTAGTTTCCAGCCCAGGTTCTCTATCGCCTGTTGTGCAATAACCAGGTACCTGTCGGCCGGAAAATTACCCAATGGAATGTATTTTTCAATTTTTGGAGAATAGCCCCACTGAAATGCCATAAGCTCGAGATGTTAAGTTTTTTTTGCTTCTAAAATAATATATGGTGAAAGCTGTCTGGAATTGAAAGGAAATACCTTGGTCAACATTTTTCCACCCAGCCATAAAGTCCGCTTTAAAAGGCGCAACGCTAAAGGTTTTTGCTCCTCATCGTGCAGCCATAAACTAAAATTCCCAAAATAACGGGATTGCAGCACTTCAAGCCCCGCCTCTTCACAAATCCTGGCCAGCAACCGGGGGTCCATACAATCTATATTGTGTTTATCGTAATTATCGGGGTCAAACCGTTTCTGAAACCAGCCGTTCAATGCCCTGAAATTAGGCAGGGTAATGAACAGGGTACCTCCGGGCCTTAGAAAATTAATGTGCCGCTCAATGATGTCCGCCGTATCGTTAAAATGTTCTATTAAACCAAAAGAAAGCACCAGGTCGTACTGCTGTTCAGGTGTATACTTAAACAGGTCCGTTTCTAAAATACGGATATCTTTTTCTTCCAGCCCGTTCTTTTGCAGCAGCTTACCGGTAATGGGCTGGTGTACAAAATAATCCAGCAGTGTTACATCCAGGTTAAAGTATTTCTTTAAAAAAACGGCATAATAGCCCGGAAAGCCACCCAGCTCAATTGCCGTTTTCACCTTTTCACGCTTAATGATCGAAGCAAGCTGCTCATGGAACATGTAATTCGCAGGGATGTTAACCGACAGGTCTGGTTTCTGCTCCCAATAATTTACCCAAAATGCTCTGTCTGTTAAAAGGTTTTCCATATCTGGTTCCAAAGAAAAGAAAAATCTGTTAAATCTGTGCTTCCCCGCTTTTCTTTTCCAGAATCCGCGCCGGGTTGCCCACCACTGTGCTATGGGCAGGAACACTCTTTGTAACTACAGCCCCGGCACCAATCGTTACATGGTCGCCAATTTCAACATCCCCTATAATGCACACGTTCGCACCAATGTCTACATGGTTCCCTATCCTCGGACATCCGCTGAAAGTCCCGTCTGCCAGCTTTTTATGCCCTATCGTTACCGAGTTCCGCAGCGTACAGCCTTCGCCCATCACTACCCCCTGGTTTACCACCAATGCCTGTCCATGGTATAACATCAGGCCTTTTCCAACTGTCAGTTTCCTGGGCAGTTCAATTCCCAGCACCCATTCTACATAATAATGATAAAAGGCCAGGTATAAAATGAAAATGATCTTCAACAGGGTATACCTGCTGATCACCTGTACCAGCCGGAACAGAAACAGCACAAAGCGCCCTTTAATGTTCTTAGGATTTGCCGCCCAATCCTGGAATAAGTAACTAAATAAATTCATCTTATGTAAAAGTAAAGTATTTTTCATTAGAATATATTTTCCGGTAATCCTTTATGGTCATTAATTTAGTATTTTTGTTACTTGTCGCGCTAATACTTATTTTATTCATGAAGATAACCTTGATCAATACATCCGATGCAGGCGGGGGTGCTCCCGTAGCCAGTATGCGCCTGTTAAAAGCGCTGGCATCAGAAAACATCGAGGTAAACTTCCTGGCCGGCGATAAAAAGACCAGCGAGGCCCGCGTTCAGGCCGTTCAAAATAACTTATGGCAGCGGTTAAAGGCCCGTTTTAATTTTTTATATGAACGCCTGCCCTTTATCCTTTTTTATGAAAAGGACAAATCTGTACGCTTCGCCTTTTCAACGGCCAATGCCGGAACCAGCATTGCCGGTCATCAGCTGGTTAAAGAGGCCGACATTTTACACCTGCACTGGACCAACTCCGGCTTTCTTTCTATCCGAGATTTAACAGAACTGATGAAACTGGGCAAACCGGTAGTGTGGACCCTCCACGATATGTGGGCATTTACAGGGGGCTGCCATTATGCGGGCACCTGCGACCATTTTACAAGGGAATGCGGCGATTGCTACTTTTTAAGAGACCCTGCCGGGAACGACATTTCCCATACCGGCTGGCTGCACAAGCAGGCCATGTATGCCAGCAGCCCAAACCTCACTTTTGTAAGCTGCAGCAACTGGCTGGGCAAGGTGGCCCGTCAAAGTTCATTAGTAAAGGATTTTCCTGTCCGGGCCATTGCCAACCCCATCGATATAGAGGTATATGCCCCTAAAGCCAGGATGGCTGCCCGTACCAAATGGAACATCAGCAACAACAGCAGGATCATTTTATTTGGTGCAGCCAATATAGGCGACCGCCGTAAAGGGATTGGCTATCTGGTACAGGCACTGCAGCATTTAAAGCAACATTACGAATTGCCCCTTCCGGTTGAGGTACTGATTTTCGGGAAAAACAAACACTTTGATGTCAGCCAGCTCCCCTTTCCTGTTCATGAGCTGAATACCATTAGCGCAGCACAGGACCTGGCCGAACTGTACAGCCTGGCCGATGTATTTGTAATGCCTTCTGTTGAAGACAACCTGCCCAATACCGTTATGGAATCTATGGCCTGCGGTACCCCCGTAGTGGCTTTTGATACAGGTGGCCTGCCGGAAATGATAGACCACCAGTTAAATGGCTACCTGGCCAGTTTCAGGTCGGCCACAGATCTGGCCACAGGCATCCATGAAATGCTCTTTACCCCCCGGGCAGAAGAAATCGCTATACAGGCCCGGAACAAAGTGCTCCAAAATTTTACCAATCAACACATCGCCAGACAATATACAGACCTCTACCAATCCCTACTTAGCAAATGACAGCAGCCAAACCCACCTTATCCGTAATTACAGTAGTATACAATAATGTAAAAGATATTGAGCGTACCATGCTTTCTGTCCTGAACCAGACCTATCCCAATATCGAATACCTGCTGATCGATGGCGGATCTACGGATGGGACCAAAGACATCATCTATAAATATAAATCCCGGCTTGCACAGTTCATTTCAGAACCCGATAAAGGTATTTATGATGCCATGAACAAAGGCCTGGCCCTGGCTACCGGTAATTACGTGCTGTTCATGAACTCCGGCGACGAACTCTATGCCTCCGATACCGTTGCGGAGGTTTTTGATACGGCCAGCTCTGCAGATATCTATTATGGTGAAACAGAAATGTACAACGAAAAATGGGAAAGCCTGGGCCAGCGCAGACACTGCAGCCCCGAAAATTTCAACTGGAAAAGCTTCCGCTATGGCATGAGCATCAGTCACCAGGCCATTTATGTAAAACGGAGCCTGGCTGCTCCATTCGACCTCAGGTATAAATACAGTGCTGATATCGACTGGATCATCAAAGCCGCAAAAAAAGCATCAAGCATCGTAAACACCCATATATATGTGGCCAAATACCTGGTTGGCGGCATGTCCAAGAAAAAACACCTGGCCAGCCTGAAGGAAAGGTTCCGGATATTTACCAAATATTACGGACTGGTGCCTAACCTGATCAATCACATCTTTATCAGCTTTAACCTGGTGCAATACTATTTCAGGCACGGAAAAACCAACGATTAAATTTTTCTATTCCAGCCCCCTGTACCAGCTTAAGGATTAGTAGACCAAAGACCCGCTTCTTTTACAAATACCCTCCGGTTCAATTTCAATTGTGCCACAACCAATTCAGCGAAATCTTCCGGTTGCATAACCCGATCGGGATTGCCATCAGTAAGTTTTAAATCCTTAGCCATATCTGTAGCCACCGTACTTGGCAATAAAGTACTTACCCTGATGTTGTGTTTCCGCACTTCCTGCATCAGCGATTCAGACATACCAATCAAACCAAATTTAGAGGCACTGTAAGCACTGGTCACAGCGGCACCATTTTTACCTGCAGTAGAAGAGATATTGATGATGTCACCCGTCTTTCTTTCTATCATTTCCGGTAATACCGCACGGGTTACATAATACGCTCCCAGTAAATTTACACGGATGATCTGCTCCCATTTTTCGGGCTCAAGCTCCATAAAAGAACCAAAAGCACCAATTCCGGCATTATTGATGAGGATGTCAACCACTCCCAGTTCAGATTTCAATGCCAGGACCGCCGCATTTACCGCGTTAATGTCTGCCACATCCATGGTAACAATTGCAGTTTTAACACCGTAGGGTTTTAATTCAGCCGCTACACGGTCTAAATCGGATGTCGTTCTGGCCGCAAGGCCTATATTTACACCTTCTTGTGCCAAAGCAATGGCCAATGCCCTGCCAATTCCTTTTCCGGCACCGGTTATAATGGCGTTCTTTCCTTGTAATGATTCCATAGTATCTTGTATTTAAATGGGTTCCCTTTATTAAAAACACAAAAATAACAAAAACAAAAGGCTGTTCCCTACGCAAGGGCCTTTATGACTTATAAATAGAAAAAGCCCCTGAAGATCAGTTCAGGGGCTTTTAAATATAGATAATTCTAAAAATTATACGATTTTATTGACTTTACGTGCAGCTTCAGTTAAGTGAATCTTACGTAAACGCATGCTTAAGGGGGTTACCTCAATGTACTCATCAGCCTGGATGTATTCCATAGCCTCTTCCAATGAGAACTTAATGGCCGGAGCAATACGCTGACTGTCGTCTGTACCGGAAGCACGCATATTGGTCAAAGCTTTACCTTTCACAATATTAATCACCAGATCATTATCACGAATGTGCTCTCCTAAGATTTGTCCTTCATAAATATCTACTCCCGGATCAACAAAGAAACGTCCGCGGTCCTGCAGTTTATCAATAGAATAAGCAGTAGTACTTCCTTTTTCCATAGAAACCAATACCCCATTTAACCTTCCCGGGATTGTACCTTTCCAGGGCTCATAAGCTTTAAAACGGTGTGCCATTATGGCCTCGCCGCCAGTAGCAGTCAATACATTGTTTCTTAATCCGATGATGCCACGTGCAGGAATATCAAATTCCAGGTGTTGTAAATCGCCTTTTGGCTCCATGATCAGCAACTCACCTTTACGTTGCGTTACCAGCTCAATTACTTTACCAGCAACTTCACCAGGTACGTCAACAATCAAAGTCTCAATAGGCTCACATTTTTTACCATCAATCTCTTTAATGATTACCTGTGGCTGGCCTACCTGAATTTCATACCCTTCACGGCGCATGGTCTCGATCAATACGGATAAATGGAGAATACCCCTTCCGTATACCAGATAAGCATCCGGAGATTCTGTTTCTACCACTTTAAGTGCAAGGTTTTTTTCGATCTCTTTATACAAACGCTCCTTCAAACGCTGAGAAGTTACAAATTTACCTTCTTTACCAAAAAATGGTGAGTTGTTGATCGTGAACAACATGTTCATCGTAGGCTCATCAATTTTGATTACCGGCAATTGCTCCGGAGCTTCGAAATCAGCAATGGTATCACCGATATCGAAACCATCGATACCCACAACAGCACAGATATCACCTGATTTTACTTCAGTAGCACGGATTTTACCTAAACCTTCGAAAGTATATAATTCTTTTACCCTTGATTTTACAATTTTACCATCCCGTTTGATCAAAGTAACCGGTTGGTTTTCTTTAATTACTCCGCGGTGTACACGGCCAATAGCAATACGGCCTACAAAAGATGAGTAATCTAATGAAGTGATCTGCATTTGTAAAGTACCATCGTTAGTGGGTGCAGCAGGAATATTAGCTACCACAGCATCTAACAGGGCGAAAATATCAGTAGTAGGTACTTTCCAGTCCGTACTCATCCATCCTTGTTTAGATGAACCGTAAATTACAGGAAAATCTAACTGGTCTTCTGTCGCTTCAAGGTTAAAGAACAATTCAAAGATCTGCTCATATACTTCTTCCGGACGGCAGTTCTCTTTATCTACCTTATTTACCACTACAATTGGCTTTAAGCCCAATGCCAATGCTTTTTGTGTTACGAAACGCGTTTGAGGCATTGCGCCTTCAAAAGCATCACACAATAACAATACACCGTCAGCCATTTTCAATACACGCTCCACCTCACCACCAAAATCGGCGTGACCAGGGGTATCAATGATGTTGATTTTTACATCTTTGTACTGTACTGAAACGTTTTTGGAAACAATCGTGATCCCACGTTCACGCTCCAAATCATTATTGTCAAGTATTAAATCTCCTGATTGTTCGTTATCACGGAAGATTGAACAGGCGTGTAAGATCTTATCAACCAGTGTAGTTTTACCGTGGTCAACGTGGGCTATGATTGCTATATTTCTAATTTTTTGCATAAAATGCGTCTGATTTTTGGCGCAAAGATAGGGTTTATTATCGACATATCAAGCAATTAGCTCTCGCCAAGTGTTAAGTTTTATGCAGATTATTTATCTCTACCGTATATTCAGGACTTTAACTTATAAGCAAGCCCCGTTCTTTCAGCTACGCCCGTACAACCTTGATTCCAGCGTCGGCCTTTCTTTTGAATGACTCCGAGGTGAGTCCGGCATGAGTCCGGGGTGAGTCCGACTTTTTACTAAAAAAAGCCGGACTCACCCCGGGTTTATTGCGGTAACTATACGGACGCATTGCAAGGACATCTAAAGCGCATCCTTCAGTATGCAGCCACCTTAACTTAAAAGAAATAACAGCTTAAAATTGTCCCCGCTCGGAAACTAGTTTAATTTGGTAATTTTCCGGCCAAAGGCCCAGCATAAAAATGCCGGCATGGCCCTCCCCCAGGTATGCACATCATGTTTGCCACCCACCATTTCATAATAAGTGATGTCATGGGGCCGCTGGTAGCCCTTTTTTAACAATGCCTTAATTACATCAACAGTATCATCGATGGAATCAATAATAAAATTCCTGTTCCGGTCGGCCAGCTCATCTTCTGTACCGGTCATTAACCAGAATTTGAGCTCAGGTTTTGCTGCTGTTGCAGCTATACTTTGGTGCAAAATGCGGTCATCATCGGTATAACCGTCTTTCAGGTCTTTTTTACGCCACCAGAAAGATCCGGAAAATACACCCACCGCATCAAAATAACGGTCGTTGTTCCAGACAAGGTCAAAAGCGCTAAGGCCTCCAAGTGAAAAGCCTGCAAAAGCTCTTTTGCCATTTATAGGCAGGGCAACTTCTCCATGCACAAAGGGGAACAGCTCTTTGATGATAAAATCGGTATAGGCAGCAGCTTTGCTACCCCTGTCCAAAAAATCAGGCTGCCCGGCTACACCATATTCCTGAAGGCGGTCGGCACCAGCTTTTATGGCCACCACAACCAAAGGTTCAATTTTAAAACCCTGGTACAGACTGTTCAGCATTTGCTGTAAACCCAGGCCCACTGTTTCCTGCCCGTCATTCAGCAGCAAAAGGTTCAGCGGCTCGTTTCCCATCAGACCTTCCGGTATAAAGAACTCCAGCGCTACATCCCTTTCCAGGTAAACAGATTTTAACAGGTGTTCAGTTTTAACAAGCTTCGGAAGCAACATGGCAGTATACATAATTCGGCGATTCCCCTTTCTCACAAATAAAATGCAAAGGTAATATTCTCGTTTAACAAATTGTTTATCTAACTTAAAGCAGCTAATTGATAAGCTGTGGGGAAGGGGTATAAAACACCTGAATGTTAAAACACTACTGAAAAACTAAAACAAGAGGATGAAGAAAATTGGAATTTTATTTGGGAAAGAAAGATCTTTTCCAGAGGCGTTTATAAAGCGTGTTAACCAGATTGGAGGAAAGGAATTCCAGGCAGAATTTGTAAGTATAGACAAGATACTTCAGGCAAAACCTTTGGCATACGCCGTAATTATAGACCGCATTTCCCAGGATGTGCCTTTTTATCGCGCTGCGATGAAAAATGCAGCCATTACCGGAACTGCGGTGATCAATAATCCTTTCTGGTGGAGTGCAGATGAAAAGTTCTTTAACAATGCGCTCGCAGAAAAACTGGGCGTACCGGTACCTAAAACTGCACTCATCCCTTCTTATGATCGGCCTGACGATACTTCGGATGCTTCGTTCAGTAACCTTGTTTATCCCCTGGATTGGGATTCGATTTTTGAGTATACCGGTTTTCCTGCCTACATGAAGCCCTTTGACGGTGGAGGTTGGAAAGATGTGTATAAACTGAACGACAAGGAAGACTTTTTTGACAAGCACAGCCGCAGCCGGCAAACGGTAATGATGCTGCAGGAAGAGATCATTTTTGACATTTATTTCAGGTGTTACTGTATTGGCGGCAAGTATGTGCACATTATGCCTTATGAACCCCGCAATCCCTTTCACCTCCGTTATGTAGCAAATGGCCCCGCTGCAGATAAAAAGCTTTTGCAGACCATTGAGGGCCATGTATTGAAATTAAACCGATACCTGGGCTATGATTTCAATACGGTAGAATTTGCTGTGCGTGATGGCATTCCTTATGCCATAGATTTTTGCAATCCCGCACCGGATGCAGACCTGGCCAGCATAGGACAGGAGAATTTTGAATGGGTAGTGGAAACCAGTGCCAGGTATGCCATAGAACGGGCCAAAATACAGGTTGAAGGGCAGGACAACCTGAGCTGGGGAGAATACCTTAAAACTGCTGCTGCAGGATTGCCCCTGATAGAGAAAACTACAGTTAAAAACAAGAAAGGCCAGTTATGATGAACGATTTTACCCTCGGTATAGAGGAAGAATATATGGTAACAGACCCTGTGACCAGGGAACTGACCTCGCACGACCAGAAGATAGTTGAAGCGGCACAAAAGATACATAAAGACCAGGTAAAGGCCGAGATGCACCAGGCGGTGGTAGAAGTGGGTACCGGAATTTGCAGGAATACCGACCAGGCAAGGGCGGAAATTTCGCAGCTGCGCTATACGGTTTCGCAACTGGCCGGCGAGCTGGGACTTAGGATTGGTGCTGCCGGTACACATCCTTTTTCCCATTGGGAAAAACAGCTGATTACCGAACATCCCCGTTACAGCGACATTGTGAACGAGCTGCAGGAGGCCGCGCGCTCTAACCTGATTTTTGGACTGCATGTACATGTGGGCTTCCAGTCGCGCGAGCTGGCCATACACATTGCTAACCAGGTGCGCTATTTTTTACCGCATGTTTTTGCCCTTTCAACCAATTCCCCCTTCTGGGAAGGGAGAAATACAGGGTACAAATCGTTCCGCACCAAGGTTTTTGACAAATTTCCGCGAACAGGCATTCCCGATATTTTTAACAGCATTGAAGATTATGACAATTATGTAAAGCTGCTGATCAAGACCAACAGCATTGACAATGCTAAAAAAATCTGGTGGGACATCAGGGTGCATCCTTTTTTTGAAACCATAGAATTCAGGATCTGTGATTGCCCCATGCTGATCGATGAAACCATGGCCTTTGTTGCCTTGTTTCAGTCCTTGTGCGCAAAACTGTACAAGCTGCGCCTGCAAAACATGAAGTTCATCAGCTATTCCAGGGCACTGATCAATGAGAATAAATGGCGGGCCGCACGTTATGGAATTGATGGTAACCTGATTGATTTTGGGAAAGAAATGGAGGTAAACTGTCGCAACCTGGTACTGGAGCTACTGGATTTTGTGGACGATGTAGTGGACGACCTGGGTTGCCGCAGGGAGATCAATTATGTAAGCCAGATACTGGCCAACGGAACTGGTGCCGACAGGCAATTGGCTGTTTACGAACAATTTGGTAACTTTGAGGCAGTGGTAGATTACATTACCACGCAAACTTTAATTGGGGCTAAATAGCGAATGGGGGATAGAAATAAGGTTAATGTGGCCGTTATTGACATGAATAACGGTTTTAGCAACCAGGGTATGCGCGGGATACAAGAGATCCTGACACGCTACAGGGAGGAGATCGGCGTGGATTTGCACTTCGATGTGTTCGATTTAAGGCAAAAAGGGGAGATACCAGGCATGGATTATGACATTTATATCTCCAGCGGAGGCCCGGGCAGTCCGTACGACGGAGAAGGCCGGCAATGGGAAAACGACTTCTTTGCACTGCTGGATAACATTGAAGCTTTTAATGCGCAACAGGAACTTAGCAAGAAACATGTTTTTTTAATCTGCCATTCTTTTCAGATGGCCTGCCGGAAATTTGGTGTCGGCCAGGTGACCAGCAGACGCTCAACAGCCTTTGGCATCTTTCCGGTGTTCTTAACGGAAGCGGGTGAAGATGATGTGATATTTAATGGTTTACCGAATCCTTTTTATACG
The DNA here is from genome assembly GCF_014200825.1 of Pedobacter sp. AK017. Lineage (NCBI taxonomy): Bacteria > Pseudomonadati > Bacteroidota > Sphingobacteriia > Sphingobacteriales > Sphingobacteriaceae > Pedobacter > Pedobacter sp. AK017. The sequence continues at coordinate 194,328 of NZ_JACHCW010000011.1, forward strand.
GTAGACAGCCGGGACTGGCAGGTAACCAACCCCGATGATGCGCCCTTCGCCATTTCCGAAGCAAAAGTACTGGCACTGGAAAAAGAACGCCCGCATGTCGACCTGGACCGATGTGTCATGGCCATCCGCTTTACGAATGAGATTATAGGTACCCAGTTTCATCCGGAGGCCGACCCATTTGGCATGAAGTTGTACCTGCTGCAGGAAGATAAAAAAATGGCCATCATTGCCAGTCATGGTAAAGAAAAATACCTGGACATGCTGAACAGCCTGGAAGATCCGGCACGGATCCAGCTGACCCAACGCATGGTATTACCTAATTTTTTAAACCGGGCAATTAACGCTTTACAGGAGGCCTGACATGATTGAAAGGTACAGGAAAGCTTTTAACGCCGCCTTTTCGGCCAAAAAATATGAGGAACTGATCTGCTCGCTGCAAAAAGGTTTTACAGAAATTCCATTCAGGATTGCCGAAACACCGGTATTTATCCCTAAAGATTTAAAGGATAAACTGATTGCTGCAGGAGAAGAGATCATTGCACTGATCAAACATCCGGATTTTAAATCGCTTACTGCAGCAGCCATTCCCGCAGAATGGCACATACCCGGCGAGAACGATCATCCCCATTTTCTGACCTTCGACTTTGGCATTTGCAAAGATGAACTGGGCAACCTGGTACCCAAACTGATTGAAATGCAGGGCTTCCCTTCTTTGTATGGTTTCCAGCCCCTGCTGGGCAGGACGTACAAAAAAGCATATGACCTGCCCGACAATTTGAGCCCTTATTTTGAAGGTTTAAATGAGGCTACCTATGTTGCGTTGCTGAAAAAAGTGATACTTGGGCCCCACCAGCCGCATGAAGTGGCCCTGATGGATATAGCTGCCCCGGAGCAAAAAACACTGATCGACTTTTTAATTACAGAGAAACTACTGGGTATAAAAATATTGAGCCTGACCGATATCTTTAAAAAGGACCGGAACCTGTACTACAGCGAAAACGGCCAGGACATCCAATTGAAAAGAATATACAACCGGCTTATTTTTGATGAAATTGCCGGCCAGACGGAATTGTTTAACAAGAGTTTTGACCCCCGGGAGGTCCTGGATATTGAATGGATCACTCATCCGAACTGGTTTTACAGGATCAGCAAATATACCCTGCCTTTCCTGAAAAGCGACTTTGTGCCCGAAACCTGGTTCTTGAGCCAGCTGGGCAGTATCCCGGCAGATCTGGAAAATTACGTACTGAAACCTTTGTTTTCTTTTGCCGGCATGGGGGTTATGATTGAGGTTAGGGAGGAGGACATTAAGGCCATTAAAGACCCGGAGAACTGGATATTGCAGCGAAAGGTGGTTTATGCACCAGTGCTGCAGGCACCGGATGCAGGTGTAAAGGTCGAAATCAGGCTGATGTATTTATGGGCCGACGGCGAAGAACCGCAGCTCTGCATTACGCTGGCCAGGCTAAGCCGCGGCAAAATGATCGGTGTAAGGTATAATCAAGATTTTGACTGGGTTGGTGGCAGCATTGGCCTTATGGACCAGTAAATTTACATTTAACAGACCCCCTTTATAGCGGGTCTTATTATTTTTGTGTTATGGATATTCAGACCATTTTAGTCGCCTTACTTTTTGCTGCCGCCCTGTTTTATGTAGGCCGCATCATTTATCGTGCGGTTAGCTCCAAAAGCGGAGGTTGTGCTTCCAATTGTGGAAAGTGCGGTGTAGATTTCTCCAATATAGAACCCAATAAGAAATAGAATCATCTATAAGCTATGCTGGAGCAATTTAAAACCTATTTACAAAACAAGGTAGCCCTTACAGACGAGCAGTTTACGCTCATTTCCGGCAAACTTAAAATAAAGAATTTTGAGCGCAATGAAATGATCCTGATGAAGGGTGAGGTTTCTACTCATGGATATTTTGTGATGAGTGGCCTGTTGCGCAGCTATTCTATAGACAGCAAGGGCAAAACACACATCATCCAGTTTGCACCCGAACAATGGTGGCTGTCTGACCGCAATGGCATGTTGTTTAATGAGGCTTCCGACTTTTTTATTGATGCCATTGAACATACCCAGGCAGTGGTGATCCCTAAAGATTATATCAACGAAGCAGCAAAAATTGTTCCCTGTATGCACGATCTGAACCATACCATACTGAATAATTCGATCAGGTTTATGCAGAAACGGATCAATATGCTGTTGAGTGCTACAGCCGAAGAACGTTACCTGAATTTTATAAAACTCTATCCTAACCTCACCCTAAGGGTACCACAATGGATGATTGCCTCTTATCTGGGCATCACTCCGGAGTCGCTGAGCAGGGTACGTAAAGACCTGGCACATAAACATTTCAAAGCTTAACATTTTCTTATCATACATCAATGTCCAGCTAAACATATCACCGTAATTTTGTGTTGTTAATTAAAAGAAAAACTAAAAACAACAATATTATGGCAACTACAACCTGGACATTAGATCCTACACACAGTGAACTGCAGTTTAAAGTAAAACACCTGATGATCACTACCGTAACCGGTAGGCTGAATGTACTGACTGCATCATTAACTTCAGAATCTGACGATTTTGAAAATGCACAGGTAAAATTTGAGGCAGATACGGCTTCTATAGATACGGGAAATAATGACCGCGACAACCACCTGAAAAGTGGAGATTTCTTTAATGCAGATGAATTTCCCAAAGTATCCTTTGTATCAACTTCTTTCACTAAAGATGGGGGTGATTACACTTTAAAAGGCGATTTAACGATTAAAGATGTAACAAAACCTGTAAAACTGGCTGTTGAATTTGGTGGTATCGCCACCGATCCATGGGGCAATACCAAAGCTGGATTTACCATCAGTGGAAAAATCAACAGAACAGATTTCGGTTTAAACTGGAATGCGGCATTAGAAACCGGTGGGGTAATGGTAAGTGAAGAAGTTAAAATTTTAGGCGAACTGCAGTTTGTAAAACAAGCCTGATCATAAAAGACAATACAGCATCCTTCGTAAAACAGAAAGGAGACAAAGATGGAAGCAAATAGTAAAGGGGTAGCCGGTGTTTTAAATGCACCAGCACCTCACATGGTTGGTGATGGGTTCAGGGTACACAACTTTTTTCCCAGTGGTTACAAGCTAAAAATGAGCCCGTTTTTTCTGCTCGATTACAATCCTAAAATCGCATTTTCGGCCAGAAATGAACCCAGAGGGGTTGGTGTACATCCACACAGGGGCTTTGAAACGGTTACCATAGCTTATCATGGCGCCGTGGCCCATCACGACAGTGCGGGCAACAGCGGTGTGATTTATCCGGGCGATGTGCAATGGATGAGTGCTGCGGGAGGAATACTGCACAAAGAGTATCATGAGGCAGCGTACAGTAAAAAGGGGGGCGATTTTCAGATGGTGCAGTTGTGGGTTAACCTGCCTGCAAAGGATAAAATGAGCAAGCCCAAATATCAGGGTATTCAACACCAGGATATTGCCAAATATCAATTGCCTGCAGCAGCAGGGGAAATTGAGGTTATCGCGGGTGAATATAAAGGAGTGAAAGGCTCTGCCAGTACATTTTCGCCAATGCATGTATTTAATGCCAGACTGAATAAGGACGGCAAGGCCAAATTTGATTTCCCGGCCAGCTATAATACCGGTTTTGTGGTTATTGAAGGCAGTATTAAGGTTAACAACGCAGAAACAGCCCATGCCGATCAGTTTGTACATTTTAAAAATGAGGGGACAAGTATAGAAGTTGAGGCTTTGGAAAACAGTGTGGTCCTGATATTGAGTGGTGAGCCCATCAATGAACCTATTGCCCAGTATGGTCCTTTTCTGATGAATACTGCCGAGGAAATCCAGCAGGCAATCAGTGATTATAATCAGGGGAAGTTTGGGTATTTAGAATAATAGGGGAAAATTGCAGTTCTCAGAGAAGGTAATTTTCCTTTTAACTGAATGCATAGGCAAGACGCATACTTAGCATCCTGCCAAGCGAACAAAATTATCTTTTTTCAATCAAACACACTGCATACGCCACAACCCCCTCTTCCCGGCCAATAAAGCCCATTTGCTCATTGGTAGTCGCTTTGATGGAAATATCTTCTACAGATATACCCGCGGCTTCAGCAATATTTTGTTGCATAGCAGGAATGTGCGGATTGATTTTAGGCGCTTCAATACACAGCATCGCGTCTATATTGCCAATCCCATAACCTTTTTCATGTAACAATTTTACCGTTTCCTGTAACAGGATCAGGCTGCTGATCCCTTTCCAGCGGGGATCTGTATTTTTAAAATGAAAACCGATATCCCTTAAATTGGCTGCCCCCAGTAAAGCATCGCATATAGCATGCAGAAGCACATCGGCATCCGAATGTCCATAAGCCCCGCTATGATGTTCCAGGTTGACCCCTCCTATGATGAACGGATGATTTTCTTTCAACTGGTGTACATCAAACCCGAAACCTACTTTAATCTTCATGATCCTGTTATTATTCTATTGTTATTATTTTGCATTACGATTGCCTTGCACCGCCTGTTTAATTTTGAGTGCTGCCAAAGTTAAACAGTAAGGTAAACCTTAGGGTATTGGCCAATGGGTTCTTATCTGCATTGGCAAGCAGATAGGCAATATCCATATTAAACACATTATATTTTAACCCAGCGCCAAGAGTTGCGTAACGTCTGTTGCCTTTTTTCGGGTTTTCATAAAAATATCCGGCCCTTAAAGCAAACTGCTGGTTATACCAGTATTCCATTCCGGCAGCAATGTTTATTTCTTTCAGCTCTTCACTAAAACCGCCCGGCGCATCAGCAAATGAACCAAAGATACCGGCAGGGACGGAGCGGTCGGGGTCTTTACCCGAAATGATCTTCCCGTTGGCATCATAAACCGGCTGTGTAGGTACCATCAGCTTGTTAAAATCCAGGGCAAAAGTAAACTGGTTATAATCATCGATCAGAAAAGTGGAGGCCCCGCCTATTTTCATGTTTGCAGGCAAAAAAGACTTGGGCCCGCTATCGGAATAACTGACCTTGGTGCCAATATTTGAAAGGTTAAGACCGGCCGAAAGGATGGCATCTGTTCCTAAAAATACAGTAGGTTTTTTAAAGTAAGCGGATACATCGACTGCTATACCAGAGGCAGCATGCGTTTGCTGACCGGCCGAAAACTGCCCCGAACTAAGGTTCGAATAAATATACCTTAAGGAAGTACCCAATGAAAAAGATTCGCCCATGCGCCTGGCATAAGTCACATCAAAAGCCAGTTCATTAGGTGTATATACACCCAGATTGTTCTGGTTGATATCCGTCAGCTGGATCTCGCCGAGATTAAAATAGCGCAGGGAGCTGCCAATAGTGGTCCGTTCATCTGGCTTATAGAAACCAGCCAGGTAAGTCAGACTGATGTCTGGGACCAGGCTTTTTAACCAGGGACTGTACGAAACAGAGAAGCCGTATTTTTTATCTAAAAAAGCAAGTTTGGAAGGGTTGATGCCACTGGCATTTGCATCAGGTTGTACCGCTACGCCTGCATCGCCCATGCTTCCGGCACGGGCATCCGGTGTGATGAGCAAAAAAGGAACAGCAGTGATGATGTTATTGATTTCGCTGCCATTGGGCTGCGTACCAGGCTCCACAACCTGCGCAAATCCCTCATTGCCAACTGCAAATAAGAAGAAGATTAAAGCAGTTTTAACAAGGCATTTCAAATTCATCCGCTGTGCTATAATTTAAACAATTATTCTCCGCAAGTTAACATAGTGTTTCTTAATTTCAAAGTATTGCCGATCCAATTATCGCTATTGTGGAGTTCATTAACGATACAATATGCTACCTTATTTTAAATTATTTGTGATGTTCTTGTTGCATAAACCATTTTTTGTGTAATTTTAACTCTTAGTAGAAAAAGAACGCAATATATCATTCCCATATGAAGAAAATATACTTATACTTACTCCTATCCTTTGTGGCTGTAACTGCACTGGTTTCCTGTAAAACAAAATCAGAGAAGTCGGACAAAACAGGCATGGACTACAATAAACAGGAATACGGTGGTTTTGTAGTAAACAAAAAGTACAGACGTGGACCAGGCCCGGGACTTGTAGAAATTGAAGGCGGGGTTTTTGTAATGAGTGGCAGTGCCATTAATGTACCCGGACAAGAGCTGAGTTCTTATAACCACAAACGGGAAACCACGGTTTCTTCGTTTTACATGGATGAGACCGAAGTTTCCAATACCAACTGGCTGGAATACCTGAACTGGATCCGTACCAATTTTCCTAAAGATTACGAATACTATTACAATGAAATGCCCGATACACTGGTTTGGCGCAGGCCGCTTTCGTATAACGAACCTTATGTAGACAATTATTTAAGGCACCCCGCCTATCAGGACTATCCTGTGGTAGGTGTTTCATGGGAACAGGCCGGCAGATATTGCGAATGGCGGACCGACAGGGTGAACGAATATTTACTGCGCCAGCGTGGTTACATGACTACTTTTAAAGAACTAAATGGAGGTGCTGCAAAGGGCAATGCTACAGCCGCTGCCACGCCAAGACCTACAGGGCCATTTAATACGGATACTTACCTGAGCGGACAGTACGACGATAAAGGCAAAAATGCCATGAAAGACCTGAACCCGTCCAATGCAGCAGCAGGCACAGGTACTGCCGCCGCCGGTGGCCGGAACGCGCCTAAAAGAAATGTAAGGCTGGAGGATGGTATTTTAAAACAGCCTTACCGCCTGCCCACTGAAGCCGAATGGGAGTATGCCGCATTGGGCCTGATTGGCAATACACAATATGAGAACATCAACAGCAATAAAATTTATCCCTGGAGTGGTCTGGGCCTAAGCTCGGCCAAGAAAAGTACCCGGGGTTTGATCCTGGCCAACTTTAAAAGGACCAAAGGTGATTATATGGGTGTTGGCGGCTCACTGAACGATAAAGGGAGCATCACGGTGAATGTCAGGTCATACACCCCAAATGACTTTGGCCTTTACAATATGGCTGGAAACGTAAGTGAATGGGTTGCTGATGTATACCGTTCCAATACTTTCGAGGCAGCAGATGCCTTTAACCCGTACAGGGGTAACTATTACCAGGATAAAAAGATTGCCGATCCTGCAACCGGAAAAATAGCGATCGATAAATACAACAAACCGGTCATGACAGATGCACTTTATGCAAAGAAACAGACCTGGGCTGAAAAACAGGCTGCAGCGGCAAAACCGACAGATTCGCTAAAGAACACTTATGCCGATCAAAGGGGCTACAGAGACCCTCAGAGCGAGCTGTATGGAGAAACTACACTGGTTAACGATAAATCGAGGGTGTATAAAGGTGGTTCATGGAACGATCAGGCACTATGGCTAAACCCGGCCAGCAGAAGGTACCTGCAGCAAGATGAGGCTACAGCAGATATAGGCTTCCGCTGCGCAATGACCATGCTTGGCGCACCGGAAATCAGGTCTTCAGGAAAACCTCAGTTCAAGCCAAAACAGGCAAAGCCATTCAAAGGAAAATAACTTAAAAATATTCACATAAAAAAAGGGAAAACTGTTGTTTTCCCTTTTTTTATGTGTCTAAATCTATAGCTACGAAAACCGGATCAGGACTTCGTTCTTTTCCACTTTAACCCCTTTACTGGTCAGTACCTTCTTCACTGTACCACCGGCCGGCGATTTAATGATATTTTCCATCTTCATGGCTTCCAGTACCAGCAGGTTATCCCCTTTATTTACTTCCTGGCCTTCTTCAACCATTACATTCAGCACCAGGCCGGGCATGGGGGCTTTAACATCCTGTACTTTACCAGCCATAGCCGTATCTAAACCGAGCTGCTTAAGCAAGGGGGCATACTCGTCCTGTATAGCAATATGGTATAATGCACCGTTTACCTTAATCACGCTGCTCTTTTCTGCCCTATCTGCTGAAACCAGTTCTATATTGTACGACCTGTTCTGATAAATGACATGCACATAGTTCTCGGATATTTTTGCAGGATCAAGCGCTATGACCTGGCCATTGGCTTTAAACTCTTTAGGAGCAAGCTCGATATCAAAATCGTAATGATCATTTACTTTTACTTTCATAAGCTGGTTCTATCTGCTGCACAATAACTGCAGCCTGTTTAAATTATTGTGTTAAGGCATATTGAATCAGGTTAGCGCCCATTTTAAGCGCGCTCATGCGTTTCTCTTGTGTGTCTTCAGGGTAGGTGCCAAAGTCTTCCCAGCCATTGCCCAGATCGCACTCATAGGTGTAAAAACAAACTACCCTGCCCTGCCAGATCAATGCGTAACCTTTTGCCGGCTTGCCATCATGTTCATGAATTTTTGGAAGGCCGTTCGGGAATTTAAATTTCTGATTGTAGAGGCTATGATTGGGTGGTAGTTCAATGAAAGACAGTTCAGGAAAAACCTTTTTCATCTCTGTACGGATAAACTTGTCGAGGCCATAGTTGTCGTCAATATGCAAAAAACCGCCACCAATCAAATACCTGCGCAGGTTACCGGCTTCAGCTGTGCTGAATACCACATTACCATGTCCTGTCAGGTATACAAAAGGATAATTAAACAATTCGGTACTGCCTACTTCTACGATGGCTTCCTGCGGAGCAAAATTTGTGCTCAGGTTTTTATTGCAGAAATCGATCAGGTTAGGCAGTGCAGTACGGTTGGCATACCAGTCGCCACCCCCGTTGTATTTCAGCTTGGCCATTTTATAGGTGGGCACCCAAAAGCTGCTTTGCAGTACCACCAATAATAAAAGTCCAAATAGCCTGATCCTCATCTGTTCAAATAATTCACTTCAAAACATGCCGCTAATGCAGCTGTCTCTGTCCGCAACCGGGTATTACCTAAAGTTAAGGGTTTATAACCGCTTTGCAAAGCCATTTCAATTTCCTGGCCTGTAAAATCACCTTCCGGTCCGATCAGTATCGTATAGCTGCCCGCAGGCTTTACCACATCACTAATGTACTGTCTGGCTGCCGCATCTACACAATGGGCTATCATTTTAAGGCTGTCATTCTTTTGCTTCAGAAAAGCTGATAGGCTAATTTGAGGGTTTAAGCGGGGGTGATAGGCTTGTAACGACTGCTTTACTGCGGCAGTGATCACTTTATTTAAACGGTCTTCTTTAACCACCTTACGTTCCGACCTGTCGCAGATCACCGGGGTGATTTCTTCAATGCCGATTTCAGTAGCCTTTTCCAGGAACCACTCCAGCCGGTCTATATTTTTTGTAGGTGCGACAGCAATGTGAAGGTAATGCCGGCGTTTGTGATATTCTTTTTGGACCTCAATGATCCTTAGATTTACCTGTCTTTTAGTTTCACCGGTAATTTCGGCCTTATACAGGCCGCCAATGCCATCAATCAGATAAACAACGGCACCAGTACCCAGACGCAATACCCTGGTGCAATGCCTGCTCTCTTCCTCATTTAATACATACACATCCGAACCGATGTCAGGCGTATAAAAAACATGCATGGTATTGATTTTAGTGTAGATCGATCATATCACTCTTATTGATCACCAGTTCCAGCTTTATGGTCTCTATATTTTGTTCCGTTTTCTTTAAAATGGTAAATAAATAGCCATAACATTCTTCACTGTCGCCCACTTCAGGTATTTTGCCAAAAGCATGGGAGACCAGCCCTCCTACCGTATCAAAATCTTCATCTTCCGGCAGGTCGTGTGGCAGGTGCTCGTTTACATCGTATACAGTAGCGTAAGCATTGATAATAAACTCCGTATCCGATATTTTCTCTACAGTCGGCTTTTCTTCATCGTACTCATCCTGGATCTCCCCAACGATCTCTTCCACAATATCCTCGAGGGTAACCATACCGGCTGTGCCACCAAACTCGTCGATCACAATGGCTATCTGTATGCGTTTTTGCTGAAGCTCGCTCAGCAGGTCGTTGATCTTCTTGGTCTCGGGTACAAAATAAGGCTTCCTGATGATGTCGGCCAGCACCCATTCCTTATTGTCGGCCAGTAAAGGAAGGATATCCTTCGCATGCACAATACCGATGATCTTATCAATAATATCATCATACACCGGCAAACGGGAATATCCTTCTGCAATGATCTTTTCTACAACTTCTCTTTTTGGGGTAGAAAGCTCTACGCCCATAATTTTGGTTCTTGGAACCATAATATTTTTTACCACGCGCTCATTAAAATCAAAAACGTTTTTAATCAGCTCATGTTCATTGGTGTCAAGCGCACCGCTTTCCTTACCCTGGTCCAGCAAATAATAAAGCTCTTCAGTACTGTGAACAGAATCATGTCCGCCAACATTGGAGATCCCAAATAATTTAAGTACTACATTCGCAAATCCGTTTAATACCCAGATAAATGGCCTGAATATCAAATAAAAACCTTGCAGCGGCAGTGCGATAAAAAGGGTAGTGGCCACAGGCCTTTGAATGGCGACCGATTTAGGGGCCAGTTCTCCAAAAACAATGTGCATAACCGTAATGAACAGGAAGGCTATTCCGGTAGAAATAGAGGTGATATAGATCTCCGAAAGGGAGAAATTGATCAGCAGGTCGTGTACAATGCTATGCATGACCGACTCGCCAACCCAACCCAAACCCAGTGAGGCCAAAGTGATCCCCAGTTGTGTAGCGGCCAGATAACCATCTAAATGCTGGGTAATGTGCTTTGCGATATTCGCAACCCGGCTACCAGACTTAGCTTTTATCTCAATCTGGGATGCCCGAACTTTTACTATTGCAAACTCTGCAGCAACAAAAAAGCCATTAAGGGCAACCAGAAAAAAGGTAAAAAATATTTTAAATGCTTCCATTTAAGATCTGTTTCTAAACTTCTTGTCGTACAGCTCTATACTTTCCTGTATCACTTTATGGGCATAACGTACACCCAGTAAATGTTCAATTGTTACTTTCTTTTCTTCTAATGCCTTGTAATCCTGAAAAAACTTTACGATTTCTTTCATCGTATGCGGAGGCAGTTCGGCAAGATCATTAATGTAATTAACCGACATGTCGTTCTTGGCCACAGCAATGATCTTGTCATCCTGTTCTCCGTTGTCTACCATGTGCATCACGCCAATTACCTTGGCTTCGATAATGGTCATTGGGTAAACATCCACAGAACACAGTACCAGGATGTCCAATGGGTCATTGTCATCGCAATAAGTTTGCGGGATAAATCCATAATTTGCAGGATACATCACTGAAGAAAACAGCACACGGTCTAGTTTAATCAGATTGGAATCCTTATCAATTTCGTACTTCGCTTTTGATCCTTTAGGAATTTCAATAATGGCATTCACAATCTCCGGCAGGTTATCGCCCGGAGAAACACTGTGCCAAGGGTGATGGTCGTCTTTACTCATTTTTATTGTTCAGTATTTGATAATTCGTCATTGTTATCCTTCACTACTTTCTTTCTCACAAATGTAACGATGAGCGGAATAGTTGTAATAACAATAAAACCTATAATTATATATAATAAATAGTCACTAATTTCTTTTTCAAATCTTTTGCCCAGAAAATAACCGAGCAAAGTTAAGGATGCTATCCAAATTAATGCACCTGAAATGTTATATAAAGCAAATCTTTTAAAATCTAATTTTACAACACCAGCAAAAATCGGTGCAAAAGTCCTTACTATTGGTACAAATCTGCCCATGATCAGGGCAAAGGCCCCCTGCTTGTGGTAATATTCCTCGGCAGCCTTTAAATAACGTCGTTTAAAGAAGAAAGATTCTTTCCGGTGGTATAGCACCGGCCCGGTCTTTCGGCCAAACCAATAGCCAACAAAATTACCTGAAACAGCAGATACACACAACCCAAAGATCAGGACGTATATATTTACATCTAATTTATCTGTTGCGACAAACATCCCGGCAAGAAACAAAAGATAATCTCCGGGAAGAAAAAACCCGAAGAACAAACCTGTCTCGGCAAAGATCACAAACATTACAACGTAAAAACCACCTTCTCTAAGTAATTTTTCGGGATCAATGAAGTGCTGTAACGAATTCCAGAAATCTTGCATATTTCAATTATTCGTAAAACTACTAATAATTATCTATAGAAGTGACTATATCAAATTTAAAATTACGGATGGGTATATCCCTAAAAACAGCGTGATCAGTGCCGATAAAATGAGTACCACCTGGTATTGAAAGGGCGGTTGCAGCTGGGTTTCATGTCCATCGCGGAAATACATCGCCACAATTACTTTAAAATAATAATAGAATCCTACCAGCGCATTTAAGATGGCAAAGGCCACCAGGTACACCTGGTATTCCGTCATAACGTTTACAAACATCAGGTACTTACCAATAAAACCGGCAGTAAGCGGGATACCGGCCAGTGACAACATGGCAACAGTAAGCATCAATGCCGTTAAGGGGTTACGCTTAGCCAGGCCATTAAAGCTTTCAAAATTATCATTGCCTGTTTTTTGTTTAACCAGGATCAATACAGCAAAGGCAACAATGGTTGCAAAAGTATAGGCCGTAGCATAAACAAATACATTACCCGAAGAATTTGCAGTTAAGGTAACCAGCGAGAACAACAGATAACCTGCATGTGAAATACTGGAATAGGCCAGCATTCTTTTAAAGTTTTTCTGAAATAAGGCCGTTACATTACCGATCAGCAAGGTAAGACAAACAATACCCATCAGTGGTGGCAGCCAGAAATCGTGCAGAGGTGCCAGCGTACCTGCAAACAAGCGTAAAAAAGCAGCAAAGCCTGCTGTTTTCACAATGGTAGACATGAACGTTGTGATCAGCGTTGGTGCCCCTTCATATACATCGGGTGTCCAGAAGTGAAAGGGTGCAGCGCCAATTTTAAAACACAGGCCGATCATCAGCAGGATCACTCCCGGATAAAACATCGGGGAAATGGCTTTATAGTTACCAACCAAATACTGGTTGATGGTATCAAGGTCAAAAGATCCTGTAGCCCCATAGATCAGCGTGATGCCGAACAGCAAAAATCCGGTTGAAAAAGCGCCCATCAGAAAATACTTTAAAGAAGCTTCATTCGAGGCAAAATTGCTTTTCCGGATGCCTGCAAGGATGTACAGGCTGACTGACATGATTTCCAGTCCGATAAACAGCATCGACATATTTTTGTAGGAAACCATGATCACTATACCTGCAAGTGCAAAAAGTATCAGCGTAAAATATTCAGCTATGTTTTCGCTGTTTGCAGCAAAATAATTTTGGGTAAGCAAAAATATAAGGAAAGTACCTGCTATGGTCAGCCCGGTAAAAGCCAGTGCGAAATTATCCATCTGCATCATCCCATAATAGGTTTGATTGGTGTCCCAGGCTGTAACCACAAACGCCAGCGAAACCAGCAAACCAAGTAAGGTAAGGGGTAATAACGCTTTTTTAGCTTTAAACAAACCTGCGTAAAGCACCACTAAAGCTGTAACAGTTATTGTTATAATGATATTCATTTCCTTAGTTTACCGATGTTAATTTTTGAGTTACCTGTTCTATTAAATGTTGTACTGATGCTTCTGACAGTTGCAAAATTGGTTTAGGATATACGCCCAAAACAATAACAAGTGCACAAATGATGTACAATACAACCTGCTCCGATCCTTTTATGTCGGTAAAGCCAATGGTCAGTTCATTGGTCTTGCCCAGCATGATGTTCTGGTACATCCTGAACATATATACTGCACCGAAAATGATGGTCAATCCTGCAAATACGGCCGCCCAAAGGTTATACTGATAAATACCGATCAGCAGGAGGAACTCGCCTATAAAACCGTTTGTACCCGGCAAAGCAACAGTTCCCAAAACAATGATCAGGAATACAATAGCCAGTTTAGGGGCTTGTTTGGCAATCCCGCCAAGTTCCGCAATTTTATAGGTATGCACGCGGCTTGCAATAATATCCAGTACAAAGAAAAGACCGATCACGTTAATACCATGGCTTAGCATCTGGATCATTGCACCCTGCATTCCCTGCACATTTAACGCAAAAATACCTGCCGAGATCAGGCCTACGTGTCCGATAGAGGAATAAGCCACCAGACGTTTGGCATCCTTCTGGGTAAAAGCAATCAGTGAAGCGTATACCACACCAATGACAGACAGGATGATGGCCAGCTGCCCCCATTCCTGCACACCCGCAGGCACAACAGGCAACAACCACCTGATCACCCCATAAATACCCATTTTTAGCATGATACCCGAAAGTAACATGGTTCCGGCAGCAGGTGCTTCTGTATAGGTATCCGGCTGCCAGGTATGGAAAGGAAATATTGGCATTTTAATGGCAAAGGCCACAAAGAACGCCCAGAATATCCAGGCCTGCTGGGTCGAATCTAAATTCAGGCTATAAAATGCCTGTATGTCAAAATTATTGGCAGGGTTCTGTAAATAAAGGTAAATGATACCCAGCAGCATAAACAAAGAACCTGCAATGGTATACACAAAGAATTTCATGTTTACCCGGATACGGTCCTTGCCACCCCATATGGCACATATAAAGTAAATAGGGATCAAAGCTGCTTCCCATCCGATATAGAAAAGAAATGCATCCATGGCCGTGAACACCACCAGCAATCCGCTCTGCATAAACAGGATCAGTGCAAAAAAGGCATTTGCACTTTTATACTGGTGCTGGTACGCCGAAAGGATGATCAATGGAACCAGTACATTGGTCAGCAGGATAGTGATCATGCTGATCCCATCCACACCTGCATGAAAACTGATACCCAGGTCTTTTATCCATGGACAATTTACCATAAACTGCGTACTGGCATCTGGTATAAAATTACATACCATAACCAGGGCCAGGGCCAGAGAAGCGATTGCCGAAACCAATGCAACATGCTTTGCTGCATTTCCGGAAAATGCGGTAACCAAGGCGCCAACCAATGGTAAAAATAGAAGAAGTAGTAAAAGTTGTTCCATTATCTTTTCTTGAACGATCTTTTATAGAGATAAATAAGTATACAATAACAACGAGATGATGCCTACCACCATCATAAAAATATAAAAGCCTACGTTTCCGGACTGGAGCAGGCGCAAGCCTTTACTCCCCTCAGCAGCTGTCCAGCCCAAACCGTTTACAATGCCATCTACAATCTTATTGTCCACAATTTTATATAAAAACCCGGAGATTGCATCCAAAGGCTTTCTGATCAACGCATCATATATTTCATCAAAATAAAACTTGTGGTAAGACAGACTGGCCAATGCCGGGCGTTTGGCTTCATCGGGTACAGGGATGTGGTTTTGTTTCACGTATTTACCATACGCTACTCCGATAGAGACCAGCACACCAACTACAGAAACTGCCATCAGCATGTATTCTGTAGCATGATCCGGGGCTTCAGCAACATGTTTAATCACTGGTGACAGCCAGTGTGACAACCAGTGGTTACCACCCAATGCCTCAGGGATGCCTATTATTCCGCCAAAGGCAGATAAAACAGCCAGGACAATTAAAGGAACAGTCATGGATTTTGGTGATTCATGAATCTTCTCTTCTGCATGGTGTGTACCGCGGTACTTTCCGTAAAAAGTAAGGAACAACATCCTGAACATATAAAATGCAGTTAAGAAAGCCCCAAATACGGCAATTCCCCACATCACTTTATCATGCAGATAAACATGGGCTAAAATTTCATCTTTAGAAAAGAAGCCCGAGAATGGAGGTAAACCAGCAATGGCAATGGTACCGATCAGCATGGTGATAAAAGTAACCGGTAATTTTTTACGCAGGCCACCCATATGGCGCATATCCTGTTCGTGGTGCAAGGCATGGATCACCGAACCTGCACATAAGAACAATAATGCTTTAAAGAAAGCATGCGTTATGACATGGAAGAACGCACCATTATACGCACCAACCCCCAAACCTAAGAACATATAGCCCAATTGGGATACGGTTGAATAGGCCAGGACCTTTTTAATATCTGTTTGTGTAAGTGCAATAATGGCCGCAACAATGGCCGTAGCCAGGCCAACAATGGCAATGACATGCTGGATCATCGGGGCCAGGTCAAACAGCAGGTTCGATCTGGCGATCATATAAATACCAGCAGTAACCATCGTGGCTGCGTGGATCAGGGCAGAAACCGGAGTTGGACCCGCCATCGCGTCAGGCAGCCAGGTAAATAAAGGCAGCTGGGCAGATTTACCGCAGGCACCGATAAACAGCAATAAGGCAATTAAAGCAATGGTACCATTACCTGGCAGCATATTGGCAGCCTGAGGCCAGATTTTACCAAACTCTACACTTCCAAAAGTAGTAAAGATCAGAAATACACCGAGTAAAAAGCCAAGGTCGCCAATACGGTTCATTACAAATGCTTTTTTGGCGGCCGAAGCATAACTGCTGTTGGTGTACCAAAAGCCGATCAGCAGATAAGAACAAAGTCCTACACCCTCCCAGCCAATAAACATCACAATATAGTTGGAGCCTAAAACCAGCAGCAACATAAAGAAAATGAACAGGTTCAGGTAACTGAAAAACTTACCAAAACCCTCATCGCTATGCATATAGCCAATAGAATAAATGTGGATCAGAAAACCTACACCGGTAATGATCAGCAGCATTAAAGAACTCAATGGATCTACCAGGAAGGACAAGGGAATGTCGAGTGTTCCGGCACTGATCCAGTTAAAAAGAAATATTTCGTGCGATTTGTTCGCATCAGCACCCAGCTCAAAAAATATCCCCAAGCTAATGGCAAATGAAATGAATATGACACTGCTCCCTATAAAACCGATCAGGCTTTTGGATAATGAATTTCTGCCAAGGCCATTAATTACAAAGCCTAACAGAGGGATCAACGGAACCAGCCAAACTAAATTTATCATCTTATATTCTTCTTAATAATTACCACTTAAGGCGATTCAACACATTTATATCTGTAGATTGTGTATTTCTGTAAACCATTACAATGATACTCAGGCCTACTGCAACTTCTGCGGCGGCCAGGGCCATAATGAAAAATACAAATACCTGTCCCGAAGGATCATTGTTATGTACCGAAAAAGCGGTTAACAATAAATTCACCGCATTCAGCATCAGCTCTACAGACATGAAGATCACAATTGCATTTCTGCGTGTTAAAACACCGATCACACCAATGGTGAAAATAATAGCACTTAGCCAGATGTAATGGTTAAGCGGAACCCCTTGTAATTCCTGAGTAATGTTCCCCATTATACTTTTTCTTTTTTAGTTAACAATATAGCACCCACCATTGCCGAAAGCAGCAAAATAGAGCAAAGCTCAAATGGCAGCATAAACGGACCAAACAACTCTTTTCCCAGGCTTTTTACCAGTCCCAGATTAGGGTTTCTCAATACCACAGGATCTGAAAGGGCCGTAGCTTTCAATGCACCTGCCAGCGTAACCAGCAAACAACATCCGGCAATTACACCAACCACCTTTACCAGGCCCGATTTGAGCGGCTCATTATCTTTGTTCAGGTTGAGCAACATCAGCACAAAGAGGAACAGCACCATAATGGCCCCCATGTAAACGATAAAGTTCACAACGGCCAGAAATTGTGCATTCAGCAGGACATAATGGACCGTAAAAGTGAAGAATGTAACGATCAGGTACAGCACGCTGTGCACTGGGTTCTTTGAAAAGATGACCAGTAAGGAAAATATGACACTTAATGCTGCTACAAAATAGAATACCGATGTACCCATTAATTTTCTTTGTTTAGTTTATTTATTTTCTATTTATCTAATGGCGCCTCTACCAGCTTGTCTTTACCGTAAATAAAGTCTTTGCGCAAATAATCGGCCGGCACTATGGGGCCATCCAGGTAAATCGCTTCTTTCGGACAAGCCTCTTCACATAAACCGCAGAATATGCAGCGCAGCATGTTGATCTCATATACCGAAGCGTATTTCTCTTCTCGGTACAAATCCTTTTCTTCGGGTTTACGCTCAGCAGCAATCATCGTAATTGCTTCTGCAGGGCAGGAAAGTGCACAAAGTCCGCAAGCTGTACAACGCTCCCTTCCTTCCTCATCCCTTTTTAAAGAGTGCATCCCCCTGAAATTGGTAGAGAATTCCCTTTCCACTTCCGGATAACGGATGGTGGCCTCCTTTTTAAAAAAGTGACTGATGGTGATCGCCATACCTTTAGCAATTGCCGGCAGGTAAAGTCGCTCGGCAAGCGTTAAGGGCTTTTTTTCTAATACTTTCTTTTTACTGGTCAATGGTTCCATTAAACCTCCTTATTGTTTATCCGCATTGCGGGCTTTAAAACTTTTCAATTATTGCGATCACAATACCTGTGATCACGATGTTCGCTATCGCCAGAGGGATCAGTCCTTTCCAGCCTAAATGCATCAGTTGATCATAGCGGAAACGCGGAATGGTCCAGCGTACCCACATGAAGAAAAATATAAATACAAATATTTTAACGAAGAACACCAAGGTACCAAAAAGTGGCGCCCAGGTTGGCCCCAATAATGTGGCCATCCAATCCATTCCGGGATAATTATATCCACCAAAATACAAGGTGGCCATTACTGCTGCCGAAACAAACATATTGATGTACTCTGCAAACAGATAGAAACCCAGTTTCATGGAAGAATATTCAGTATGGTAGCCTCCGATCAGTTCCGTTTCACATTCAGGCAAATCGAAAGGTGCCCTGTTGGTCTCAGCAAATGAACACACCATAAACAGGATAAAGCCCAGTGGCTGATACAGTACATTCCAGTGCCAGCCATGCTGCTGCTCCACAATTTCTTTTAAGCTCAGCGTATTGGTTACCAATAACAGGGCTATGATGGATAAGCCCATGGCAATTTCATAACTGATGTTCTGCGAAGCGGCCCTGATGGCACTCAGCAAAGAATATTTGTTGTTTGAGGCCCAGCCACCAATCATAACCCCATATACCCCCAGTGAAACTACACCAAAGATATACAGCAGGCCCACATTGATGTCCGTTACCTGTAAAGGGATCACCCTGTCGCCAATGGTAACCGGACTTCCCCATGGGATCACGGCAGTACCAATGCAAGCAGTAAGCATCGCCAGGCCAGGCCCAACCATGAACAACCATTTGCTCGCATTTGAAGGAATGATTTCTTCCTTCATAAACATCTTTAAACCATCGGCCAAAGGCTGGAACATTCCTGCAGGACCAGCTCTGTCTGGTCCAAGTCTGTCCTGTAAAAAGGCTGCCACTTTTCTTTCTGCATACGTAGAATACATGGCAATCAGCAAACTGATACCAAAAATGATAGCTACAAGTACAAATTTTTCGATTACAAAAGCTATATCCATTAGAATTTAGTGGTTTTTTCTAGTTCAACCTTATTCGCTGCCTGCAATTGCGGGTTATTTTGAATGACCGGCAGTGGTTTTAAAGTTTCATAGTGGTTAGAGGAAATCACAGAAGTATCACTGATGTGTGTTGGATGCTCAATTACCCAGTCAGACGTTTTTTTCTTGTCAAACCTGCAGGTATTGCAGATAAATTCCTCCACCTCACCGTAAATATCTTTTCTTGCAGTAACCCTCAGTACATCCTCTCCTTTATACCATAAGGTCACCTTACCACTACAGGTAGGGCAATCTCTGTGTGCATCAATAGGTTTGGTAAACCATACCCGGTTCTTAAACCTGAACGTTTTATCTGTTAAGGCACCAACCGGACAAACATCAATTACGTTCCCCGAAAAATCATTTTCTACCGCAGTCTGAATATAAGTGGAAATCTCCGAATGGTCGCCCCTGTTCAATATGCCATGTACCCTTTTATTCGTGATCTGATCGGCAGTAAACACACAACGGTAGCATAAAATGCACCTGTTCATGTGCAGCTGTATCTTATCGCCAATGTCTATACGTTCAAAAGTACGACGCTCAAACTCATATCTGGTTTTCTGTAAACCATGCTCATAACCCAAATTCTGAAGGTCGCACTCGCCGGCCTGGTCGCAAACCGGGCAATCCAGCGGATGGTTGATCAGCAGCATTTCTACCACGCCACTGCGTGCTTCAATTACTTCAGGCGAAGTAATGTTCATCACTTCCATGCCATCCATTACTGTGGTACGGCATGATGCAACCAGTTTGGGCATCGGACGGGGATCCTTTTCAGAACCCTTGCTTACCTTAACAATACAGGTACGGCACTTACCGCCACTGCCTTCTAATTTAGAATAATAGCACATTGCAGGCGGTACAATATCCCCCCCTATCTGCCTGGCAGCATTCAGAATAGAGGTACCTGGCGCTACTTCTACTGTTATTCCGTCTATGGTTACCTTAACTTTATCACTCATTGTTGCAGCTATTCTTTTGTCTGAAGTTAATTCTCTGTCGTAACGGCCCTGGCAATTGGCTCAGCATAATTTGCCAGCCCGTAATTGGTGTCCAGGCATTTCACCGGCTCCTTTACATGCCATTCAAATTCATCCCTGAAATGTCTGATCGCACTTGCAACCGGCCATGCGGCAGCATCACCAAGCGGACAAATCGTATTCCCTTCTATCTTTTTAGATACATCCACCAGCAGGTCAATGTCGCTCATTTTGCCATGGCCATATTCCAGCCTGTGCAATACCTTCTCCATCCAGCCTGTCCCTTCGCGGCAGGGCGAACATTGTCCGCAACTCTCATGATGATAAAACCTCGAGAAGTTCCAGGTGTTCCTAACGATGCACTGGTCTTCATCAAAAGCAATAAAACCACCCGATCCCATCATGGTACCCGTAGCAAAACCGCCTTCCGATAAGGACTCATAGCTCATTAGCCTCGGCTCACCGTTGGCCAGCTTTAAGGTCAGATTAGCAGGCAGTACCGGCACTGATGATCCACCGGCAACAGTTGCTTTCAAACGTTTGCCATTGGCAATGCCACCGCACCATTCGTCTGAATAGATAAATTCTTCAACCGGTAAACCCAGCTCAATTTCATAAACCCCCGGCCGCACCAAATTACCCGAAGCCGAGATCAGTTTGGTTCCTGTACTGCGGCCAATACCGATCTTTGCGTACTCCTCACCCCCATCATTGACAATGGGCACAACGGCAGCAATAGATTCTACATTGTTCACTACCGTAGGACAGCCATACAAGCCGGCAATGGCAGGGAAAGGAGGTTTAATCCTTGGATTACCACGCTTACCTTCCAACGATTCCAGCAAAGCGGTTTCTTCGCCACAGATGTAAGCACCCCCGCCTGGTTGCACATACAGCTCCAAGTCGTAACCCGATCCCAGGATGTTTTTACCCAGGAAACCTGCGTTTTTTGCTTCCGCTATTGCCTTTTCCAGGATACGGATCTGCGGCATCATCTCTCCCCGTACATAGATGTAGGAAGTATTTGCGCCCAGCGCAAAACTGGAAACGATCATGCCTTCTATCAATGCATGCGGAATATGCGTCATCAGGTAGCGGTCCTTAAAAGTACCCGGTTCAGACTCATCTGCATTGCAGACCAGGTAACGCGGCACCCCTTCAGGTTTAGCCAAAAAACTCCATTTCATTCCAGTAGGGAATCCTGCACCACCACGGCCGCGTAAGCCCGACTTTTTCACCTCTTCCACTACATCATCAGGTGTAAGCGTTTTCAAAGCCTTTTCTACAGCGCGGTACCCGCCTTTCTGGCGATAAACATCAAGTGTATTGATGCCTGGTACGTTAATATGTTCTAATAATAGTTTACGTCCCATTATTTTTTGCGTAAATCTTCTATCAATTCGTCAACCTTTTGCTCGTTCAGGTTTTCGTAAAATGTATATTCAGGACCAATCTGTAAAACCGGACCATAACCGCAGGCAGCAAGGCATTCTACCCCTCTCCAGCTAAACAGCCCATCCGCAGTTACCTCATTTTCCTTCACACCAAGCTTATTTTCAATATGCCCCATCAGCTTTTCGGCACCAACCAGACAACAAGGTCCGGTTCTGCACACTTCCAGCACATATTTGCCCTGTGGCTTTAAAAAGTACATGCTGTAAAACGAAGCTACTTCATATACTTCAATATCCTGAATGTCCAGATAAGCAGCCACTTTATCCATCGCAGCAGCGCTCAACCAGCCCAGCTCTGCCTGAACTTCATGCAGTATAGGCAGCAAAGCAGATTTATGCTTACCCTCCGGATATCTTTTAACGATCTCATCAAACTTTGTTAACAAAGCCGGTGAAAACTCTACAGGTTGTTGTTCTTCTACTTTAAGCATCTAATTCTCCTGCAATAATATTCATGCTACTCATGTTTATAATGGCATCCGATAACAACATACCTTTACTCATGGGTGCAAACATTTGATAATTTATAAAACTAGGTCTCCTGAAATGCAAACGGTAAGGTGTTCTTCCACCGTCGTTGATCAGGTAAAAGCCAAGCTCACCGTTTCCACCCTCTACCGCGTGGTAAACTTCTGCCTTAGGGGCATCGATTTCTCCCATCACAATTTTAAAGTGATAGATCAATGCTTCCATATTGTTGTATACTTCTTCTTTGGCCGGCAAATAGAATTCCGGAACATCGGCATGAAAAATACCAGCTGGTTCCTTTTTCAATTTCTCCAAAGCCTGTTCAATCAGACGCACACTCTGCCACATTTCCTCATTACGCACCAGGTAACGGTCGTAAATATCGCCGGCAGTACCTACTGGAACTTCAAAATCGAAATCCTCATAAGAAGAATAGGGCTCACTTACCCGAACATCATAATCCACCCCGGTGGCACGCAGTAAAGGACCAGTCCAGCTGTAGTCCAAAGCCTGCTCTGCTGTAACGCAGGCCACACCCGAGGTACGGTCTATAAAAATCCTGTTGCGGTTCAGCAAATTTTCAAATTCGCGTAAAGCCACAGGGAACTCTTTTAAAAATTTATTGATCTTGGCAAAGGCAATAGCATTGAAATCGCGCTCAAACCCACCAATCCGACCAATATTTGTGGTTAAACGGGCCCCACAGATCTCTTCGTAAATCTCATAAATATGCTCTCTGAACTGAAACAGGTACAAAAAGGTGGTAGTGGCACCGGTATCCTGCCCAATGATCGTGTTACAGATGATGTGGTCAGAAATACGCGCCAGCTCCATGATAATTACCCGCAGGTAATCCACACGCTTTGGCATCTGTATGTTCAATAGTTTTTCTACCGTCATGTGCCAGCCCATATTGTTGATGGGCGATGAGCAATAGTTTAACCTGTCTGTTAAGGGGGTGATCTGGTAAAAAGGCCTGTGCTCAGCTATTTTTTCAAAGGCACGGTGAATGTACCCTATGGTAGACACACCACTTACAATGCGCTCTCCATCCATCTGTAAGACATTCTGAAAAACACCATGTGTTGCCGGGTGTGTAGGGCCCAGGTTAAGGGTCACCAACTCACTCTGCGGATCATTATCTGTATATACTGGTTGATTGTGATTCATATGTACTTATCTACCAAAGTATTCGTCTTTTTTATCTACTCTGTTCGGATCCTCTAAAGGATATTGTTTCAGCATCGGGTGCACACCCAGCTCGTCCATGTTTAATATTCTTCTCAGATCAGGATGCCCTTCAAATTTCACACCGAACAGGTCATAAGTTTCGCGTTCCATCCAGTTGGCACCATTCCAGATGGAAGTAGCCGTAGGAATAACAGGATTGTGCTCATCAATAAACACCTTAACCCTAACCCTGACCTTTTTAACCATGTTGTGCAGGTGATAAACAACAGCAATACCATGTTTTTTTTCAGGATAATGTACGGCGGTAATGTCAGTTAAGAAATTAAAACCGGTGACATCATTTTCACCGCTATCTTTAAGGAATTTTAAAACCTCGATGATCACGTCTTTAGTCGTCTCAAAGGTAAGCAGGCCATAAGGCTCGTTTACCCCAATAACCTTATCACCAAACTTTGCGCCCAGTGCTTCAACTATTGCTTGATTAATCAATTCTGCCATTATAGTATTCCGTATGAAGCCAACATTTCCTTGTACTGCTCAGAGTTCCTTCTTCTTGACGACTCGTTTCTCACCAGCTCCTGTATCTTTCCAAAACCATCCAGAATTGCTTCCGGTCTTGGCGGACAACCTGGCACATACACATCCACAGGGATGATTTCATCAATCCCCTGTAAAACCGAATAGGTATCGAATATACCACCACTCGATGCACAGGCACCTACAGCCATCACCCAACGGGGCTCGGCCATTTGCAGATAAACCTGTTTCAAAACCGGGCTCATTTTCTTGGCTATCGTACCCATTACCATCAGCAAATCGGCCTGACGCGGAGAAAAGCTCAGGCGCTCAGAACCAAAACGGCCAAAATCATAGTGGGAACCCATTGTTGCCATAAACTCTATACCGCAACATGAGGTAGCAAAGGGCAAAGGCCATAAGGAATGTGAGCGGGCCAAACCAATAACTTTATCTAAAGAGGTGGCAAAAAAGCCAGAACCTTCGATGCCTGGCGGCGCTTCTACTATATTGATGTCACTCATGATACAAAACGAAAAAGGCTCATTCCTTTAAAGAATGAACCACAAATTTACAATTTTTTGATGCAAATGATCTACACCATCTGCATTTAGAACCGATCTAAATAATTAATTCCAATCCAGTGCTTTCTTCTTCAAAACATAAATAAAGCCCAGTAGTAAAGTGCCCATAAATACGAACATCTCTATCATACCTGTCATACCCAGCTCTCTGAAATTAACTGCCCAGGGGTACATAAAAATCACCTCCACATCAAACAGCACAAACAGGATCGCTACCAGGAAATACTTGATAGAAAAAGGCTGACGGGCATTCCCAATCGTTTTAATCCCCGCTTCAAATGTTTCCAGTTTATCCTTGGTCTTTCTGCTCGGACCTAAAAGGTGTGTAGCGATCAGGGTTGTCACCACAAAGCCTAAAGCAACAACAACTTGAAATATGATGGGTAAAAAATCTACAGGTACACTTTGCGTTTCCATTTGAAAATATTTTGGGACAAAAATAAAACAAAAAGGCAGGATAACAACCCTGCCTTTCCATTTATTATTTAATTCATTACTTTTTCTTTACCGGGGCCTTAGCTGCAGGAGCGGTTAACTCTTTCAGTTTAGCCGGAGCAAAAGTACCAGCCGGGTTAGCCGCTATACTTTTATTCAGGTAGTCAATAGCTTTTGCCTTATCGCTTATCGCATAAAAACCGGCCAGGTTATCATATGCTTCAGATAATTTTCTGGCATTTGAAGCAGCAAGTTCAGGCTTGTCAACGGTTACTTTTTTGATGAACATTTCATAATGAGGCACCAATAGTCCCTTAGGATTGGCCTCATCGTCAAGCAGGTTATTGATCCGCCCTCTGTACAGATAAGCATCTGTGGTTTCAGGGGCAAGCTGCGCTACTTTTGCAATAGCAGAATCGGCTTTAACCAACAGGTCTTTTGAAGGGTTCAATTTGGCACTATACTGATTGGCGTAATCGAAATAATAAGCCAGGCCATCATAAAAATAGCTGTACAATACGCCTTTTGCATTCGGACCAGCTTTGATCACCTTGTCGTACACCTGTGCAGATTTTGCATATTTTTTAGCATCAAAATAAGCTTTTGCCACATCAGCCAATGCTTCAACATTCGTAGAATCCTTCTCAACTGCTTTGGTAATGTTGATCAAGGCCAGGCTATCGTTTCCGGCTGCCAGCTGAGCCCTCCCCAGATATAAGTAATCTGAAGCTACAATACGGCTTGTATCTTTGGCTTTTGCAAAGAAATCGTTCATGTATTCCAAACTTTGAGGGAAGTTCTTGTTCTCGAATGCCGAATAACCACGCAACCTTGTTACCACAAGATTTTTAGGGTCATTGGGGTTCATTTGCTGCAGGGTTGCAGATTCCTGCTCAAGGGTTTTAAAATCTTTTGCATAGAACAGAAACTGGGCATAACGCAATCTTGATTCATAAGATTTGTCGGTCAGGTCAAGATATTTTTTATAGTTTTCCAGGGCCTGGGCAGATTTAGCTGCAAATTCGTTTGGCATCTGGATAGCCCACTGCATATAAAGTTCAGCGATCTCCCTGTAAGCAGGACCATAATTGGCATCTTTAGCGATCACCTCTTTTAATTGTTGCTCAGACTCGGTAAATGCTCTTGATTCTTTGTACATTCTTCCAATCTGAACAGGGGCCCTTAAAATACTTTCATTGATATTTCCCGCTCTCATGTAGTTTTGTAAAGCCTCAGAATTTTTCTTTTGCAGGGCATAATAATCACCTAGCGCAATAAAAGTTTCAGCATCTTTATCATTTGCATCCAATTCTTCTGCTTTTTGTAAATAAGGCAAAGCGGCTTCAAAATCAGGCTTATCAGTAGCAATATAGGCTTTTCCTATATACAACTGAGGAATCCAATCTTTTTTCGAAGAAACCTCCACTGCCTTTGCAAAATTGGTTTTTGCTGATGTCGGGTTATTGGAAACCAGATCAGCCTCTCCCAGACCAATATAATTTAATGAATTCTTTGGGTCAGCTGTAACACCTTTGGTAAATACTGCACGTGCCGAATCCACATAATCCATCTTCAGGTAAACCTCGCCTAAATTATAGTAGTTCTCGCCTTTACTGGCCTGTGAACTCACCAATGTTTTAAGCATCGAAGTCGCTTTCTGATACTGCTCGGCATCTATCGCCTTTTTTGCGTCACTTAAGCTCTGAGCAAAAGAGGCAGAACCCATCACTACTAAACCTAAACCTAAGGTTATTGCTTTCTTTGTCATTTTCATTCGTTTACTTTTTATTTTTAGATTGTTATGAAGCCAGAAACGCGGGCTTCACTTTTCAAATATAAAATTTAGTTTGTATTCTTAAAATTAAAATCTCTAGAAGCCATCTTATGCGGCCCCAATCCAGATTTAAGTACAATCAGCTGTCCCCTCGGACTTACCAACCATGTTGCAAAACCTGTGCCTAAACCATTTCTGCCCTCGGCGTCGATAATATAAATATTTCTTAAAAACGGATAAATGCCATCTATTAAATTGGCCTGTGTAGGCTTGTAGTACGCATTGTCCCCTTTTTTGCCTTTAAGGTTCTTAACCCCCATTGGCTTTACTTTAGTCAGATAAACTGACATGCTGTCCTTATTCGCAATCAGCCAGTTTACACCAACTACTCCTATAAACCCTTTATGATCTGCAACATACTTAATAACGTCATTATTGGTCTTTAGTGTATAAACACCCCTGGCAGGCAGTGTTTTTATACCTGCAAGGTCCTTAAAATACCTCAGGGTACTGGAATAGGCATTGTCAAATACCAGTTGTTTACCATCCGCAGCATTACCTTTCATCATCTCTATCACCTCATTTACTGTAATATTGGTATCCGGTTCATTTTTCCCTGTTATCAGGGCGATTCCGTCAATCCCAAATCTCGAGGTTTTTGGAACGATGCTTCTGCTTCTATAAATTTTATCCTCATCAGCAGTCAGCATTCTTGATAAAATGATCACCCTTACGCTGTCGTTTAAAAAGGTTGGGATAATCTGCTGTTCATTTCCTTCAGTTACTGTAAACTTACTGTCCGGATAATCCGTTTTAAACACTTCAATCTGGCTGGCCAGTACTTCAGAGAAAGACTCATCAACCAGCATTTTCACACTGCCCGAGGTACGTGTTTCCTCAACTGCAGGTTTAGGCTTCTGTTTGCAAGCCGCAAATACCGCCAATAAAAGTATAAAACTGAAGTTTTTCATCCTAAATCTGTTGTTAAATCTGTAAGCCCGTTTCCTTTAATCTTCTTCCGGCTTCTGGTTAATTAAGCGTGTAAACCTGATCAACGCATATATGATCAATAAACCGCCCAGGAGCATCCTGTAAAGCGGCTGGATCTCGTTCAGCAACTGGGTTCCGAAGATCAGCATTCCACCAAGGATCAGGTAAAAGAGGAACATGACCAGGCCTAAAATGAACAGAAATCGCTGTTGAGGCGATTTCTGTTTAAATGTTTCAAAATTAAACATTCTAATTCGATAAGGTAAAGCTGATTGGAATATTATACTTTACACGTACAGGTTTACCGTTTTGAATACCAGGGGTCCAGCGTGGACTGGCTTTTAATACCCTGATGGCTTCCTCATCGGTACCACCACCAAGTTTTCTTTCCACTTTAATATCTGTCAGTTCACCGTTTTTCTCAACAACGAACGATAAGAATACTTTACCCTGGATATTGTTCTCCTGTGCTACAGGAGGATACTTCACTGCTTTTCTCAGGTAAGCATAGAATTTCTCCATACCACCAGGGAAACCTGGCTGAGTTTCAATGCTCACAAAGTCATACACCTTGGTATCTTCCACAACTGCCGCCTGCTTAGGACCTTCACCTGCTGCAGTAGCAATTACGATATCCGCATCAGGATCACCGGCAATGGTTTTCTGGCCCGGATCCGCTTTTTTAAGGTCCTCTATCTGAACAGGCTCCTTGTCAACCACCTCATTGTCCGGTTTAACAATCGGAGGAGGGAATTTAACCTGGTCCTGTTTAGGAGGTGGCGGCTCTACCGGTGGCGGCGGAGGTGTTTCCGGGTTTACCGGCGGAGGTGGTGCAACCACTACCTCTACCTGCTTTACCTCGTTGTCTTCAGGCAATTTACCTTTGATCACACTCAGGATCTTAGGCGCTATAAACACCAGCACAAAAATAGCCGATGCTATAAATAAGGCTCTTGTCGTAATTGCAGAACTTTCCTTACGCAGCTCGTAAGCCCCGTATTTCTTGTTCTTATGTGCAAACACTACATCAAGCCATTCTGTTTTTAATAAATCTATCTTAGAACCAAACATAGCTTACTATTTAATTTCGTTAATTATTCTATTATAAAATTCCAGCTTTCTTCATGAAAGCTTTTTCAGCATCAGTAATGTTCTCGTCGTCAATTGCAGGCGCTGTCTTGATCTTAGTGATCGCCAACTCGTCCATAATATCAACAAAGTTCTTATAAGTAGCTCCCGAAGTAGGCTTGATCACCATAATGATCTGTCTTCCGCCGGTAGCATCTGCTACTTTTTTCTTATTATCTAATATTGATTTTCTGATATCAGCGAAACTCTCAATATTAGGCACCGATTTACCTGCTTCACCCATATACCAGGCTACTTTATTGTTTTTACCCAACAAAATAGTCATGGTTTCCGATGCACGTAACTCGTTACGCTCCTGAGAATTGTCATCTTTATCAGGTTTTGCAATATCCATTGCAATTGGTTTCGACAGGGAGGTAGTTAGCATAAAGAATGTAATCAACAAGAAGGCCAAATCCACCATCGCGGTTAAATCCACTTTGGTATTGGCTTTCTTACTTCTTACCTTTTTGCCTTTTTTGCCCCCCCCGCCGGAGGTATCTAATTCTGCCATAATCTATAATTATTCTGCGCTGCCTTCGGCAGATGTGATTAAACTAAATTTGTTAAGTTTTTGTTTCTGAAGAATATCAACCACTTTTTTAACGGTAGGATACTCCTCATTCGCATCACCTTTAATACTTACACGCATTTGTGTAGAATGAAGTTCAGCTACTGAATGACGGGACTGCATCAACCATTCGGCCAATTGATTGTTGGTAGAATCAGTAGGGATCCCACCTGACGTTTCCTGATATTTTTTCCGCTGTTCCCCGTTCATATTAAGAAACTCTTTTAAATTCTGAATCGGAACCCCGAAAGACCCCACTACTGAAAAGCGCTTGATCTCTTCAGGTGTAAACTGGATGTTATACTTCTCACCCATTTTAGGTAAGGTAGCCTTCCTGATATCCTGTCCCAGAATCTCATAAAACACTTTACCTTTTCCGATAGATAATATCCCCATATCCGTATCAGGAACCTTAATCTTATAGGTTGATGAAGGAATGGTAACATCCAAAGGGTCAGGCTGGCGTGCAGTTGCTGTTAATATAAAGAAAGTAAGTAACAGGAAAGACACGTCGCACATGGCGGTCATATCTATCGAAGTACTCTTTCTTTGAACCTTTGCTCTTGGCATAATTTTAAAAATTACTAATGTTTTTAACTAATGATGTTATTTCTTCCGGTTTTCCATAAAGCCGGTAAAAAAAAATTCATTATTTTATTTATGCGTGCTGGCGTAAGTCTGGATGATGCTGAAACCTGCCTCATCAATTGCATAAGTTAACTTATCAATTTTAGAAGTAAGGATGTTGTACATGATAATTGCGAAAGTTGAAGTACCGATACCTGTAGCCGTGTTAATCAAAGCCTCAGAAATACCAGTTGCCAATGCAGCCTGATCAGGAGCTCCAGAGTTGGCCAAACCACCAAAGGCCTTGATCATACCTGTTACTGTACCCAACAGACCTGTTAATGTACCTACAGAAACCAAAGTAGCAATTACAGTTAAGTTTTGCTCTAACATTGGCATCTCTAAAGTAGTAGCTTCTTCAATGTCTTTCTGAATAGCTAAACATTTCTGATCAGTATCCATATTAGGCTCCACTTCCATCTCACGGTATTTTCTCAAACCTGATTTGATCACGTTTGCAACAGAACCTTCCTGTTTGTCACACTCAGCTATAGCAGCTTCGATGTTGTTTGAGTTCAAAAGTGCCTGGATTTTTTTAACGAAAGAATCCAGCCCGCTTTTGCCGGTTGCTTTGCTGATTACGATCATACGTTCGATAGAGAATACAATTACCATCAGGAACATACCCAATAGAATAGGCACAATTACTCCGCCTTTGTAGGCCATACCCATGTAGTTACCTACTTTTGGCAGTGTCTCATGCAGATCAGGGTCAGCGCCATCAATAAAGTTACCTCTATCGCCGAAGATAAATTTGTAAACACAGATCCCGATGATAATGCAAATTGGAATGGTTAATGTTGCGAATAAATTTGAAGCTGACGAGCTGCTCTCTTTTTTTACTGTTGTAGGTTTTGGTGCGTTTGCCATTTTTTTTTAGTTTTTTAGTTTTTAGTACTTTGTTTTTTAAAATTAGATAAATATTCTGTAATACACACAACGACCATTATAAACAATTGTTGTAACAACAAATTTATAATTTTGATTTTAATTCCAAATTAAATAATCGTTAGCCTATTCCCCGAGTATTTCCCCTCACGTATTGTTATAATTAAAAAAGATTGCCTCGTTGGGGAGACAATCTTTCGCAATTAAAACTAAAAAAAAATTGAAATGCAAATTTTTCGAGAAAAAAATGCTTTTAATGTGTGTTTTCAACAACTTTAGGTAAGGAAGCCAGCATTTCTTCGCTTGCACCGGCCTCAAACTGTTTAAAGTTGCTTACAAAAGCCTGGGCAAGCTCATTCGCTTTCTGGTCATATTCCCGGGCATCGGACCAGGTATTTCTTGGATTTAAAATTTCGGCAGGAACCCCCGGACAGCTTAGCGGCAGCTGCAAACCAAATACCGGGTCAGCTTCAAAAGCTATATTTTCAAAGTCGCCCTCCAGTGCAGCAGAGATCATGGCCCTGGTATAAGCAAGCTTCATCCGTCTGCCAACGCCATAAGCGCCGCCACTCCAGCCGGTATTTACCAGCCAGACATTCACTTTGTGTTTTTGCATCTTTTCGCCCAGTAAACTGGCATAACGCGTTGGGTGCAAAGGCAAAAAGGCCTTACCAAAGCAAGCCGAAAAGGTAAGCTGTGGTTCCGTAATCCCGGCCTCTGTACCTGCAACCTTTGCCGTATAACCCGATATAAAGTGGAACATGGCCTGTCCGGCATTTAGTTTGGCTATCGGGGGCAATACCCCAAAAGCATCCGCGGTTAAAAAGAAAATGTTTTTAGGCATACCCGCTATAGATGGAATAACGGCATTGTCAATATAATGGATCGGATAAGCCACACGGGTATTTTCTGTCTTGTTGATATTTGTAAAGTCAACCGTATGCGTCCCCTTAAAATAATTGGTGTTTTCCAGCAATGCCCCGAACTTAATGGCTTTAAAGATCTGGGGCTCCTTTTCAGCAGTAAGGTCCACACATTTCGCATAACATCCACCCTCAAAATTAAACACACTGTCCTCACTCCAGCCATGTTCATCGTCACCAATCAATTCCCTTTCCGGATCTGCAGAAAGCGTTGTTTTGCCTGTACCCGAAAGTCCGAAAAATATAGCGGTATCTCCTTCCCTGCCCACATTGGCCGAGCAATGCATAGGCAGTATATGCCTTTGTTCAGGTAAAATAAAATTCAATACAGAGAATATCCCCTTCTTGATCTCTCCGGTATATCCCGAACCGCCAATAAGGATCATCTTTTTTGTAAAATTAAGAATAGAGAAGTTCGACTGCCGTGTGCCATCCACCAAAGGATCGGCTAAAAATGAAGGTGCTGCGATAATGGTCCATTCCGGATCACTGATCTCATTCACCTGCGGCCGCAGGAACAGGTTATTTGCAAAAAGATTCTGGTAAGCCGTTTCTGTAACCACCCTTATGGTGGTTTTATACCGTTCATCGGCACAGGCATATGCATCTCTTACATAAAAATCGTTCCTGTTCAGGTGTTTAGTGATCTTCTCAAAAAGTATGTCGAAATTATGGGGATCAAATTTAATATTGATGTCGCCCCACCAAGCGGTTTTTTCCGTTACCTCATCACAAACAATAAATCTGTCTTTTGGCGAACGGCCGGTAAACCTGCCTGTATCAATTGCCAGCGCGCCGCTATCCGCAAGCGTACCTTCCCCGTTTTTCAAGGCCTCTTCAACCAGTTCTGCTACATTAAGCTGATAAAGTGCCCTGTCTGAATTCAAATTCAGATAGCCCAAATCTGGCTTAAGCATAAATGCTTTGCTCATAAATAATAAGTTAGTGCAGCAAAGTTATGCAGATTAAAAGTGAAAAAACACGTTTTTGTCCGAAAAAATTTACTTATTGTCGCCCATACACTAACACTCAACCATCTATAAATCAAATATTTAAAACGATTTCAGAAAGCATTTTATCCGCCCGATTTTTTGACTTTATAGCCCTCTTTCTGAAGCAACTGTATCACTTTATCTCTAAAGTCGCCCTGTATTAAAATTTCGCCATCCTTTGCGGCACCACCTACACCACATTTGGTTTTTAACATTTTGCACAATTTATCCAGCATATCATCGCTGCCCATAAAACCAGTAACCAGCGTTACCGCTTTACCGCCCCTGTTTTTCCGGTCAAGCATTACCCTTAAATCCTGCTGGTTATTTGGCAATTCTGCTAAAGGGCCCGCATTTTCTTCTTCATAGGTAAAAGATGGATCTGTAGAATACATGATCCCACCAAAATCATTTAATAGCTTCTTTTTAGACTTCATAATCGGGTGTAATGATATTTAAGGATAAAGGTTTCACCGATACAGCAATTTCCTGCCCCATAAAAAAAGGTTCCCCGTCAATATGGATGGCATCCTCCTTTATCCGGCTGATGTGTATGTTTTTTCCTTTAATGATCTCGACCAGTTTTGAACTGTCTGTTTTTGAATTCAGCATTTCATAGGCCAGCACCGGCAGCTTATACATCGGAAATTCCTTCACAATACATACATCCAGCAAGCCGTCAGTTACGGATGCAGTAGGGGCAATATGTGCATTGTTGCCATATTGAGAGGAGTTGGCCACACTGATCACAAATGCTGTACGTACATATTCACTGCCATCAATTACAATCCGGTAGGTTTGCGGCTTATAGCTCAGTACCTCACGCAGGCCCAGTTTTAAATACCCGCTTAGTCCCCGCCCCTTATTACCGGCAAAAACAGAACTGATATGGGCATCAAAACCCATCCCTGCCATATTAAAAAAACATTTATCGTTAAAAGTAGCTGTATCAATCAGCTTCACCTGGTAATTATTGATCACTTTCAATGCCTTAACCGTATTCATAGGTATTTTTAAGAAGCGGGCCAGCCCGTTTCCTGAACCGAATGGTAAAATCCCCAGCACTTTATTTTGCTGCATCACCTTCGTCCCGATCTCGTTAATCGTACCATCACCACCAACAGCCACAATCACATCAAAGTTTTTGTTTGCAGCTTCCTCGGCTATTTCCGATGCATGCCCCACATATTCAGTGAACGCAAAATTTGCGTTAAACTTTGTACGGTCTAAATGCGCATCTATCAATCCGGGGAGCCGCAATTTATCCTTACCGCCGGATATTGGAT
The DNA here is from genome assembly GCF_014200825.1 of Pedobacter sp. AK017. Taxonomy (NCBI): domain Bacteria; kingdom Pseudomonadati; phylum Bacteroidota; class Sphingobacteriia; order Sphingobacteriales; family Sphingobacteriaceae; genus Pedobacter; species Pedobacter sp. AK017. The sequence goes on from NZ_JACHCW010000011.1 coordinate 228,471, forward strand.
TTATGATGAATAAAATATTTGATTTTAACAATTCTTCCCGATTAAGTTAAGGATACAAAATAATCGATATTTTTTGACTATTTAAATATATAGTGTAATTTTGCGGCACTAAAGTGGACTGATTTGCGATGCTAGGTAACAATAGCGGGATTGCAACCACGTAAAAAAAAGTGCTAACCTGTCATACACTTCATTTTACTGCCTGTTTTACAGGATCATCTTCCATTTTAATAATTGTTTACTGTTTAAATTAATTATTTAAAATGTCGTATTTATTTACATCAGAATCTGTTTCCGAAGGTCATCCGGATAAGATAGCAGATCAGATCTCAGACGCCCTTATCGATAACTTTCTGGCTTTTGATGCCGATTCCAAAGTGGCCTGCGAAACCCTGGTTACTACCGGTCAGGTAATTTTAGCAGGTGAGGTAAAATCTACCACTTACCTGGATGTGCAGCAAATTGCCCGCGATGTGATCAAAAAAATCGGTTACATCAAAAGCGAGTACATGTTTGAGGCCAACTCATGTGGTATCTTATCTGCTATCCATGAGCAGAGCCAGGACATCAATCAGGGTGTAGACCGTTCCA
>NZ_JACHCW010000012.1:0-190634 GCF_014200825.1 Pedobacter sp. AK017
TTACTCGCGATGTCTGTCATCGCGCGTGGAGGGCCTTCCTCCATCGCCTTAAAAGCTTTTAAACTTTTTCTTTTGTTTAGTGCGTGGCACAGCATTACCTTTGTTTAGTTGGGTTAACACATGAAATAGTTCGCACTGTTTTTTGAAAGGGTTAACTCAATATTTAGTCGGATTGTGTTTGCAGCACTGTCCGGCTTTTTTTATGAGTTCCCTATGGTTCTGTTATTCTCTCTGCTGTAATCGTGTTTTCATCTTCTTTGGTTATTTTGGTTTAGTAATTTAGCATCTCCCATCAGGGTTTTGCCGTTAGTTGATTGGTATAGTTATGAGAGAGATGATTATTGTACTATTATTTTCCTGCCGTCAATTTTAAACTTTACCTCATCAGTTAAAGCCAATTTTGACAGTACTTTTGAGATGTTATCGTATCTGGACATTTTTCCGGTAAAAGTGATTTGGTCTTTCTGTTTTCGCAGATCAACAATATCTACATCATACCAGCGCGTTACCTTTCGGAGTATTTCTTCAAGGCTTGCTTTGTTAAATACAAATGTTCCTTCCTTCCAGTCTATTGCACTATTGGCATCTACCTCCTTTACACTTATCCCGGAGTTTTCCGTGACAAGGGATTGTTGGTTGGGTTTTAATATGGCTGTTCCCTCATTGCTACGTTTCCCATTAAGTAACGTTACTTTCACACTCCCTTCTAACAGCGTTGTCTTTAAACCCGTTTCATCCTTGTAGGCACTAATGTTAAAGTGCGTACCCAGTACCTCTACCTCTTGTTGATCTGCTACTACTATAAAAGGCTTTCCCTTATTTTTAGCCACCTCAAAATACACCTCTCCATTTATTAACAAAATTTTGCGTTCCTTACCAATAAATTGTGATGGGAAAGAAATTTTTGTGTCAGCGTTTAACCAGGCACGGCTGCCATCTGGTAAGGTGATCTGGTACATACCACCGCGTGGGGTGCTTAAACTCGTCATCTCGGCAGAGCGAAGCGACGAGAGATCTCTCCCTTCGGTCGAGATGACGGTGTTGTCATTATATTTCAAACTGTTCCCTGCAACAATTACCCCGGTTTTAACATCGCTTAGGAGAATGGTTTTACCATTGGCAAGGGTAAGGGTTGCGGTGTTTTTACCCGGGGCAATGTCGTTGGTATAGTTTGCAGAACCTGAACCAGGTTCAGGTTTACCTGGCGCTTTAAATAAGAACACCCCAAACACAATGGCTGCTACCGCAGCGGCTATAGCGACAATCCTTTTAACGATGGTAAAACGTTTGTTTTTTTCTTTACGAATTTCTGTGATCACCTTTAACAGGCTTTCTTTTTTTAACTGATGAATCTGGTCTACTTCCAGATCATCAACATATGCAGCATTCAGTGTAGCATTTGCATATAGGCGCTCTAATTGGTTGCGCTCTTCAGCCGTTGCTTCACCTGATAGGTAAGCATCTATTAAACGTTCTGTTTGCTGTTTTGAATTTTTCATAATCATCCAACTAAATACAAGACACTTACCAACCAGCCTGGTGACATTTTTATTAAAATAATTTTAACATTAGGTTAACAATAGCCAAATCAGTTGTTTTAAGGCTTTTGATGCATTAAACTGATCAATACAATAGACAGACCTGAATACTTACCCAATTTTAACCGCAGCACCTTCATAGATCGCGAAATCTGTTGTTTAACTGCATCTTCCGAAATCCCCAGCTCAGCTGCAATTTCTTTATTGGTCAGAAAGTCTTTCCTGCTCATTTCAAATGCAAGTTTCATTTTGGGTGGTAACATGGCAATCTCCTGATCAATTAATACCATCAATTCCCGTTCATTAATACCGTCAAGAGTTGTATTTTCATACTGGTCCATCTGGGCGGCAATAACATCTATAAAATCATGGTTAACTTTTTTATTACGAATATGGTTAAGGATCCGGTTCCTTGCGGCTTTATAGAGGTAGCCTTTTAGATTTGTCTTGATATCCAGGTGTTCAGCCTTGGTCCAGAAAGCAACAAATAAATCCTGCACCATGTCTTTAGATTCGTCCACACTACCCAGTACTTTCCGCGAGTGCTGAAACAACATATCCCAATGCCTGTTGTACACTTCCGCAAAAGCAAGCTCGTCCCGTTGTTTAAGCAAAACAATAAGTTCCTGATCAGTATATGTGCTGTAAGCAGCCATTATATTAGGTTTATCCCTTGTATAAATTTACTTAAAAATTTTCGCAAGTCTATATATAATTCACAATACCAAGAGAGAATTTATCAGATTTATTTTCTTAGTGTACACTTAACACTCAGGCATTTAGCCACAAAAACAGGCCTATAGTTATATTCAATGCCTGTTTTTAAAAGAAAATAAATTTTCTAATTAGCAATTTATATAGCCAGGTCCATTTCAGATTTGGCCGCCTGGTTTAGATATTTTTGCCTAAATGCCTCTGCATCCCTCATTATCCTTAGCCTGCCCTTTTCAGATACCTCTGTCATCTCTTCTTCAGTGAGCATACCAGTTGCCACAATTCTGGAAAGCCTGAAATAGTCATAATCATTAAAATCAATTCTATCAGTTACAACGTTCACTTGTTCAAGCATGTCGTATAAATTAAAAATGGCATTTCCTTTATTTTTTGGTGGTTTTGTTTTCCAGGAATCAACCATTATAGTGCATTTTTTTAACGCTTCTGCATAAAGCTGGTCACATTTTTCGCCCAGAATTCTTTTAAATACTTTTTGATCGGTTATGGAGAGTTCTCTTGCCATAGTTTTTTTATTTTTTGAGTTTTCATTAGTTAACCCAAACTTATTTAATATTCGCAATATGGTGGTAATCAAAATTTTGCTGTTTTTTGGTCACCTAATATCCTGGTAACTACTTATCCTGGTAATACGCAATCACCTTGTTGGTAAACTCTTCTCCTTTTTCTCTCAGCGCTCTGGTTTCTGTTTCCATTTTTATGATCCGTTCGTTCAATTCTTTGTGGTAAGCCCTTATTCCTGCCCTAGGGTGGCGGATTACCGTATGTTCAAGAATACCCCTGATATCAAAGTTATTGTACTCCCTGTCTTCGTGCGTGGCCTGAAACTCTTCAGGCGTAAACCATTTGCCACTATAGGTATTGTATAACCACATTTTATGCAGCAATGCCTCTTTAACAATAGGCATCAGTTTTTTAATATCTCCCCGTTGCATATCAAATTGGCTCAATCTGACCTCCTTTGCAATTTTCTCTTTCATAACATTTTATCCCCACACAAAGCTAAGCCAATAGTTACAGCATTTGCAAATTATTTACTAAAAATATTAGCAAAAATATTGGCTATGCCGGCTTGAATTGCTTATATTTACAATAACCAATTCATAGAAAAATGTACACTTCAATTACCCCAACAGCTTACCTGCTGCTCGAACCTGAAAACTTTTATAGCCGCAGCAAAAACCCTTTAAACCGACAGTATATTCCAGGCCACAGTTACCATACCTGCAAAATGGCAAAAGAAGTAATTGGCCTCGGGCAAAGCGGTTACTGGCTGATGCTGTTTGATGGTTCTGGTACCTTAAAGCATACCCAAAAAACGGGTGCTGCAAGGGAAGGCTTCGGCGAAATCAAAAACATCCTGCAAACCGCTTTGCAGCACCAGTGCTTATCTATGGTGCTGGTAAGCTATACCGATGGTTATTATCAGGCCAACAGTACGGATCTGCTATACAACATCAGGCTGATTACTGCTGCCTGCGGCATCAGTATGGTACTCTTAGATCATATTGTTATTGAGTTTGATGAGTATTATAGTTATAGGGATAATGGGTTGCTTACGTATTTGGAAAATTAGGGCCTGATTTGTTTCTACTTGTTACCTTGCTATTCGCTGCTCAACTTAGAAAGCTGATCTTTCAAGTTTGATTTTATTACCTTAAGTAGTTGTTGTTTCAAAATTTGTTCATCAACCGGCTTATTTATCAGGCCTGAAAAGCCTTTTTTAATGAGTTTTTTTTCGCTTTCAAGACCAGATTCTCCACTAACGGCGATTACAGGCAAACGGTTAAAAGGTTCAGCCAATGATCTTATAGCCGACAACAATTCATATCCGTCCATTTCGGGCATTTGAATATCAGTTAAGACAATATCTATTTTATGCTTAGCAATAATGGCCAAGGCCTGCTTGCCATTAGAGGCTTCCCGAAATTTTAAATTCCATTTGCTGGTCATCATTTTAAGAAAAATCAGATTGAGCTTACTGTCATCAACAAACAAAACACTCCGTTCATTAAGCAATAGCAGATCATCAGCAAACAACAAAGGATTTTCCTGATCATGCTTGATAGGTAACTTATGTTCAGCTTTTTTGTATGGTATATAAAAGCTAAAAGTACTGCCAATGCCTGACATACTTTCTACATGAATCTTTCCATTTTGTAATTCCACGAGTTGTTTACAAATAAATAAACCCAATCCTGTCCCTGTTTGTCCTTTTGAGGAATTTGTTTGGTAATATTTGGAGAACAGTCCGGATTGTTGTTCTAAACTGATACCGGCGCCTGTATCTTTAACCGCAACATATAGTTTGTCATTGCTCATTTCTGCGGTCACAATAATCCCTCCTTCTTTAGTATATTTTATAGCATTGCTGAGTAGATTAACCAGGATTTGTTTAAGTCTGAAACTGTCTCCGTTAACTATGGTCTCAGGGTTTCCGGAATAAAAATAAGCTATGCTCAGGTTCTTTCCAGCTGCCCCATATTCCATATTTTGTATAACCTTTCGAAGGGTCAGGTCCGGATTAAAGGGCTCCTTGTTTATCTTAAACTCACTGTTTTCCATTTTTGCCGCATCCAGTGTATCGTCAAGGGTTTGAAGCAGCATGTCTGACGAGAGTTTTATGGAGTCGATCATCGTTGTTTGCTCTTTAGAAAGATTAGTTCTGCTAAATACGTAAAGAAATCCTTTAATGGCATTCAAAGGATTACGTATTTCATGGCTCATCCGGTTTAACAAATCCATTTTTTGCCGGGCAAGAATACCTGAACGCTTATTTTCTTTTCTCAAATGTTGTTCCGACCTGTTAAGCTGAATAATAAATATGATCAGTAAGGTACCGAACAGCAGCAAAAGTAATAACGCAGCAAGATGAACCTTGGTAAGCAGCGCTGTAGTTTCACGGTAGTTTTTAAAAGCCATTCTCTTCAGGTTTTCGGCCATATTAGCATTGATCTCTCTGACACCATTATTGATGCGCCTGAGTTCACTGCTCGTATGAATACTAAGAGAAATGAGGTTTCTGTGCATCTCTAAAAGCTTAGCATTCTGTTTGTTCAATTGCAATAATCTTTTTGCATAAGCCTGCCCGTAAATGTTTATCGTATTTTTGCTGATAAAGGCAGCGCTACCGGAATCTTTAGGGCGAATTTCTATAACCCTGGTTGCTCTTGAAGTATCTCTATTTAGTATCGCATCTTTTATCCTTTTAAAAAAGCTTCTTTTTTCCAGCGGTATTAGCTTTTTAATGGTATCCGTCTGATTTATTTTCGCCGGTGAAAGGATTGGTTTTTTACCATTCAGATCTGAGTTTGTTTTATCGTTAAATTTAGCATATACCGACAATAGGGAATCAAAATCATGTTTGAGCAGGATAAATTCTTTCGAAAGTTTTAACCTTTTTTGATTCAATTGTTTCATTTTATCCCTTTGCGCCACCGTTAAGTAGGCAATATTCTTATTTTCATGAAGCAATGCATCAACTTCATAAAAAGCCAGAGACAAATTCTTCCTGTAATCTATATCCTTCTTGCTATTGATGTCTAAAAGGTACTGCTGGAAATCATCTTCTGCTTGCTGGAGCAGGATCAGCGCCCGTTCGGGTTTTTCCTGTTCACGATCAATATGGCTGGCCAGTTCAGAAATACCCGCCAGTTTTTTAGTAATGTTATTGTATAAAAAAAGTGCGGCTACCGCAAAAATAATTGAGAAGACCAGAAAAGTAAGCAGGATGTTTCGAGCTAATACTTTAGTGTATTTGATTTCCATAGGATAAAAAAGATATATCGGTTATTGTTTTAACACCCTCATACCAAAACATATCTTTGGTGGCTTTGTTTTTTGGACAAGCTAAAAACAGACAACCAATTATTTAGTTTACCTCTCCTTAGCCCTTGCTTTGGAAAAAGGTACCTTTTGGGAGCAAAGGCAGAACCATCTCCGAACAAAGGCAGAACCAGCCTGTAAACAGACAGCAATTCATCCGCTTTCAACCAAAGTGAAAGCATTTAATACAATACCAGAATGTCGCATTTCCCTTTCAGCGTATTTTTGGGTAAATAACCAATAAAAACTAAAGACAGATGAAAAAACAAATTCTATATCTGATTGTACTTCAGCAACTGTTCCTCTGTTCGGCTTACGCCCAGCAAAAAAAATCCGGTAACATCCCTTACCGGGTAAATGTGCAGGCCGACAGTGCTAAGCAGAGCGAGATTATTGACAACAAATGGGTGGCAGTAGGCATCAATAAACCCTATGCATTACAATATGACGATAAACTGCGTTTTAATGGAAAACCATCCTATCGCTTTGAGCTTAAAGCCGAAGACAATTCGCTTGAAGGTTATGCTGCAGGAGAAACAAAGGGTCGTATAGAATTGTCGTACAGCTATGCAACCACCAATGATTTTAAGAAATTTCCCCCAAGCGTATACCAAAATGCGCAAAAGCTAAAAACCGTTTATCATTACGGCAAAGGGATTTGTGAACAGGGGAGCTCCCGCAGCTATACCTTTTCAGTGTACATACCCTCCTCCTTCCCCGACAATGCGACTACTATTTTTGCCCAATGGCATGGTGCACCCAGCAGAACGCTAGTAGCTACACCAGAGGGAGAAATTAAAACACTGAGCATAGAAGAGTTTTTGGCCTTATACGACCGCATGATCTTCAAAAAAAATATCGCTCATGATAAAGTAGAAAAAAAGGATAAGGACGGAAAAATTACTTATGTAGCCGGAAAGCCAAATGGCTGGAAGGTAGAACAAGGTGGTTATCCACCCCTGGCCTTTGGTTTTTCTAAAGGGTATTTTTACATCAAGGCAAACTCCGACCGGCAGTGGCTTACCGACAAAGCCGACCGCAACAATGCCAATCCCGAGAATAGCGAAGTAATGAAGCCCTATTCCTCGGAATACAAAACTTCTACCATTGCCTATAAAATGCCCTTTGCCCAGTTCCCTAAAGATTGCTGGATTACTTTTGATGTCGCCATAGACTGGACGAAATATGGAAAAGAGGCCAATACAATTTTGAAACCAGGCAAGCTGGATGTGATGATGACTTATACTAAGAATAAGAAACCACAAAAAGCGCATATCGTAAACCAGCAGGAAATCCTGATCGGACGTAACGATGACGATGGCTATTACTTCAAATTTGGAATTTACAGGGTCGGTAACAGCACGGTTCCGGTTACTTATAACCTGAGCGGCTACAGCGAAACTGCCAGATAGCAAAAAGCCCCTAAGCGCATCGCATAGGGGCTTTTCTTATATTTACAATAAAAAATTAAGGAAATTTAACCCCTCTGTACCTGGTTACATCTACAATTGGAATACTTGAACCATATTTGGCATTGATGGCCTTAATAAACCCGTTGGCTGTTATGGCATAACCCAGTGGGGTTAAGTGGACCCCATCCAACGAAAACATGTTTCCCTGGATAAAAGCTGCGCTAACGGGTATGCCATTAATCGCTTTTCCAGCCGCATACTCATTTAACAAGGCATAGGCATCCATAACGGCTAAATTATTTGCACTGGCTATACTTTTGATGCTGGTATTGTAAGCTGCAACATAATCGTTCACAACAGCAATTTCTGCTTTATCCAGTACATACTTACTTTCAACCGGATTGCGCGGATCCAGACCGTAAGGAATACCAAGACCATTTGGCTTACCCATTACGTTATCAGAACTTAGTGGCAGGGTAAACAGGTCCTCTGCCGTAGCCGCCCTTGCCGCTCCGGTACCTGGCTGAATATAAATGTCTTTTACGGCAGCTCCTGCCGGAGTTGCATTAATGGCCGCCAGTAATGTTTTTAAAGTTACGGTCCTGAAATAAGCAATATTCGTTACATCCGGAATGGTAGCTACCACTCCTTTTGCACCCTTTGAAGTGAGTTTGGTTATTACAGCACTGTAAGCACCAGAGAAAGTAGCTTTAGGTGTAGGCGCATCTGCCGCCGCACCCGAACTTGCATAACTCAGGATATCGTTGTTCCCCAGCCAGCAACTAAAAAATGTCCAGGGCTTTGCAGTTACAAAATCCATATAGGTAGTTGTACCTACCGTAGCATCGGTTAGTAAACGTTCAAAGTAATTGTTCAACGTTCCATACCCTTGTATATTGGCATGGATCAGTTTAATGCCCGGCACACCAAAATTTTCGATATTGCCGGTATACCGTGTAAATAAGTTAACACCCCCCACCTGTGCACGGATAGCCAGATTGGAAGTTTCTTTCGCAATGGTAGGCACGCCATTGGTCAGGGCAGTAAGCTTAAGGTAACCCGATCCGTTAAATTGGGCATCCGGGAAAAAAGGGGTACTGAAACTGCCACCGCCAACTGATTTCATTTGTGCGGCAATCATTTCAGGATAAGAATTTTTTTGTCCTTCCAAATACAGGCCCCCATCTGCAAAACCTGCTGTAAGCGAATTGCCCAATGCAATATAACGGCTAAAATCGGCATTGCCTTTAACGGGGGCAACCGTGTCAATAGTAGGTTTACAAGATGCAAGTCCAATAATGGAAAGTGCCAGCAGTCCTTTATAAAAGTATGTTGATTTCATAATGTTGCTTTTTGAAAATTAAAATTTATAAGATAAAGCCATCCCCGGGATATAGGCTACGGTTTTAAATGTACCGCTCAGGTTGGTCTCTATATTGGTCTCAGTTCTGGATTTTACGTTTTCATACAGAAAAGAAAAATCAATATTGAACCGCTCAGATGGTTTAAGACCAATACCCGCACTTAATAATAACCTGTTTGCATCGGGTACTTCCGGCGTAACATAGCCTTCTCCGACAGGAGATAAGGCATAACCCACACCTGCCCTTAAGGTTAAGAAAGAGGTAGTCTCATTTTGGATGCCTGCACGAAAAGTGGCAGCGTCGTGATAATTGCGTGGCGATACGGTTTGTGTACCATTGTCATAATAAAAACCCAGGTCTTTATAAGTATGCCACCATACCCAGTTCACGTCCAGTGCAATGGTTGTTTTTGCAGAAGGGTAAAAGCCAAAACCAACAGTACTGGTAGCGGGCAGCGGTAAGGTTGCATTAAACTTAGTGGGCAGCAAAGGAACAACCGAAGCTGGTGGATTAAAGAAATTGGCTTCTCCATTTTCTACTTTGGCCGTTACCTGCGAACGGTGGGTAACACCAACAGACACTCCTGAGACAGTTTTGATAAAGATACCGGCATTCCAGCCAAAATCTTTTGAATCACCCTTTAGCTGGGCAGTGGCCTGTTGCCCGTTATTTGTATAAGGTATGGCTTTCTTAAGGTCTACATGCCCCAGTGCATAAACCAAACCACCACCAATACCTATATTGTCGGTAATTTTTAAACTGATGGTAGGCTGTATATAAATGGCACGCAGATCAAGCGAAGTAACCGTATATTTTCCTGTCCAGTCTTCGTTCCAGTGCATGGCACCCCCAAAAGGTGTATAGGCACCAATTCCGAAACGTAGATGACCTTCCGGCGAACCAAAAACAGCATAGGCTGCAAAAGGTGTCGGCACCTTGTTTTTATTGTACTCGGTTAGCGGCGAGCCGGTTTCGTTAAAGGCCGTTTTTAGGAAAATGGCATGTGCCCCCGCCTGCACCCCGTTTTGTTTGAGAAAAGAGACCGCTCCCGGATTAAAAAATACAGCAGCTTCGTCGAGTGCCAGACCTGCACCAGCGCCGCCCATTGCAGTTTGCTTTTGTCCCTGAAGGTTAACCTGGAACGATTGTGAGAACCCCAATACAGGAATTATCAGTAAAAAACTCAGTAAAATTGTCTTCATTGGTATTTGTGTTAGAGATGGATTTTGTTAGGAATTAGGTTAGTTAATAAAAAAATCTGTTCATTATACCTTACAACAATATTTGCCTGAGGTATGTTTTAGCTAATATATAACTATGCATGCATAATAAAAAATAATTAACTGTCAAAAAATGTTAAAGATGCAAGGTTATTAACCTATTCACTCCATAAATGAATATATTAGCAATATTAATTGTACATACCCAGTTTGATGAGATTTATAAAATTTACAATTGCCTTTCTGATATTTTTTACTACCCTGCAGTTTTCAGCCTTTGCGCAACAGGATAGCGTTGTTTTAGACAACATCATAAAGAAAACAAAAAAACTGACCGATGAGCGGCCTGTAGAAAAGGTATACCTCCATTTTGATAAACCTTATTACAGTGTGGCAGATACCATCTGGTTTAAGGCCTACCTTACCATGGAACAAAACCTGCTTTCCCAGCTTAGCAAAATCGTTTATGTTGATGTGATCAACGACCGCGACTCCCTGGTACAGAGTTTAAAACTACCGGTTCTGGGTGGTATGGCCTACGGAAATATACCGCTTAATGTGGGTACTTACCAGCAGGGGAACTATTACATAAAAGCTTATACCCTTTGGATGCTGAACTTTGGAGAGGACTATTTTTTTAGTAAGAACATGGCCATTGGCGAGGCGATTGATAAACAATTGAACACACATTTTAGCTATAAAGCTACCGAGACCGACAAAAGTCAGGTCATAGATGCAACCATTCAGTTTAAAAACCGCGACAATGTAGTGCAAACCAACAAAGCAGTGAACTGGAGAGTGCTGTCGAATTATGATGTTATTGCAAAAGGTAAAGGAACAACGGACCAGAATGGAATTTTAAGGATCAAGATAGATCCCCGTAAGAGCGAAAAGATTAAAAACGGAGAACTGATCACCGATCTTAGTCTTACAGAGAAAGACGTAGTTACCAATTCTTTTAAGTTTAAACCTGTAACTGCTGCAGCCAACGACCTCCAGTTCTTTCCGGAAGGGGGCGAACTGATTACGGGCATTGCTTCACGTATCGGCTTTAAAGCCATTAACGGCAAAGGGCAGGGCGTTGACCTGAAAGGTAGCGTGACAGATGAGGGGGGCAATAAGCTCATCGATTTTAGTTCTACCCACCTGGGTATGGGTTCTTTTTACATCAATGCAGAAGCAGGAAAATCTTATAAAGCAAATGTTATTTTTAATGATGGCAGTACCAAAAGCTTCGACCTGCCTAAAAGTATAGCATCCGGGATAACAGCCCAGGTAAACAATACAGATTCTACTGCTTTTAATTTAAAGATCATTGCCAACGACGCCTACTTTCAGGCCGGTAAAGGCAAAACTTTCTTTATAGTAGCCACCAATGGTGCCATTATCTATTACGCTGCAAAAACCCGGTTAAATACACAGGTAACTACAGCAAAGATCCCTAAAGATAAATTTCCGGCAGGCATTGTTCAGATCACTTTGTTTAATGAGGCCGGTGAGCCGGTGAGTGAAAGGCTGGCCTTTAACTATCAGCCGGATGGGCTGAAACTGGGCCTTAAAAGTGACTTGCCAACTTACAAACCACGCCAGAAAGTTAAACTTGCTGTAACCGCCAAAAATGGTGCACAGCTGTCGGAAGGATTTTTCTCAATCGCTGTTACCGATGAGCAAAAAGTTCCGGTAGATGAAAATTCAGAGATCACCATTTTAAGTTCATTGTTATTGACTTCTGACCTGAAGGGTTATGTAGAAAAACCAAATTATTATTTCAACAAAACCAATGCGAAGAAGCTGGCCGATCTGGATGTACTGATGCTGACGCAGGGCTTTCGCCGTTATGCCTATAAGGAGATCCTGGCCAATAAATATCCGCCGATTACCTTTTTACCTGAACAAAGTATGACTTTGACGGGAACCCTGAGGGACAGGACGGGTATGCCCGTAAGAAAAGGGATATTGCGTTTAACGGTTCCCGGAACCACCCAGGCAGCAGAAATACAAACCAGTCCTTCCGGAATCTTTGCCTTTCAGAACCTTACTTTTCAGGATTCATCAGATGTAGTGATCAACGCAAAATATAGTGTTAACGGACAGGGGCCGATGATCATGCTGGATGGACAGCCAGCCCCGCAGGTATCCGGCAATCCTTATCCTGCTGATGAGATCAGCAACATTGACAGTACCATGTCCTCCTACCTGAACAACAGCAAAAGAAAATACAACTACCTTCGTACGCTTAAAGAGGTAAAAATTGAAGGGGCTAAAGCCAAAAGGCCCAGTCATGCTGATTATCCCGCCTTATCGGGCCTAAGCTCCATTTCAGGAACTGTCATAGAGGGTGAACGTTTCTCGGGATGTAACATTCTGGCACTTTGTTTACAGAGCATGGCTACAGGTTTAACCTTTTACGAGAACAATTTTTATGTAAGCAGGGATTACCAGCAAGGTAGCAGGGTCCCTGTACAGATATTTTTGAACGGCATGCCAATTGATTACTTTGGACTTTCCAGTGTACAGGCTGCTGATGTGGAAAATGTAGAGGTATTTACAAAAGACGAACTGGGTACGGTAAACAGGATGTACAATACCAATGGTGTACTGGTCATCAATACCAAGAAAATTCCTAAGGGAACCAAAATGAGTATGGAAGAGTTTAAAAAGCTGATTCCTGACCCAAGTGTATTAAAGCTTAAACCTAAAGGCTACAGCAAACAGCGTGAATTCTATTCTCCGAAATACGTGAACGCTGCTGCTACCTATAACTTTAACGACCTGAGGACCACCATTTACTGGAACCCTAAGGTGGTTACCACGGCTGAAGGGGGACTTTCATTCGAGTTTTACAATGCAGATGGCAAGGGTACTTATAAGGCTGTAATTGAAGGGGTAGACAAGCATGGCAATATTGGCCGCTATGTCTACCGCTATACTGTTAAATAATTAATCTTCGTGTTTTGAAGGCGCCACAACTGGATTTTTACATTCCAGGCCAGATGGGGTCATAATCCATTCGTTATATTGGTCACCTCTCGCCTCTTCATGGCAACGCCCGTAGTCGTAACCGGCAAGGTACCATTCAAGTTCGCGCCTGATGTTCAAAATGGTACCTGCAGGAACCTTAAGCAGCAGCTCTATTTCCTGTCCGCGCCAGTTCAGTCCAGGCTTGAGTTGTAGTATCGGGCTAAAAGTAAGCAGGGAATCCTGCTGCAGGTAGTTGTATTGAATGTTCTTGGCATGCTGCAAGGCAATTTCAAAAGTCTTTCCCTGAGATTTATAATTCTGGACCAAAGTCACTTTATCATCCTCACTTTTTTCAATCTTCAGTTTAATGTTTCTGGGAATGTCAAAAGCCCCATCAAGTTCATTTAAGATCCTTCTTCCCTTATAATCCTTAGGATCTATCCGATAGTTCAGGCTGTCTTCCTTCGTAAAAAAGCGCGACCTGTCGATCTCCAGGGTATAGACTTTATAAGGTTTAAATTCAGTCACCTGCGTAAACTCGGCATGCTCTTTAAATTCAGAAGATATTTTAGCGATATAAAAGATGCTGAACACCACACCGCCAAGCCAGACGATGAGTAAACCAAAAGAAAAGGTTTTATGAATGGCCCTGCCATTGAAGGCCACGCGTATAGAAAACAGGATAAGGGCCAGAACAGGTATGCCGATTACTGTAAAGAAGGCTAAGAAAATGGCCGGAATATATTCCTGGTTAATGATGTTCAGTGGAAAATAAGTAAACACATTGGCATCCCAGAAGCCAAATAAAGCAGCGATGGTCACAATAAGCCCTAACAATACCATCGATCCAAAAATGGCTATGCCCACTGCAATAATTTTAAGGATCAGCTTACCACTACCCTGGAGAAAGTTGGCCAGCACATCAAAAAATTCGGCAATAAAGCCGCGCGACTGTTTAACGAGGGGGTGCTGACTGTTGGCAAAGCCGCGCAGGGTAGGTTCTTCGCCATACATAGACATGCGTTCAAATCTGGTTGTAGCCTTGGGCACCATGATCCAGAAAATGATATAGGCCAATATACCTGCCCCGAAAAGAAAAATGATCAGAAAAGTAAACAGTCTGGTCCATTTCACCTCTATATCCAGGTAATGCGCCATGCCTGCACAAACACCAGCTATCATGGCCTGGTCTGTATCCCTGTATAGTTTTTTAATCGGGTCAAATTCTGGCGGGGCCGTATAACCCTCATCGGATTCTTCAGAGTTTTCAAAATCCTTTACAGAACCCATCTGTTGAATTACAGCCTGCACGTCTGCTGTACTGATCACCTGCTTTTGCTGTGCAGCAAGCATTTCGGCAAACATTTCGGCTATCCTGTTCTCAATATCCTTTACAATCTCAAAATCGTCTGCATTCCTTGCAAAATGCTGCTTCACTTCGTTCAGGTAAAGGGTAAGCATTTCGTAGGCGTCCTCTTCTATATGAACAATAGAGTTCCCAATATTTATGTTGTGTGTTTTCTTCATGGTCTGGTTAAATTAATTGATCCTTTGAATTCTGGTCAGCCACTTTTTTTGAAGTATTGATGGCATAAGCCAGTTCCTGCCAGGTATTGTCAAGCTGTTTTAAAATGGCCTTGCCATCTTCAGTGAGCACGTAATATTTACGTGGTGGTCCGGAAGTAGACTCTACCCAATTGTAGCTCAGTAAACCATTGTTCTTTAGGCGGGTAAGCAGTGGATAAAGCGTACCCTCTACTACCAACAGTTTAGCCTGTTTCAATTCGGTAATGATATCGGAAGCATAAATTTCACCTCTCGATATTATAAGCAGCACACAGTATTCCAGTATGCCCTTCCGCATTTGTGTTTGCGTATTTTCTGCTATCATTATACAAAGTTATATGTTTTATATAGTAATATGCAATACATAGTACTATATAAAATACAAAACAAGATTTAGAAGTCTGATTATCAGTACAATAATTTTATTATGGAAATAAAAAAAGCAGATTTTGTCAGTGAAAAAATAAAAAAATAAAAGTTATCAACAATTCCACAGGTTTTGAGAATTATGGCTTACAGTTTGATATTATCTGAATACATCTATTAAATACATTTACCTATGTTAATCAAACTCCATTCTATTCTTCAGGTTTTTGCAAGGCAAAAGGAAGAAAAAAAAGAAAAACCCCTGAGCCGAAAAGACTGGATTAATGTAGATCGCATGGTAATGATCGCATTGCTCCTCAGCGTGATCATTGGGGCAATAATTTTTTCTTAAAACTTACAGCAGTAAAGTATCAATCCGGTGTGCCTGTACCCGGTTTTGGTGTTGCGACCAGGTATAAATGGTAAAATGCCCGTCCTGAGAGGCTACCAATGCAGTAGCATCCCTTTGATCATGAATAAACTGTGCAGCAGAAAGATGCCGCGTACCCCCCACTTTTGCGGGGTGCATGACAATTGCAGCGCCCCCCACAATCGGTTCCGAGAAAGAGAGTTCATCAACATTCTCTTTGCCTTTGGCACGGCCTATTTTAGCGCCAAAAGCCAAAAGTTCATAATCTGTACTGATCACCGTCGCCCCATCAACAGCAGTAAGTCCGGCCAGGTGTTCCACCTCCCGTTTCAGAGCTGTTTGCCAAAAGATCTGGCTGGCTTCTTTTCTGTCCTGTTGTAACAATTTGGATAAACCGGTGAAAGAGGGCTGTATTCCATACTGTATGGGCTTGATAATGGATTGCAACCAGTTCCTGGTTTCATTTGGCACAACCAGCAAAGTACCGCCACGCCCATGCGCCCGCATAGAAACGGCCAGCTGAATCAGCACATTCACCGAATCGTTCCAGTAGGAAGGTGCAGTGAGGTCGAGCAGCGACAAAAGCACAGGCGGACAATCGGGTAAACTGATCGGATGCCCATCAACCACCTTAACCTGATCGCCCTTTAAAACTGCCAGATTGGTGAATTTTCCGAAACCATAGATCCTTCGGTGTTTAATGACCAGTAAAGCTGGTTCAGAAACATCTACTACAAAACAAAAATTAGGAATGCTGACTGTCGTTCCCCAGACATATAATTCTCCTTCTTCTATCCAGATACCCAGGTGGATACCGGCACGCTCTACACCTGGTGCAATTTTAGTAAGTGTACCTGGGTTTAAAGGCAGCCGCTGTTTAAAAAGAAGGGGGTTGCCGGCTTGTTGAGGTGGTAAAAAAGCAAGAGATATTTTTGGGGAATGCCCTTCTTCTTTACGTAAACTTGCCCAGAAAGTAGCATCAATAATGGCTTCTACTACATTTGCTGTAGGCAGCGGAGCCAGATCTTCTTCACCGCTTTCACTGGCCGCATTAAGATGCTGCGCAAAAATAGCTTCCATTTTTGGGGCAATAACTCTTGCAGCCTGGTAAGTGGTACGGTAGATCATGCCATAAAGTTAATTGATTTAAGGCAAACCTCCACATCATTTAATTGTCAATCTAATACCCAGAAAACCTCTTATATTTTGATTGGGCCCATAAACGTAAGTAGGATCGAAAGTCAGATGATAAGGGTTGTCTACCTCAGGATGTTTGTCAAATGGATCATTTGCACGCGCAATGATAAAAGGATTTCCCCTATTGGGTGTCCAGTTGAGTAGATTTTTCACCCCTCCATACAGCTCAATCTTTTTGAAACCAGTAAAAGTAAGCTGGATATTCTGAATGCTCCAGGTTGGAGAATATTCTTTTCTTGGATCCGTGTCACTCAATAAAGGCAGGCGCATCGGGCTATAAATATTTCCGGTATAATCGACGTTCAGCTTAAGCGGAGAGATCTTATAGGAAACAGCCCAGTTACCGGAAAACTTTTCCGTCAGGATCTGTTGCTTTTTAATCCCATGTTCATAAGTAGCAACGTCCTGATAGGTACCGCCAAAGATAATCTTTAGCCCATTGTTCAGGCTCAGATCCATATTTGCACTGAAACCTTTGCTTACCGCATGACCGTCCAGGTTGTCATAAATAATTTCATTGGGATTGCTGTCAAAATCACCAATGATCCGGTTATTGAAATAGGTATAAAAAGCTGAAGCTTCAATGCCAAAGAAAGTACCGTTTTCGGTATACATCTTTTTCAGAAAATTAAAGTTTACATTATAGGTCTTTTCAGGTTTCAGTTCATGGGCCACCTTTACTTCCCGGGCACCGGTTAAAGCCGCATGGTCTTCCGTAAAAATATTGACTACCCTGAAACCTGTACCAGCATTTAAACGCAGAATATTGTTATCGTTGATGCTCCATTTATAGGCCAGCCTGGGCGTAAATATATTTCCGTGTACAGAATTGTAATCGTAACGGAAGCCCGCAAGAAATTTATGCTTCGCGGCCAGGCTGATCTCGTCCTGAACAAAAAATCCGGGCAGCCAGGTATTGCTTTTTAAGTCCTGGTTCAATCCGGTTGTAGCCGGCGTATTATCGTCGTAATAAGTATAGCGCAGTGCAGCGCCAAACAGCAGGTCGTGGTTCCGCAACTGCTTGTCCCAGGTTAGCTGGGCAAAGCCGATTTTCTGTTCGGCAATATAAGAGGTAGTTCCATACCTGCTATCCTGATTGTGCTCATTATAGGAAAAAGCAAGGAATAGTTTTTCAGCTGCCGGTAACTGGTAATTTCCGATCAGCTCCCAGCGGTTGGTATAAATGCTTTCCCCATACACTTGATCTCCACCCCGGTAAGATTTGTTCCATTGCATCTCGCCACCCCATCGGTCTTCATACACATACCTGCCACCCAATGTAAAGATCCGGTTGTACTTCCTTTTAAAATTCCATTTCTGAAATACCGAAATGCGGTCTTGCAGGGTCACATCGGTAAAGTTATCGTGGTTATGGTCTACAGGATGGCCATATTTAAAATAATTTACACCGGTCAGCACATCTGTTTCTTTATCTGCTTTAAACTTAAAACCCAGATCGGCATTCCATTCCTGATAACTGGTGGTAAAAATATCAGCAGAAAATAAAGCGGCATTTTGCGGCTTTTTGGTAATGATATTGATTAAGCCCCCTACCGCCTCGCTTCCATATAAGGACGATGCGGGCCCTTTAACAATCTCAATCTGTTCTACCAGTGAGTTCGGGATCCCCGAAAGTCCGTATACACTTGATAAGCTGCTTACAATAGGCATCCCATCAATCAGGATCATGGTGTAAGGGCCCTCCAGGCCATTGATATGAATGTCCCCGGTATTGCAGATGTTGCAGTTCAATTGCGGCCTTACACCGTTTACATTTTGAAGTGCCTCAAAAATACTTGGTGTAGGGTTTTTCCTAAAAAAAGCGGGGGTATATACTTCTACTGGAACAGGGCTTTCCAAACGCTTCACCTCTTTTAAAGTCCCCGTAACCACTACTTCATTCAGGTCGTTTTGAAAATTACTGAGGTCAAAATTCAGTGCCCTGTACTCATCTGCTTTCAATACAACTGATTTAAGTGTTTTTCTAAAACCAATTGCAGTGGCCTGAACTTGATATGTACCCGCGGCAATTTTGCTAAAAACATAATTTCCCATACTGTCTGTTTTTGTAGCCAGAGCGCTGCCCTGCAAAATCAGGGTAACCGCCTGGAGCGGCTGGCCTTCGGAAATGACCTGTCCGCCTATACTGCCCGATTGGGCTGAAGCAGACAGGAAATAACTAACAAAAAGAGCAAAAGTAAGGACAATACGCATGTTTTCTATTTATCTAATTTAAAATTCAATTTCACAAAACTATAAAAGTTAGATTAACCTAACAAATATAACTTGACATATTTAATATTTTATTAAAAGAAAATTTCATCTAAGTTTGCAGCATGCTATCCTATACTGAAGAAAACTATTTAAAGGCCCTGTTGATGTTGAGTTTCCAGAACGAAGAACGACCGGAAGCAGGTACGAACGAAATGGCGGCGCACCTGGGCGTAAAACCAGCCACAGCTACCGATATGCTAAAAAAGCTGAAAGAAAAGGAGCTGGTAAGCTATCAGAAATACGGAAAGATATTGCTGACAGAACTGGGCAGAAATAAAGGTATTGCCATATTGAGGAAACACCGGCTCTGGGAAACCTTTCTGTATGAAAAACTGGATTTTAGTTGGGATGAGGTACATGAAGTAGCCGAACAACTGGAACATATCCAATCGGCCAAACTGGTAGACAAACTCGAAGAGTTCCTGAATTTTCCTGAATTCGATCCTCACGGAGACCCTATTCCGAAGGCTAACGGAGATATCCCTATAGTGGACAAGATTTTACTTGCAGAAGTAAGGGCCGGAGAAACCTGCAAAGTTGTAGCCGTTAAAGATACCTCCGTTCTTTTTTTACAGTACCTGGAAAAACTAAAGATCACCATAGGCACAAAAATAAAAGTACTGGAAGTGATAGATTTTGATGGTTCATTGAACATACAGATTGAAAAAGAAGAATCCAGAAGTGTATCTATGAAATTTGGCGAAAGCCTTTTTGTAAAGAGATAGTCGTAAATTTGTATTGATCTGATAGCGTTAAATTCCTATAACACCGAATATATGTCGACAGAAATAAAGTGCCCTAATTGCTCACATACTTTCCCTATTGAGGAAGTCATGGCAGAGGAGTATAAGAAAGACCTTCGCGAAAAGATGGTATCTTTTACCAAACAAAAGGATGAGGAATACAGCAAAAAACTGAATGAGTTTGCCCAGCAGCAAAAGCAACAGGAACAGGCTTTTGAACTGCAGAAAAAACAACAGGCCCAGCTTTTTGAACAAAAGCTGGAAGAAGAAAAAAAACAGTTACAGCATATACTAGAAGAGAATTTACGTAAAAGTATTGCAGCTGATTTTGAGAACAAGCTGCAAATGCTCGATAACGCGAATAAAGATAGCGAAGAAAAACTAAAGCTGGCCCGCTCAAAAGAACTGGACTTCCTGAAAAAAGAACAGGCCATGAAGGAGCGGGAAGCCGAGATGGAACTGCAGATCCAGCGCAAACTGCAGGAACAACGGGCAGAAATGGTAGAGCAAATCCGTAAACAGGAGGCAGAAAAAACCAGCCTAAAGGATACAGAACACCAGCTGAGGGTAAAAGAACTGGAAAAGCAGCTTGACGATCAGAAGAAACTTGCAGAAGAGATGAAGCGCAAAGCTGAACAAGGTTCTATGCAGCTGCAGGGCGAAGTACAGGAACTGATCCTGGAAGAATTGTTACGCAACGCCTTTCCCTTCGATCTGGTTACTGAAGTTGGTAAAGGTGTAAGGGGTGCAGATTGCGTGCACCACATCAGGAACCAGTTTGGACAGGAATGTGGTAAGATCATCTATGAAAGCAAACGTACCAAGGACTTCTCGCTGGAATGGATTGAAAAGCTGAAAAGGGACATGCGCAGTATGGGCGTGGATGTAGCCGTAATTGTAACACAGGCATACCCTAAAGGAATGGATTGTTTTGGAGAAAAAGATGGGGTATGGATCTGTTCTTTTGATGAAGTAAAGGCCGTTTCCTATATCTTAAGGGATGGCATCGTTAAACTCTTCAGCGCCGCAAAATCACAGGAAAACAGGGGCGATAAAATGCATATGTTATACGATTACCTGACCAGTAATGAGTTTTCTGAACAATGGAAGGCCATACGTGAAGGCTTCATGAGCATGAAACTTTCCATTCAGCGGGAGCGCGATGCTATGGAAAAACTATGGAAAGCCAGGGAAAAACAACTTGAAAAGGTGATGCTGAATGCCGCCCATATCCGTGGTTCTATTGAAGGTATTGCCGGTACAGACAGTATCCAGCTGAGCCTGACAGATGAGGACGATGAACCCTTAATGCTCGACTAGCGCCACCTTGTTCCCATCCACTGCTGTTGTGCAGTTTCAGTTAAAAAGCTCCAGGCCACAAAACGGCTGATCTTTTGGCCCTGTGCCATCTCTATTGTTTTTACCTGCAAAGCCCCGGCACCCTGAAGCGCTTTATAGATAAAAGACAGGTTACTGCTTTTTGAAACCAGGCTGCTAAACCAAAGGCACTGATTGGCAATAACCATGCTGTCATTGATCATATTTCTGATGAAGGCGAGTTCTCCACCATCATACCACAATTCAGCCTGCTGGCCCCCAAAATTCAGCACCGTTTCTTTTCCTGTATGTTTGCCCAGATTTTGCAGTTTTCTTTTGGTCCCTGATTGCGCTTCAGCTGCCGAAGCATGAAAGGGTGGATTGCACATCGTAAAGTCGAACAGCTCTCCCGGCTTTACAATACCCTTAAAAATATCTTTTGGGTTAGGCTGCAGTCTGCAACTTACAGCACCGGCCAGCAAAGAATTCGCCGCAACAATAGCTTTAGCCGTCTTAATGGCTCCCTGGTCTGTATCCGAACCTACAAAACTCCATCCGTATTCCCGCAGTCCAATAATCGGATAAATACAATTTGCACCAATGCCGATATCCAGGCCTTTTACACGGTTGCCTTTTGGCACAATTCCCTTATTATTCCGGGCAAGCAGATCTGCCAGGTAATGCACATAATCTGCCCTGCCCGGAATAGGCGGACACAGATAATTTGCTGGAATATCCCAGTTGTCAATTCCATAAAAATGTTTTAACAGCGCTTTATTCAATAGCTTAACCGCTACCGGATCAGAAAAATCGATAGATTCGCCGCCATAGGAATTGACAGCAACAAATGGATACAACTCCGGTAAGGTTTTGATCAGTTCAGGGAAATTATATCTTGAACGGTGTTTATTTCTTGGATGCAGGATGGTTTTTTCTTCAGACATTCCTTTTAAAAATTAACCAAAGATAAAGCTTCTGTAGAAACAATTGGATATGTAAGAAAGCATGCCTTACTTTGTAATCCTAATCTGTCTTTAAGATGCAAAAATTTATTAAAAGCTTCAGCTATGCATTTTCAGGTGTTGCTTACGCTTTTAAAACGCAGTTTAATTTTAAGTTCCACGTAGTAGCGGTGCTTATTGCGGGCATTGCAGGCTGGTATTTTCAATTGGCAGCCGGCGAATGGTTCTGGCTGATCGCTGCATCGGGCCTGGTGATCGTTGCTGAACTGTTTAATACAGCCATAGAAGTACTGGTGGATCTCGTTTCGCCTGCCTATCATGAAAAAGCCAGGATAGTGAAAGATGTGGCCGCAGCGGCAGTATTGCTGGCGGCAGGTACTGCTTTAATTATAGGCCTCGTCATATTCATTCCAAAGCTGCTTGATCATGTTGCATAAAACCAGGGGCATTGTTTTAAAAACCACTTTATACAGTGAAAGCAGTGTGATCGTGCAGATTTTTACAGAAAAATTCGGCATACAATCTTATATCATCAACGGAGTTAAAAAACCGAGGGCCAAAATCAGTATGAACATGTTACAGCCCCTGCACCTGGTAGACATGATTGTTTACCATAAGGCCAATACAAATATACAGCGTGTTTCAGCGCTCAGGCCATCCCCGGTTTTCCGCAGCATTCCTTACGACATCATTAAAAGTACTATTGTACTTTTCCTGAATGAAGTATTGTACAAAAGCATCAGGCAGCAAACCACGGATGAGCATTTATTTGATTTTATTTTTAATGCGATATGCTGGTTTGATGAAACAGAAGAATTAAACGTAAATTTTCATCTTTCTTTCCTATTAAAGCTTTCCCGTTTCCTGGGATTCGCACCAAGCACCCTAACCAAAAGTAACCAGAGTTTTTTCGATCTGCAGGAAGGGGAATTCAGATCTTCAACCCCTGTGCATGCCCATTTCCTGGATAAAGACGATGCGGCATTATTTATTTCCCTGTTTTCTTTGCCTCTTGAAAAAATAAATGAAATAAACCTGGAAAACAAAACCAGACGATCCATCCTAGATAAAATACTGGTTTACTACACTTTACATACCGCGTCTTTTGGAGAAATCCGTTCGCACCAGGTCCTTGAGGATGTGCTCTCGTAAAAAACGATATCTTTTTTTGCAAAAATCATTTTAGGATGTATATTTGCAATCCCAAATCAAGGGGATCCTTGATATAAATTTACAGCATGCTCAGCTGGTTTTTTAAACAAATGAGCAGAACCAAGGGGAGATTAGCTCAGCTGGTTCAGAGCACCTGCCTTACAAGCAGGGGGTCACTGGTTCGAACCCAGTATCTCCCACAAAAACAGCTGCTCAGCTGTTTCAAATAAAAAAGAGCAGAACCCAGAGGGAGATTAGCTCAGCTGGTTCAGAGCACCTGCCTTACAAGCAGGGGGTCACTGGTTCGAACCCAGTATCTCCCACAATAAAAAAGCCTTTCAGCTATTCTGAAAGGCTTTTTTATTGCACCTTAATTTTCTCGGATCTGATCAGATCATCACTTCAGCAGATACAAAATAATGATCGCTTGGATACTTACCTTTAACGTTATCCTTTAAAATTCCTGCCGATTGAGCGGTTACCTCCCCCTTGCAAAAAATGAAATCTATCTTCTTTCCTTTTTTTGCATAGTTTTCACCCTGAAACTGATGAACAGGATATCCGGGTTCTGCTTCCCCATGCAAGGTGGTATAAGTATCTTTCCATTTCGCTGATATCACCAGCTCATAAACCTTATTTTCGGCAGATGCATTAAAATCACCTGCCAGCAGCTGGGGGTAATCCCTTGGGTATTGCGCTGCATCTGCGAGCACCATCTCCATTTGTTTCTCTCTGGCCGGCTGGCTTTTATGGTCCAGGTGCAGATTGACTACCCTGAAATCTTTGCCCGATTGCCTGTCCTTCAGCCTTACCCAGTTGGCATTCCTGGCCCTGGCAGAATCCCAGGATAAACTGCCGGCCATAAGTGGGGTTTCAGACAACCAGTAACCACCAGCCGAGAGCAGTTCATATCTTTTTTCTGAAAAGAAGATGGGATTTTTGGCTATGCCATGATACCCCGTTGTAAAGGCATCCATCTCCGGGCCTTCAAAGCCAAAGGAAAAATAGCCTTTCAATACCTTTTTTAGGTCCTCATTCTGGTTTCGCAATACTTCCTGCATGCAAATGATATCGGGCTTTTGCTGCAGCATAATTGCGGCACAAATCTCTTTACGGCCATTCCAGCCAAAACCTGCCTGCTCATCTTCAGGCAGATCGACCCGGATGTTGCAGGTCAGTATTTTATGCTTTCCGGCAGCAATGGCCGGCAGCAAAGGTTTAGCGGCATAGCCGAGCCTGCTTATTGCAGGGCTGGCAGCAAGCAGGCCGGCAGCCCTGATAAAATTTCTTCTTGAAACCATACTTATGAAGTGACCAGCTGTTTTGGATTCAGGTAAGCGCCCTTTTCCAGCAATTCAGCCTGCAATTCCGCCACATTCAACTGAGCAGGTAAAACGCCTTTCCTGATGCTCATTTTTGCAGCCCTTCCGGCAGCTTCACCCATCGCCATACAAGGTGCCATTACCCGGATGGCCGACATGGCCTCGTGGGTAGTAGAAATGCACCTGCCTGCCACAATCAGGTTCTCTATCTTTTCCGGGATCAGTGAACGGTAAGGGATGTCGTAACAATCCCCGCACCAGGTGAGGGTACAGCCACCGCCTTCAGGATGGTGGATGTCCAAAGGATAGCTGGCCACCGCAACGGCATCATCAAAGCGCCGGCAAGCCAGAATATCATCAGCAGTCAACACATACTGCCCCACAATGCGACGGGTTTCCCTGATCCCCAAAAACGGGGCCATCTTGGTGAACACTGCCCGCTCAAAACCGGGTACATACTCATTCAGGTAACGCTGGATCTCCTCTACCTGTTTACGCCCTTCAATTTCCCCATAGGTTAAACTCTCCGGATTGGTACCATCCACACCGTTAATCCTGGACATATTGACCCATATTTCGCCCTCACGCAAACCGGTGATCAAAATCGTACGCTCAACCGGCAAATGATACCCAGCTTCCCGGGCCTTTTCCATCACACTCCGTAAGCCCACTACAATAAACTGGTTATTTTGTCCGAAATATTCAGCAGGGATAAAATCGGTTAAATAGGTACGGGGCTCCCGGGCAATAGACATCCGCAACTTTTCAGTATCCACGCCAGCCATACAGAACATTAAAGTTGGAGGCTGTGCACCGCCATGTTCATTGCCCTGCTCACAGGGCACCCCTGCTTTAAAGGCTACATCGGCATCGCCAGTACAATCAATTATAGTTTTGGCCAGGATAACTTCCCTGCCCGATTTACTTTCGATAATTACCCCTTTAATTGCGTTACCTTCCATAACCACACCCGCAAAAAATACATACAGCAAAACATTCACCCCACTATCCACCAGCATCTCCAGGCCCACATTTTTTACTGCTTCAGGTTCCACCAGGGTCAGGCTCATGTGCAGCGGACAAGGCCTGTGTTCACTGGCCGCATTTTTTTCTTTCAG
Source organism: Pedobacter sp. AK017 (assembly GCF_014200825.1). NCBI lineage: Bacteria > Pseudomonadati > Bacteroidota > Sphingobacteriia > Sphingobacteriales > Sphingobacteriaceae > Pedobacter > Pedobacter sp. AK017. The sequence continues at coordinate 25,440 of NZ_JACHCW010000012.1, forward strand.
GCGCGCTATAAACTGCTGCGGAATGCCTTTGATGATCTGGTTTCCTTTTTGTCCCAGAAAACCGAGTACCGGCAAACCTATCGTCATGTTACCCCCTACAAAACTCCGGCTATCGATCAGGGTAACCTTTAACCCATCTTCAGCAGCAGCCTGGGCTGCAATGATTCCTGAAGGGCCCCCACCAACCACCAATACATCAACGTCCAGGCGTACCGGCAAATCTCTGGCCGGCTCCGTAATCATCGTTCTATTTTCCATTTCCATTCTATTTTAAAACTTATGCTATACTATCCAATTTTGCCACAGCTACAACCGGCTTCTCGGGCCTTACCATTGTCCACAGTATCAATACCGCAACCGGATGTAAGAAAGCCATGGCAATAAATATCTTTTCAGCACCCAATGTGCCCATAAACTGACCTACAAAGTAATTAAAGCCTACTGCACCCAGGGCGCCAAAACCACCGGCAATACCCAAAACACTGGCTACATTTTTAACAGGAAAAGCTTCGGCAATAACCACGCTGATGGTAAATAACCAGCTTAAACAAGCTACCGCTACAATGCTAAAAATAAACAAGGTGACAAAGGGATTGGGAATATAAGGCGTAAGGACACAAAGCGGCGCCAATACAGCTACACTGGTCAGCATCACTTTTCTTGCCTTTAATGGTTCCTTTCCTTTTCTTACCATTCTGTCCGACCAGGCCGCTGTACCTATAGCCCCCAGGTCGGCCACCAGAAATGGGATCCAGCCAAACATGCCCATTTGGGCAAGGGAAAAGCCAGATTGTTCCTGCAGATATCCGGGAAGCCAGAACAGGCAAAAATACCATACCGGATCACTTACAAACCTGATGAGCAAAATGCCCCATAAGCTTTTTCTTCCCCACAGCTGCTTCCAGGTAAAGGAAGGGCTTTCCTCAATTTTAGCAGTTCCGGCAGCTTCAAGGGCAATCTCCGCAGGCGGGTCCCGGTAAACCAACAGCCAGAGCAATGCAATGATCAGTCCAACCACCCCTGCAACAATAAATACAGTATGCCAGTTATAGGTAATGGCCAGCCAGGCTACCAATGGCGGGGCAATAATGGCACCTATGGAACTGCCTGCAACACAAAGACTATTGGCCGTAGCCCTCAGTTTGCCCGGAAACCAAACGGTAACCACCTTTAACTGTGCAGGAAAATTGGTGGGTTCTGACATCCCGAGTAAACCACGAAAAAAAGTAAACTGACCAAATGTCCTGGAAATACCGCCCCCAATACAGGCTACCGACCAGCCGATAATCCCTGCAAACATGACCTTTTTAGCGCCAAACCTGTCTACCAGCCAGCCCGAAACGGGATACATAATGGCATAACACACGGTAAAAATATTCAGGATAAGCGCATAGCCGCCATCGTTCAGCGCAAATTCTTTTTTAATAACCGGCTTAAGAATAGATACGATCTGCCTGTCAAAATAGTTAAATACGATGGCCAGAAATATGATAAAAATAATAAACCATCGCCGTTTATTCGGCATAAGTAGTGCAGGCATGTTCTAATCCGGTTAATATATCTGGTCCGCTTTAAAATTCCTGTTTAAAACTTTAAAGAAAGAATACCTAAAATAACTAAATTAAAACTTTTAAAACAAAATAAAATTAAACTAAACAAATTGAAAGCATATGTAGAACGAGGCTAACCGCGTTCTACAATACACTTAGGCTGGTGTTTGATGGGAAAGTTGCATGAATTGGCAATAAAGCACATTTTATTGGCCTGTTCGTGCAGGGCATTTGCCTTTTCAATTTGCGATGCATCGGTTATGACCACAACAGGATTTAAAGTAACTTCTGTAAAATGGCCGCTCCCATCAGGTTTTTCCAGCATACTCCCAATGGGTGTATCCTTGTATTCCATTACAATGATCTCCTGCTGTGAACACAGGTGCAGGTACCATAGCATATGGCAGGAAGACAGTGAGGCAAGCAAAAGGTCTTCCGGATTATGTTTCGTTTTATCACCCAGAAATGCAGAATCTGAAGAGCCCAGGATATCCGGCTTGTTGGCAATAGAAATAATGTAACTTCTGTCGTACGACCTGTAGTCCATTGTTCCTGAACCTTTATTCCCCGCCCATGTAAGTGTCGCCTGATATTGATGTACTTTAGCCATAAAGATGTTTTTATTGTTTCCACCAATTTAAACATTCTTCTTTATCAATGCTATAGTAAACTAAACAATTCCTCCCATAACCGGATCACTGAAACTGGCCGCACCGGTTTCTACCCTTCCTGCATACCTTTGTACAAAATTTTCGGCGCCCTCTACGCTTAAACTAAAGTCGTACCAGCCATGCATCTGCTTCAGGTCCAGTACAATCTCCTGATTGCTGCCTGCAGCAATGTCCTTTTTAAGGTCATTTTTACGGTAACCCAGATCTTTAATCACTATGGCATAACTTTTTGATCGGTTTGCATTGATTACTTTTAACAGTACGTTACCGGTCAGCTTGCCATTTACAGCCTCATATTCGCAATGCACTGTTAAATCCGGATTGTTACCCGAGCCTATATATTCCCGGTGATAACCATTTGGCCCATCAACTTTAAGGTGATATTTGCCATTTTCAAAGTTTGCCAGCGGCCAGCTGTAGGTTACTGTATCGCCAGCTACAGCGGCAAAAGCCCAGTTCCGGCACACCTGCGTACCCGTTTCGGCATCACTAAACGCAACAGGTGCATATACGGTAAAAGGAGAACCTGCAGCTTTTTTGCCAAAAACCGCATTACCAGCCTTAAACTTTATTTCAAAATTCTGCTTATCGGCCTGCAATTGTCCATCGGCATAAAGCTCATAAGGCAATGCACAGGAAGGTCGTATCCCCTTTTCCTGTACCGACATAACCTTTCCGGAAAGCGGATTGGCCACATAAGCAGCAACATCTCCATTGCTTAGCTTTTTAAAGCCTGAAGGGTCGTCTTTAAATTTAGCATTATAAATGCTTTCCACCATAGCATCCCTTTTAAGAAAAGCTATCTGATCCGCTTTCTCCCCGTTAAAAGGCGTAAACACCGAAGTCAGGTCGCCGCATATCGCCCTGCGCCATTTACTGATGTTCTCAATTTTTATCTCTTTATTTAACTTCTTACTGAAAAAAACTTCCAGAAATTGCAGGGTAGATGTATGGTCAAATACTTCTGAACATACCCTGCCCCCCCTGCTCCATGGCGAAGCAATCAGCATGGGCACGCGAAAACCGAGACCAATAGGTGCTTCTCTTGCGGCCTTTTCCGGTATGCCCTGCTTAAGTTCATTGGCCAGCCTTACATGTTCTACCTCTGTATCAATCCCTGCAGATACCTTACCGGTTCCAGCAACCTTATTGTCAGGGATAGAAAATGGTTTTACATGATCAAAATAACCATCATTTTCATCGTAAGTAGTGATAAAGATTGTTTTCTTCCAGACTTCCGGATTCTTGGTCAGGATGTCCAGTATTTCCGAAACATACCATGCGCCATACCAGGGCGCACTGGGATGATCCGAAAAATTCTGTGGTCCGGCCAGCCAGGATACGGCAGGCAATTTACCCGTATTCACATCTTTTCTGAACTGGTAAAGCACATCCCCCTTAGGCACGGTCACTTCACGTTTGGTGTCGCCGTCATTATAGCTTAAAGTGGTGATACTTCGGTAATCCGGATCTCCTGAATTGATCACAAAAGCATTTTTAAACAGGCGCTTTTGCTTATCAGACAACTTATTGTACTCCTCCGTACTCCATTTTTTCAGTTCTGCAGCGGCATTGTCCAGCGCCTCCAGTTTATTTTTAAGATCGGCTTTTATTTTTTTAGCAGCGGCTTCACTCGAAGGGCTTGCTTCCTGCAGTTTATTGATCTCTTCAGGCAGGGTCTCTACCAGATTCTGCAGGTTTTTCACATAGCGTGATGAGAACTTAACATGGTAAGCAGCAAAAAACTCCAGCAGGTTACAGCCAAAATTGGCCAGCCAGGCACGCTCTTCGCCTTTATAACCGCCACCGCAGCTTAAGTCGTTCTGGTAAAAGCTCCATGGAATATTGTTTTCTTCCAGCAGCTCCGGGAAAGCGCGCCAGGGCAATTTGCCATAGCTAAAATCATCATTCCTGATGTTTACCTTTTGCAATCCATCCAGGTCATAACTGATTTTACCTGTCCAGAAAAAAGACCTGTTGGGTGTAGTGCTGGTCATTCCCGAACAAAAATTCTGATCACAAACCGTAAAAGCATCTGCCATAGCATAATTAAAAGGCAAATCCTCCCGGTTGTAGTGCCCTAAGGTTAAAGGCATGCCCGAATATTTTTTGTTGCCGGATTTTTTTGCGGTCAGCCAGCCATCGTACTTGCCTTTGTTATAAGCATCTACCTGGCTTGCCCGCGAATGCGGCAGGGAACCGATCCAGGTAACCTTAGAATCTTTAATGTTTAAGCGAAAAGGGGCATAAGTATTTCCTGCAGCATCGGTTTGCATCCATACAGGTTTTTTATTGGGTAAGGTAACTGCACGCGGATCGTTAAAACCCCTTACGCCCTGCAAGGTACCAAAACAATGGTCGAACGACCTGTTTTCCTGCATGAGTATCACAATATGTTCTGCATCAAGAAAGCTGCTGCCCAACCTGGGGTTAATGGCAAGTGCCCTTTGTATAGATGCGGGCAGCATAGTTGAAAGCCCGGCAGCACCGGATAGCAACAGGGATTTCCTGATAAATTCTCTTCTTGATTCCATAATTTGTGTTGTGTGTTTTGAAAACTTATTCTTAAATAAGAATTCTAATTTCACACTTTTAAATTACGAAACCATTTATTTAGTATAAAATTCTTGTTATATTTTATTAAAAAATATTAAATATACTTTACCAAAATTAAAATACCTGTTATTTTAACTGATAAGCCATTACACTCTTTTTCCAAAACGTAGGAATATAAACGATACGATTAACCGGATCATAACCGATATCAGCCGTATTCTTTTTTTCCAGGTGAAGATCCAGCAGTAGCTCGTATTTGCCGTCGGCATGCACATAATAAACATAACCACCCCAGCAGGAAAACAGCCAGTCGCCATTCCCAACCGGCTCTATACCATCGCCACCATTGGGCAGTTCAGCTATCCTGGTCAGTTTTTTATTTGCATCAGCCTTCCAAAGCGTTTTACCTCCGGCAATATACAGTTCATCACCCACTGCCTTTAGTCCATTCACGCCGTTCACATTTTCCATATATAAGGATACCTTATTGCCTTCAATCCGATGAATACGCTTGGTCCTCGAATCAGAAACATATACAATGCCTTTATCACTTACTGTAATGTCATTCAAAAATTTTGCACTGTCTACCGGTATTTTAAGTTTTACCTTTCCTTTCGCCATATCAATCACCACTACATCACTCAGGTCTGCAGCATAAAGGGTATTCCCAAACCTGCCCAGTCCTTTTGGCGAATTTAAACCGGTGATCCAGTCATGATCAATCATTTTACCAGTAGTACTCAGCTTGGCAACGCCACCAATGCCGTCCTTATCGTTCGGATTATTGCCCATTACAGAAGCATACAGGATACCCGCTTTTATATCGGGCAAAACAGACTCCGGTAAATTGATCACACTGTCTGTTTCCCAAAGTTTTTCGAGGCTGTGCTGGGCCTTCAAACTCAGTGACGCAGTAACCATAAAAATAACGACAAGGTATTGTTTCATATTGGCTGAAATTAGAGGTTAGGTAATTATTGTCTTAAGGTACATAATTTCTTAAAATTCGTGATTTGTTGTTACAATTGCCTGATCATCACCTAAAAAATATTGTCCGAATTTAGCCAGGTTATATGCAATCTTACCATTAATGGTAAATTATAGCCCCTAATGCCGCTATCCGGCCCAAACATGCCCCGGGCCGTTTTTAAACCATCAAATAAACGGCTAACTTTAATTACATAAATAAACAACACAATAAGCAAAGAAGCTTAAACCGAGCAGTAATTATGAACAAAAATTCTATTTTAGGCATGGCCTGTCTTGCTTCCTCATTGATCCTGACGGGGATAGCAAGTACGCATGCACAATCAAAAGCGGCCGACTTAAAAAACTGGCCTAAAGGCAGCTCCCCGAAAGAAATAGGAGCAAGAATAGCCGGGCGTTTTGTAACCACCCCCCATTCTAACTTTAACCGCCCGGGGCCTCCTAAAGTAATTACCTATCCGGAAAGCTGTACCTGGTATGGTGCCCTTACCTTTGCCAAAGAAACCAGGGACGCTAAACTACTTGGACAGCTGAAAGACAGGCTTGAGCCGCTTTTTGGCGTAGAAGCTAAAATGATCCCGGTTCCGGACCATGTGGATTATAGTGTGTTCGGCGCTGTTCCGCTGGAACTGTACATGCAGACCAAGAACAAAAAATACCTTGACCTGGGCATTTCAATTGCGGATAAACAATGGGGACCACCGGAAGGCCCCAGGGTTAAACCTGAATCACACGAATTTTATAACAAAGGCTATACCTGGCAAACACGCCTCTGGATAGACGACATGTTCATGATCACCGCCTTACAGGCCCAGGCTTACCGTGCTACGGGCGACCAGAAGTACATAGACCGTGCAGCCAAAGAAATGGTATTTTACCTGGATGAGCTCCAAAAACCGAATGGCTTGTTCTACCACGCTCCCGATGTGCCTTACTACTGGGCACGTGGCGATGGCTGGATGGCGGTAGGCATGGCCGAATTGCTAAGGTCTGTACCAAAAAACAATCCCAATTATCAAAGGATCATGAAAGGCTATAAAGACATGATGGCCTCCCTGCTCAAATACCAAACTGAAGAAGGGATGTGGCGCCAGCTTATTGATAAGCCCGAATCATGGCCTGAAACTTCTGCTACCGGCATGTTCACCTTCGCATTTATCACCGGTGTAAAAAACGGATGGCTGGATAAAGAAGTTTATGGAAAAGCTGCCCGTAAAGCATGGCTTAAACTGATCACCTATATCAATGAAAACAACGACATTACAGAGGTTTGCGAAGGCACAAATAAAAAAGACGACCTGCAGTATTACCTGGACCGTAAAAGGAATATCGGGGATTTACACGGACAGGCACCTCTTTTATGGTGTGCAACTGCTTTATTACGTTAAATAACTATAAAAACCGGAGCAAAATGAATAGTTTTAATTAAAAAAATCAAATGAAAAAAATACTCATTATACCCGTTTTACTTAGTGCCCTCATTTTTTTTACCCTTTATGCCTTTAAGGACATTTCTGCACTGAGGGGGCCTAAACCTGATGCAGACAATGTAGGCTTAAAACTACCGGAAGGGTTCGGCGCTTTAAAAGTTGCCGATATAGGTGCCAAAGCAAGGCACCTGGTGGTTACCCCGCAGGGCACTATTTATGTGAAACTTGCCAGGGTAAAAGATGAAAAAGGGATCATCGTACTTAAAGAAAACAGCGAAGGCAGGGCCGAAATTACCGGTGGATTTGGCAATTATGGCGGCACCGGCATTTACATGAAAGATGGCTACCTTTACGCCTCTTCAAACAAAGAAGTATTCAGGTACAAGCTGAACGACAAAAATGAGGTCATCGATCCAAACAAACCTGAAATGATTGTTAAGGGCTTAAAAATGGGCCGCCAGCACGAAACCAAATCACTGGTACTGGACAATGACGGGAACATCTATGTGAACATCGGTGTGCCTTCAAACTCATGTCAGGAACAAGACCGGGGCCTCAGGTCTAAAGGCATCCCGGGCTGCCCGCTGTTAGATTCTGCAGCAGGCATCTGGCAGTTTAAAGCCAGTAAACTGAACCAGAGCTATGCCGAAGGTGTACGTTATGCCACAGGCCTCAGAAATGTAGTAGGCCTGGACTGGAACCAGCAAAACAACCAGCTTTTTGTAATGCAGCATGGCCGCGATAACCTGAACAGCTCATGGCCGGAACTTTATGATACCAAAGAATCGGCAGAACTGCCTGCAGAATGCCTGTATGCCCTAAAAAAAGGCGACAATGCCGGCTGGCCCTTTATGTATTACGATGGCATACAACATAAAAAAATTGTTGCGCCTGAATACGGGGGTGACAAGAAAAAAGAAGCAGATCCAAAATATTTAGAACCTGCCAGGGCCTACCCGGCGCACATGGCACCTAATGGTTTATTGTTTTATACCGGCAACATGTTCCCGGCAAAATATAAAAACGGAGCCTTTATTGCTTTCCATGGTTCATGGAACCGTGCACCAGAACCTCAAAAAGGTTTCTTTGTGGTTTTCCAACCATTTAAAGATGGTAAACCGTCGGGCGACTGGGAAATATTTGCAGACAATTTTGCGGGTACGCCGGAGAAAGCGGCGATGAATAAAGCCGACCATCGCCCATGCGGACTGGCTCAGGGTGCCGACGGCTCACTTTATGTAACAGATGATTCCAAAGGAGTGATCTATCGCATCCTATACAACAAGAAATAAACAGCAATGAAAAAAATTTTATTGACCTTATTGATCTTAAGCGCAGCCGGCTTACAGTTATCTGCGCAGACAAAAGGGAAGAAAACAACTGCCGCTAAACCACAAATGGCTACAGCGGCAGTTATGGCTAACGGAAAAAAGATTTACAATAAATACTGCCTGGCCTGCCATATGGCAGATGGTGCAGGTGTGCCCAACATGAACCCGCCATTGAGCAAAACGTCTTATGTGCTGGGCGACAAAACCAGGCTCATCAAAGTAATTTTGAACGGATTGGCTACAGGTGAAGAAATAGATGGAGAGACCTATACCAATGTGATGCCTGCGCATAACTTTTTAACAGACCAGGAAATTGCCGATGTATTGAGTTTTGTGAGAAATAGTTTTGAGAATAAGGCAGCAGCCATCTCTATGCAGGAAGTAAAAGCCATAAGGGCAAAAAACACAAAAAAATAATGAAAAAAACCTGTCTATTCCTGCTTGCATCTTTAAGCTCAGGCAGCATTTTTGCACAAAGCAACACAGAAGCGGTTGTCCGTAAGGTGGCCGATAACATCATCGCAAACACTTCATTTAAATTTGTAAATACAAAAACCAATGAAACTTACGAATCTACAAAGGGACTTGCATCTTCGCCCGACATTAAAGTAGCCAGCAAGTTTAACAAATGGATGTATGTGAACGGGGTGCTCACTATCGGCATGATCCAAATGGCCGATGTGCTGAAAGATAAAAAGTATGCCGATTACTCCTCACATAACTTTGAATTCATTTTTAACAATCTAAGTTATTTTGAGACCCTGTACAAGGCAAAAAACCCCAGGACTGAATTTGGCGCTGTCTTTAACATCACCAATTTAGATGCCTGCGGTGCTATGGGGGCCGGTCTTTCTGATGTAAATGGCCTGGCCAATAAACCGGAATATAAAGCTTACCTGCAAAGGGCTGCCGATTATATTTCCAACAAACAGCTGCGCCTGACCGACGGAACGCTGGCACGGCCCAACCCACGTTACAGGACCATGTGGGCCGACGACCTGTTCATGAGTGTACCCCTGCTGGCAAGAATGGGGAAAGTTACAGGCGACAGCAAGTATTTTGATGATGCCATCAAGCAGGTTGAAAGCTTTAATAAATACCTGTACGATACCAATACAGGTTTGTTTTTTCACAACTATTATGAAGATGTAAACCTGCAGGGCGTAGGCCACTGGGGCCGTGCCAACGGCTGGCTTGCAGTGGCACAGGCGCAGCTGCTAGATCAGCTGCCGGCCAACCATCCTAAAAGACCGGAATTGATCAAACTCCTGTTGCGCCAGATCTCTGGATTTGCACGTTACCAGGACCAGACTGGCTTATGGCATCAGCTGCTTGACAAGCCCGACTCTTACCTGGAAACCTCTGTAACGGCCATGTACATTTATACAGTGGCCCATGCGGTAAACCAGGGATGGATCCATCCGAAATATATTTCTATAGCCAATGAAGGCTGGAAAGGGCTGGTTACCAAAATTACTCCCGATGGTCAGATGCAGGATGTTTGCATCGGCACCAATATGGACGAAGCCCTTAAGTTTTACTATACGCGCCCAACAGAATTGAATGATACACACGGTTTAGGGGCATTTTTACTGGCCGGAACAGAAATGGTTATTGCAGAGCGAAATGCTGCAAAAGATAAAAAGTAAACAGCAAGCTGTTTAAAGCAAAAGCGGCCTGGATCCATAGATCCAGGCCGCTTTTCATTTGAAAATTTTAACGAATCTCCTGTTCTATTTCAGAATCGTTCCATCGTTAGAAATGAATACACTGTTTATAAACCCAACGGTACCGGTTTCGTTGGCGTTAGCCTTACCAGGGTAAGCAATCTGAAAACGACTAGCCAATGGAGCTTCGAAACCAGGATAAGTTGTTTTACAGTAAGCGAGCCAATCTTTAATGCCATTGCTCGAGAACCATTGCACCCCATCAACATAGGTAGTGAATACATTATTTGCGTCAATTGCAAAAGCTATACTTTTTTCTACACCCGCCAAGGATTTAAATATCGGGCTTTTTCCCTTTACCGGATTGATCAATGGCAGCGGATTTGGCAATACAGCTGTATTGGTGCTAAATACGGATTTATTGGCTGCAGGTACAAATGTTTCATACCTGATCTGATAGCTGTCCGTCGTAGCCGGATCAACTGTTGGATAATATTCCCATCTGATCTCTCTCAGGAAAGGATAATCGGTATGTGTTGAAGGCTGTTTAAAAAACAGCGAGATGATAACTGGCTGCCCGGCTCTGAAAAATGTTTTCCAACCCAGTTTAGTACGTATTGAAAAAGGTATTTTCAAGTCGGCCAGGTTCAGATCCCTTCTTAAAATTGCAGTCTTACTAGCAGTTATCGCCGTAAGTTCCATAATACTTTTTAAGGGGTCGTTATCCAAAATCTGATTGGCAGTAGCATCCGCAATAGACCAGCCGTTTCCGTCAAAAGCGAATTTACTTTGAAACTCATCAAAGAAATACCTGGTTACTTTCAGGTTTGTAGAACGTGAAGTGGTTTTACCATTCAGATCAGCCGTAGCTGTAACGGTGTAGTCGCCAACCGCTGCCGGCGCAATCCACAGGTTTTCAAATAAATTCTGGGTACGCCAGCCATCAAATGTTCCACCGGTTGCTTCCCATTTATAGGAAAGTTTGGTATTATCACTGCCTTGTGTTCCGGCCCATACTTTTACCTTTTCCCCAAAATAAAACTCTTCTCCGGCCTTACTTAAAGTTACAATTTCAACTTTGTCATCTTTTTTACACGACACTGCAACTATGCAAAGTATCATGAATATGCCTGTATGATATAACTTTCTCATAATTATTTATTATTGATAATATCTTTTCTGGTTGGTGCACTAAAATAACGGTCCATTACATGAACCACGCCATTGGTAGCATGCAAGTCTGGTGTACGGGGCCTGTTTTCGCCTGTTCCACCAACATAATTATTAATAAACAAGTAGCCGTCCCTGCTGGCCTGCATATAGATCCAGACTTTTGCAGAATCATTTGTTGCACTTAAACCATAAGTATCAACCCATTTCCCAATTGAATTTAGGTTCTTAAAGTCATAAGTACCTTTTAATACGTGGTACTTCAGCCAGGCAGCAATCCTGTCAACAGAATACTGGCTCCAGTCGGATCCTTTAACGGTCTGGTTGTAAGTCGGACTTGTCGGATCGGTATCCAAAAACTGATTTCTTGAATAGTAACTGTTGGCACTTTCAATATTAGTTGTTGCATTATTTGTAAGCAGCAAATAAGTGTTACCAGATTCCGTATACATCGGTTTTACATCCTTATAATTCGGGTTTTTATCTACGTATTCAATGGCCTCCAGCATTCCCGAAAACAGATCGGGACGTGATTTCATAAAATCCATCACATTTGAATTTAATTTATTATCATAATATGACGGTACGTACTTATCATTTTTTTGTAGCGGTAGCTTATCACATGCAGCAAATGCTAAGCACGAAATAATGACTGCCGGCGCGATTAGTTTTTTAATAGTTTTCATCAGTATATATTTTATTTTTCAACTGTTGTAAGCTCATTTTTATGGTACAATACCTTACTCATCATAAGGGGGATTTTGGTCGCCCACCAACTGACGGTTAGCATTAAATGCTGCCGAGGCAATCGGGAACATGATTCTTCCGATATTTGTTCCTTCGTATTTGGTTGCACCTGATCTTCCGGCCAAAATTGGGTTCATGATACCGGTTAAGTAAGTATAGCCATTGGTAAAATCATACATTTTTCCAATACGGCATAAGTCAAACCATCTTTTACCTTCGCCCAACAGCTCGTACTGGCGCTCAGTAAGAATGGTACGCTCAATACCGGTTACAATATCCCCCGTATAATCGGTCAACTTAGCCTGGGTTTTATATCCTACCCGGCCTCTCACAGTATTAACAATATCCAGGGCGTCCTGGTATTTCCCTGTATGGGCCAGGGCCTCGGCCCTTAACAACATGATATCAGCAAAACGATAGATGGGCAGTTTCACATTACATTCGCCATTGGCCTGATATACAAATGCACCACCAGGCTGGCCATCACTTCTTTTTGCAGCCGGATCATATAAGGTAAATTTACCAAACGCACCGTTCAATGCATTATATTCGACCGGGGTTTTATAACTGATCATGTCGAAACTTGTGGTTAAACGGCCGTCAGAGGGCAATGAAGTTGCCGGATCAGTTCTGTCAAACAATTCCTGAAAAATCCGGGGCGTAATCATGTAATTATTGGTATTGGAACCAGAAGCAAGTCTTCCACATACCCCTACACCACCACCACGTTCAATATTATCCCAGTACAGGTTAAAAATGGTTTCTGTTGAAGTTGAAGGATCAGTAAACATATTCTTCCAGCTCTGCGCATTGGTAACCCAGGTACAACCACTCTCAGTAATTGTATTTTGCGAAGCTACCAGGGCAAGGTCATACTGTTGAAACCACATGTATACATCAGTCTGCAAAGCATAAACCGCAGCTTTCTGCATGTTATATTTATTTGTTTTATTGGTACCTATGCTTTTCAATGCCAGATCGATATCATCCAGGATTCTTTTCTTCACGTCAGCTATAGGCGATCTGGGAAACTGGGTTGGCTGGCCATAGGTTTCCAGCGGCTCAGTAATCAGTGGCATTTTACCCCATACCCTGAGGCCATAGAAATACATCAAAGCGCGTAGCCCATAACACTGGCCCAGATAATCGGTATAAGTTGCCGTAGCCCCACCAATATTCTCGCTGGTCATTTGCGGATAGTATTTAATGCCATAGTTGCAAAGCGAAATGGTGGTATAAAGGCTTGCCCAACTGGCCGCGCCGGTTGTGCCATTTGAGCCCACAATATCCGGATCACTTGCCGATAAGGCATTATTTAAAAATTTGGTTTGTGCAGTTCCCGTACCCGCACCTTTAACATTATCGGCACGAACTTCGCCCCAATCAAACCAATTGGTATTCAATGTAGTTTGCACAGCGTTGTATATACCCGCCATCCAGGCATCAGCATCTGCCTTATCTTTCCAGAAGCTTCCGGGCGTGATGGTCGAGATCGGATCAGCCTCCAGGAACTTTTTACACCTTGTAGCAGTTAGCAGGATCAATAATCCCCCGAATAATAATATTGTGAATCTAATCTGTTTCATGATCTTCTACGATTAAAATGTTATACCAAGTCCTAATCCCATCTCTCTTTTGCGCGGATATTGTCCGTTATCAAGCCCAGGTTTAAGCACACTATTTTGTTTCACTTCCGGGTCAAAACCTGTATATTTTGTCCAGGTCAACAGATTGTTACCATAAACATACAGGTTAAAGTTAGCAATATGGAACCGCTCAATAAGTTTTCTTGGCAGCTGATATCCCAGTCTGACATTCTGCAAACGTATAAAGGAACCATCCTCCAGATAGTAATCGTTGGTCTTACGCACGTTATCAGCACCTTGGGTCCCTCCAATGTATGACTCGGTAATTTGTCCCGGATATTTGTACATATTCATGATATAATAGGGCTCTGGAGTCGTATTGCTATTGGAAAAAGAAGCAGTATTTCTTCTGTTTTCATTGTAGATACTATTTCCAAAGTTTCCGTACAGAGAAACTGCAAGAGAGAAGTTCTTGTAAGTAAAGTTATTGCTCCAACCCAGGCTCCATCTTGGCTGTCCGTATCCGGTTACAATCTTATCTTCGTTACCAATGTTGCCATTTAAAACCCCATTGGCATCGGGCTGATTTTGCCAGATCACATCGCCACCCTTAGAAATGTTACCATTGGTAGTCAATTGTTTTGGCGTTCCGCTGTATGGTGTCCCGTCAGGATAAGTATAACCTAATAAATTTGGCTGCATATTTTTCCCGATGACCACATTACCCAATTCATCTTTCTGAAATTGTGGGATCAGTCTGATTTTAAAATCATCTGTATAGGCATTGGACTGATCGTACTGATAAATACCAAGGAATTTGTAACCAAAAAAGTTCCCGGCTTCTTTACCTTGTGCAACAGCCCAGTTGTCATCTACATAATCACCACCCGGCAGGCTAAGGATTTTGTTCCTTACCCTTGACCAGTTGATGGATGTTTGCCAGGTAAATTCTTTGGTTTGCACAGGATATCCTGAAACCATTAGTTCGATACCTTTGTTTTGAAGCGAACCCGCATTGATCCTGGCTTTATTAGGGAAGCCTGATTCTAAAGGAAGTGGTGCATCATATAATAGATCTTTTGTTTTTTTGATGTAATAATCACCCACAAAACTCAATTTACCGTCAAAGAAGGTTAAATCCATACCCACGTTTGACTGGGTAGTCTCTTCCCATTTCAGGCTACTGTTCCCCAACCTGGTATCGGTACGTACACCGCTAACCCCATTGTAATAATAGTTACCAAAAATAAACTGCTGAACGGCGTCAAAATCACCAATCTGCTGGTTACCGGTAATACCCCAGCTACCTCTCAGTTTGGCATCAGTTAATATCTTTTTAGACCATTTCATGAAGTTCTCATCGCTAAACCTCCATCCAATTGATGCTGCAGGAAAATAGCCCCATTGATTTTCTGTACCAAATACAGATGACCCGTCCCTTCTTAACGTTGCATTCAACAGGTAACGTCCTTTATAGTCATAACCAACCCTAGTAAAGAAACCTACCAGTGCCGATCCGCTACCTTTAGAATAAGTATCAGATGGCGTCAACTCGCCTGCGGCGTTTAAGGTATGTACGTTTTCACTTACAAATTTTCTACCTGCAATTTTTATTTCACTCAGGTTATTTTTTTCAAAGTTGGCCCCCAGCATTGCCGTAATGTTGTGATTTACGGCGATTGTTTTTTTATAGTTCAACACTGCATTTCCCTGGGTCCTGATGGGCAATTTTGTTTCGTCCTGACCTGAACTGGCTGCGCTGGCCCCGTTTTCCAGCAATTTGGAGTTGAACGTGGTATTTCTGTTAAACTGTACATCCGCCGACGCATCTGCATGGAATTTTAAGTCATTCGTAAAGGAATAGTCAAAGCCCTGAAAAATCACCGCCCTGTAGATGGAAGTCAGGTTCTCTCTGAGATAAGCTTCTGCTATCGGATTTTTCCTTCCCCCATTGTCATAAATCAACTCTCCGCTGGGCAAATACAGGGTTTGCTGCGGGCCACGTTGAAGGGCCTGCTGAATGACCTTACCCTCGTTAATGTTGTTTTTATTCTGGTAACTAAAACTGAGCTGTGTAGACAAGCCTACCTTTTTAGAGGGCTGATATTTCAGGTTGGTACGCATTGTGGCTCTTTTGTTAAAGCTAGCCAATACAATCCCCTCCTCATCAAGATACTGCAAGCTATTGTAGTAATTCAGCTTCTGTGTTCCACCGCTCATAGACAAATCAAACTGATTGCGTATGGCGGTCTGTGTAATTAACGATTGGTAATCATTATCTGCATTTTTATTGTAAGCTGTTGAATCATCCGGGTGAGGGTCCAGACTGATTTTGCCTCGCTGATCAAACATTTGTCGTTGCAAACGGTTGGACTGCGGAATGTGACGCGACAGCGTACTGTAACTTCTCAGGTAATCAACATTGATTCTTGGTTTACCATCTTCGCCCTGTTTAGTCGTAATCAGGATTACACCATTTGCCGAACGGGAACCATAAATGGCTGCCGATGCGGCATCTTTAAGGATTTCGATGGATAATATATCTTTAGGATTGATAGACATAATATTTTTCATAGGAACCCCATCCACAATGTATAAAGGTTTAACACCATCATCCGATAGCGTCGACATACCCCGAATGGTAATGTCACTTTCGTCTCCCGGCGCACCAGAACTACTCATTACCCTTACACCCGGAGCCGCTCCCTGTATGGCATCAAAAATAGATATCGGTTGTTTTTCTTCTATAGTTTTTGCACTGATAGAACTGATTGCCCCGGTTACATCCCTTTTTTTCTGTTGCCCGTAGCCAACTACAATTATCTCATCCAGATCTGATAATGAGGATGTCAGTTTAGTGTTGATCGTACGTCTGGAACCAACTGTTTCTTCTTTCTTATCGAATCCGATATAACTAAAAATCAATACCGCCTGCGCATCATTTATCGCAATCGAATATTTACCGTCCTGTCCGGTCTGGACAGCCGTTTTTGTACCTTTTACCTGTACACTTACCCCTGGTATCACTTCTCCTTTATCATCAGTTACAGTTCCTGAGATCTTGATAGTCTGCGCATAAATTGATGTTGAAGCTGACAGTAACACCAATATGCCCATTAGTATTCTTTGTAAAACTTTTTTCATACTTTAAAAAAATAAAGCTGTGTCATTAAAAATTTAGATTTTCGGGGATTTGCCCCGCTGGGTATAACGGCCTGGGTTATACCTTGATTCATATGTGTTCTCACATCATACCTGTTTAGTTAATTTAAAATATTTGGTAGATGCAATTGACAAAAAAAAAGCAGAGCATTGCTTAATCAAATTAGCTTACTTGTATATCATATTGGCAGAGGGCATTCCCCGAAAAATATGTCGTTCTCCCCGGCATGGTTGATGGGCATAGCAATCCCATAAGACAGCTTTAACAAGCTTTCTTTGTAAATAAGAATTATAAAAAATGGTATTTACAAAACAATCTGTCCCATATAAACGCTATCGGAAATCTGCGTTCTGTCGTTAGAGATAAAAGCCATATAGGTTTCTACAAAATGATCCTTTTTATCGCTCCCACGGGCTACCAGGTTAAAGTTACCCTCCAGCACATCAACACCAGCAGATCTGCGTGCACCGCTATCCAGGTAAAAGGCCCTTTTACTATCGGGAAGATAAGCCAGCATCATCACCTGATCGCGTTTCCTGTTACGGTCAGCATCCGGATCAACCGCCCATTCAAATTTTATGGCGATGGTATCTCCCGCCGTTTCATAGCTCATTACCGGGTTAACCGGGCCTTCCAGCATACCCTTACAAACCATCACTTTGGTGAAGTCAATTTCCTGGTTTGGGTATTCGCCTTTAATGGCATGTTTCATGGTATAGGATACCGCTACATTCTGAGCAGTTTTTGTGGTGCCATCTGCTGCCAGTTTAAAACCTACATTGGTAAAATGATTTACTTTAGCAATGAATTTTATAGCCAGGCCAAAAGCCTGGGTCGTTGTTTTCTGGCCAACCGTTCTGGGTTTATTTGATTTGTGGGGAATCATTCTCAATACTGCCGCACCTTTGCGGATGTAACCAACAGTATTGCCTAATTTACCGATAAGCGGACCGAATGGTCCAAATTTTAAGCGCGCCATATTTAGCTGTTTATCAGGCATCTGCATTGACACCTATAGGTAAAGATAACAAATAATACTTACATAAACCATAAGGTAATCTTTATAAATACTTTCTGATTTACTGCTAAAAAATTGCTTTTATACTGTTCGACCAAGAGAATAGCAAGACAATAGCAAGAGGAAAGCAAGAGAAAAGCAAGACAACTGTATAACACTGTCTTATTCCTGTCAGCATTCTGGAAGGCCCAGGCCCCATTGTTTTTTAATCTTGTATTGCTCCTACATAAACACTATTTTTGCAATTCATTCAACATCAATTGAATTGTCGGGATCAACACACCATACTGCTTATTCATTCGAAGAATTGTTCAGGGACAATTATGCCCGGCTGTGTCATTTTGCCCTGCAGTTTTTAAAAGACGATGATGCCGCCAAGGATATTGTACAGGAAGTTTTTGTAAGCTACTGGAACATGGATGAAAAACCGGTGGATGATGCTTCCAGGATAAGCTCCTTTCTTTATGCCGCTGTCAGAAACGCCTGTCTCAATAAGTTGCGCCGGCAAAAACTGGAATATGGTTTTCTAAATGCCCAGGATGCTGATCCATCAGAAGATGCTGTGGCCCTGAATTCAATGATCAGATCAGAAGTGATCAGCGAACTGCACAAAGTGATCACCACCTTACCTGAAAACTGCCAGAAAATTTTCCGGATGGGCTATCTGGAAGGTTTAAAGAACCCACAGATTGCGGCCGAACTTGGCCTGAGCATAAATACAGTTAAAACACAGAAAAAACGGGGACTGCAATTGCTGCGCATGCGCTTAAATCCAGATTTTTTTGCGCTTATTTCTCTTTTTTTGCTGAAATAACCAAAATATTTAAAAATAACCCTCTTTTCTTTCACCCCCTTTTCTTTTTCAGGTTTCTTATAGTTGTCTATGGAAACGCAAAACAACATTAAGCAAACTGCTGAACTCATCATTAAGTTCCTTAAGAACGAATTAAGCCCTCAGGAAAAGAAAGATTTTGAGCTTTGGCTCAACGCATCGGCCGATAACCGGGCATTGGTAGAATCTTTCCGGAATACAGAAACCGTACAACACGAGCTCAATTATATAGCTGCTGTCGACATCAACAAAGGCTGGGAAGAAGTTTCAAAGCAAATTCAGGTTAAGCCTGCAAAAACCTTCGCCTGGAATAAGCTCACAAAATACAGCGCCGCCGCCGTATTGGTAGTGGCGCTGGGCTTTGGGCTTTACAATTACCTTTCGACAGCTAAAACCCGGCAGTTTAATCAAAGCGCAGCTGTACACGACATTATGCCGGGAACCCAGAGGGCAACACTGAGGATGGCGGACCGTTCCAGAATGGATCTGGGTACTTCTTCGTTCTGGCTGGTAGGTGATAATGGAAGAATAGCTTTAGGGGCAAAAAAAGGCGTGCTGTATTTTGGGAGAAAAGGGAAAAGGAATAACATTGCGGGCAATAATGTATTAGAGACCCCCCGGGCCGGAGAATACAGAATGGTATTGCCCGACGGAACAAAGGTTTGGCTAAACGCGGTATCTACACTGAGCTTCCCAACCAGCTTTAATCAAACGGAGCGGCGTGTTGAGCTTACCGGAGAAGCTTATTTCGAAGTTGCACACAATAAGGCCATGCCTTTTAAAGTCGCCTTTAACCAAACGGAAGTAGAGGTACTCGGAACTCATTTTAACATCAACAGCTATGGAAAAACGAGTAAGACCACACTGGTTGAAGGCTCCATTAAAGTAACAGAAAATGGCCGTCAGCAGCTATTAAGGCCAGGCGAGGAAGCCGTAATCAACAACGGCGCTGTAAACATTCACAAGACCGACACCTACAAATCAATTGCCTGGAAAGAGGGCACTTTCTATTTTAAAGAAGATTCAATGACTGACATCATGGACCAGCTGTTCAGGTGGTATGATGTAGAGATCGTTTATAAGGGGAAACCTGATACAAAAAGATATAGCGGGAACATCCGCAGGCAGGCTACTTTAAACCAGGTACTGGAAATGCTGAATGCGGTAAGCGGCGCCAGGTTTAGTCTGGAAAACCGCAAAGTAACTGTAGATTTTAACAATTGACAACCTAAACCAATAATCAGATGAAATAACCTTACTAAACAACCCACAAAATTTAAAAATGCAGGCATAAAAAATCCGGAAACATTGCAGTGTTCCCGGAAAAGTGTGGCTGTGTGCATTTGATCGTTATCGAATTCAACCAATTTTTCAAAACCAACACATACAAAAATATGAAACAAATCCTTCTCGGCAAGTGTGCGGGAAAATACAGGTCATTTAATAGAAAATTACTATTAGTTATGAGGTTAACTATTTTCTTATTAATCATGGGCTGCCTGGCTGTACAAGCTTCAGGATATGCCCAAAAAGTAAACTTATCTGTACGGAATGCAGGTATAGAAAGCGTATGCATAGCTATAAAAAATCAGACCGGTTATTTTTTTCTGTACGACGCTGATGTGCTTAAAAAATCGGGTAATGTTAGTCTGGAACTTAAAAATGCCGACCTGACCGAGGCCTTAAGTAAAATGACTTCAGGAAAAGGGCTGGGCTATAAAATCATAGACCAGACCGTGATCATCTCTAAGCTCAAAGTATCCCAGGAAGAGATCGTCATTAAAGGAACGGTAAAATCCAAAGAAAGCTCGGGACGGGCTGATATGCCGGTGCCGGGGGTAATGGTGACCATAAAGGGCACTAAAAAAGCTACAGTCACTAATGGCGACGGTAATTACACCATACAGGCGCCGGCGAATGCAACCCTGGTATTTTCTATGATTGGTTACGGCAGCAGGGAAATCGCTGTCAATGGCAATAAAACCATTAATGTACTGATACAGGAAACCGCCAGTGAACTCCAGGAAGTTATTGTGACTGCTTACGGTACATCAGAGAAAAAAGAAAATCAGATCGGCAGTGCATTTCAGGTAACCAGCGAACAACTGGAGCGCAGGCCGGCAAAAAGGATAGATGAGCTGCTGGAAGGTATAGTACCAGGCTTACAATATGAGGTGCAAGGCGGGGGTACCAGCAGCCCCAGACCAAGATATCAGACCCGGGTTCGCGGCGAAGCCTCTTTTGGGGCATCAAATGAGCCACTTTGGGTACTGGACGGAATTCCTATAAATACCGGTAATGAAACCAACATGACGCTTGGCGTAAATACAAGTATCAGTCCGTTAACCTATATCAACCCGGCCGATATTGAATCGGTTGTGGTATTAAAAGATGCAACTGCGACTTCCATTTACGGAGCAGATGGATCAAACGGGGTAATATTGATTACCACTAAAAAGGGTAAAGCCGGAGAAAGAAAGATTAACTATGCCTTCAGAACAGGGATAAACCTGATCAATAACAATCGTTTCCATGTACTTAACGGCAATGAATACAGGGAACTTTATGCAGAATCTTATAGAAACAATACGGCTTTAAACCAGGCAGAAATGCCCGATCTGGGCAGCAACAATACCGATTGGTATGATGTATTTTTCCGTACGGGAGTAAATACACAACATGACCTTTCTTTTTCGGGCGGCTACAAAAACACCAGGTATTATGTATCGGGTGCCTATTACAATGAGCGCCCTATCATGATCAAAAACAGGACCCAAAGGTTTTCAAGCAGGATTAACCTGGATCAGAAAGTGAATAAATCCATTGATTTATTCCTGAGGGTGGGCGCGTCTTATAACATCAACAATATGTTTAGTCCTGGCACTAATTATTATACAAACAGGCCTACGGATAGCCCGTTCCGCCCTGACGGCACGCCTATTCTGGCATTTTATAATAAATTACTTGAAGCAGAACACAACGACAACAGGCAAAAAGCAAATGTGCTTCAGGGCAATGCCGGCGGAACAATAAATATCCTGCCAGGGTTTACGTTTACCAGCACAAATGGGATTGACTATCAATCCATCAAAGAAGATTTTTACAGCTCCCAGTTTGCGTACAGCGACAGGGGCGAAGGTATGGCCGCGTTTTCAAAAACCAGGAACTTCGACTGGAACAGTCAGCAGCGCCTTAATTTCGACAAAACCTTCGGTAAACATGACGTATCGGCATTGCTGGGTGCAGAAGCCAGAAGCCAGGACAGGGAATCTAACGCCATCATCGGCAATGGTTTTGAAAATGATGACATCAGGGATGCCAATAAAGCCACAAAAATCCGGTATACCACTTCGGGCGACGAAAAGACGGCATTGTCTTATTATGGACAGCTCAGGTATACATTTGATGGCAGGTACAGCGTGTTGGGCAGTTTCCGTAACGATGGTAATTCTGACTTCGGGTCTGACGTGAAGTGGGCCAAATTCAGTTCAATTGGCGCGGCATGGACCATCAGCAATGAAAGCTTCTGGAAAATAAGACAAGTTGATTTTGCAAAACTTAAAATGAGTTATGGTACCAATGGAAACTCCAGAATCGGGGCCTACAGGTCGAAAGGTATTTACAGTACCAATGCCGACAATGCTACCTATAACGGTGAGTTGGGTGCACAAATGATCAGTGGTGAAAATCCGGTCTTATCATGGGAAACCACTTATATCATCAACGGCGGGCTTAGCCTGGGCTTGTTCAAAAGAATCTCACTGGAGATAGAAGGCTATAGAAATGTAACCGAAGGCTTACTGAATGATGTAGACGTTTCACGTACCACTGGTTTTACCTATATCTTACAGAATGTAGGATCAGTAAGAAACAAGGGAATAGAGCTGACCTTAAATACACAAAATATCCTTAAAAAAGATTTTACCTGGAATACCAGATTCAACCTGGCCAGGAACACCAATCGGATCCTGAAGTTGTACAACAACAATACCAAGGTACTGGATAAAGTGATCCGTCAGGTTGGAGAGGACGTGAATGTTTTTTACCTGGTACGATGGGCCGGTGTAGACCCGGCCGACGGGGGACCGCTCTGGTATGATACACGTGGTAACGTTACCAAAACATTTGATCTGGCCAACAGGGTTACTGTAGGTTCCTCTACCCCTGATTTTTTTGGGGGGATGACCAACTCCTTCCAGTATAAGCAATTTACGCTTTCTGCCCTGATGATCTATAACGTGGGTGGTTATGCCTTTAGCGACCTGCAGCGGGATTCAGAATCGGATGGCCGTAACCTCAAAGACGACAACCAGTCGACCAACCTTTTAGACAGGTGGAGAGAGCCCGGAGACCTGAGCAACATTCCAAAAACTGTACTTAACGAAAATGCGAACAATGCACGTAACTCTACACGGTTCCTGCATAAAAAAACCAGTCTGCGTTTGCAAAACGTAAGTGTAAACTACAACTTTTCAGAAGCATTCCTGAAGCGGATCAGTTTAAGTCGTGCGAATGTTTATTTACAGGCCGACAATGTAGGTTTCTGGACACCCTATACCACTTCCTCAAACCGCAACGATTATAAAAACTCTTTCAATCCATATCCACAGCCACTTGTACTTTCATTTGGTTTAAATGTTAGCTTAAAATAGAGATGAAAAAAATTAGCTATACCCTATCTATGCTGGTCATTGTAGCCATTACAATGGTATCCTGCAAAAAATTCCTGGAAAAAGAACCGATTGGAAAAACTGGAAAAAATACCTTATTTGAAACAGTAGATGGCGCAAAACTGGCCATTAACGGTTCCTATAATTCCATATTGTTTTATTATAAAAATGAATTTGGCATGTATGCCGATGTTACATCGGATAACCTGATCCGCGGAAACAGCACATCGGTAATGCTGCCACAATTTAATTTCCAAAGTTCAAGTGGCGACGATGCCTTTGCTGTTGGACACATCTGGTTAAATATTTTTGAAGCTTTAAATGGTGCAAACAATATTCTGGCTGCAATCCCATCGCTATCCTCAAAATTCCCGGATCAGGCAGCAAGCCTGGACGGCATAAAAGGAGAAGCGCTGGTGATGCGTGCACTATGCCATTTCGATTTGAGCAGGGCCTATGCACAACCTTATAATTTTACCACAGATGCCTCACATTTAGGTGTGCCGGTATTGCTCAAAACACCCAGCCCCGGCGAGCCCGTTGCCAGGAAAACGATGAAGCAGACTTATGACCAGATCATCCTGGACCTTAATGACGCCTTGCCTTTACTGCAAAAATATGCCAACCACACCACCCAGGTAAAAATTACCTACCAGGCGGCTTTGGCCTTGCTTTCGCGGGTATACCTGTATAAAGGCGACTGGACGCAGTGTATCAATTATGCCAATATGGTGATTAACGATAACGCGTATAGACTGGCTACCCAGGCCGAGTACAAATCTGTATTCCTGATGACACCCAAGGCTGATGCCAGTCCTAAAATTGAAAACATTTTTGCACTGACCAATAACGGGCTTACGAGCGGGGTATCAAGTATATTTTCTACATTTTCTGATGCCGCAACTGCCGGATATGCGGCTTCGGTAAAAATAAAATCATCGTTTGGCAATAACAATGATGACATCAGGCTTACGGAAATGTTTACCGTTCCGACAAGCGGACAAAATGCAGGCAGTTCATTAACAAAAAAATATGGAGACGGGCTAGTCAGTTCGGTTAATCCGCCAATGATACAGGTTATCCGGTTATCAGAACTTTATTTAAACCGTGCCGAGGCAAAATGGAATTTAAAGCAATATCCTGAAGCAGCAGCAGACCTGACGGTCATTGCACAGCGGGCACATAAATCGCCGGTAACCATTACCTACAATTCAGATCCTGCATTACTTTCCAGACAGATTGCTGATGAAAGGAACCGCGAACTCTGTTTTGAAGGACATCGTTTCTTTGACCTTGCCAGACGCAAGGAAAGCATGGTAAGAGGAACCGATTGTAATTCTACTACCTGCCTTCTTACCTATCCCAACGACAAATTTGTCCTGCCAATTCCTGCCAAGGAAACAGATGCAAATAAAGCACTTATCCCAAATCCGGGTTTCAATTAATTTTAAGAAAATGAAGCATACAAAAACATATTTATTAGTTCCTGCAATCTTATTACTGCTGGTGTTGGTCTCTTCCTGCTCTAAGGAAACGGTTCCTTATGATCACCCTTTCTTTCATATTAATTTCGACAGCCGGTCCAGGATTGAGGTATTGTCTAACCGTAAAGATACCGTGAGTTACAAAGTTTACCTGAGCTCCAGTCTTCAGTTTGAACCTATAGACCTGACCTATGAAGTGATCGTAGGTGACGGGCTTCAGGAGAACCGCGACTTTGTGCTGATTACAAAAGGACCAACACTTACTTTCCCTCAGGGCATCTTCGAACGTCCTATTAAAATCGCCTGGAAGGAATCTGTTCTTGACCCCGCTAAAAACAACACTTTAACCATACGCCTGCTTAGCAACACCCGGAACTTTACGCTCGGAATGCCGGGTCCGGATCAGTTGGAAAGGGAATTATTGATCATCAAAAAGTAAAGCACAACAGGATGAGGAAGACAATAATTTTAATGGTGTTGTGGCTGGCCGGAATGGGATTTTTAAGTCCCCGCAGCTATGCCCAGCCATTACAGCAAGACCCCAATCTGGTAACAGGGAAGCTTAAAAATGGCTTTACCTATTACATTTACAAAAGCAATAAAACACCCGAAAATTCGGTGTTAAGGTTATTTTTGAATGCAGGCTCATTACAGGAAAACCCGGATCAGCTGGGTTTGGCCCATTTTATTGAACACATGGCCTTTAACGGGACAAAACATTATTCGAAAAATGATGTAATTGAGTTCCTGGAATCCAAAGGGGTAAAGTTTGGTGCCGATTTAAATGCCCATACCAGTTTTGATGAAACGGTATACAAGATCAGCATCAATACTGAAGATGAGAAAAATCTGGAGAAATCTATTGACATCATGGCCGACTGGGCTTTTGGTGTGACCTTCGACAGCAATGAAATTGATAAAGAACGGGGTGTGGTGATAGAAGAATGGCGCAGCAAACAAGGTGCGGCAAACCGTTTACGGGAACAGTACCTGCCGGTGTTATTCAATAAATCGAGGTATGCTGAGCGCCTGCCCATAGGTAAAGTAGACATTCTGAAAAACTTTAAGCGCCAGACCATCGTTGATTTTTATGAGCAATGGTACCGGCCCGATCTGATGTCTATTGCCATTGTAACAGACATAGACCCTAAAAAGGTAGAAACTTATATTAAAAATGAGTTTAACCAGTATAAGGCCAAAAGCAAGGCCCCAAGGGTTTATTATGAACTGCCGGCACACAGGGACACCTTATTTTCTATCCTTACGGATAAGGAGGCCAATGCCATTGAACTGAGTGTTTTCAATAAAATCAAATCCTTTAAGGGCATTAAAACCGAGCAGGACTATAAGGCCCAGCTTACACGCTCATTTTTCAATGCCCTGGCCAAAAGCCGCTTCAGCAGGGTTTCACAGCTAAAAAACGACTTTAAAGAAGGCAGTTTATCGGTCGGCAACATTGTTTTAAAGAACGGCATTGTTTCTGGTGGCGCAGCTTTGTACCACGATCAGGTTAAAGCAGGCATAGCCCAGTACCTTACAGAAGCCCAGCGCATTTTCCGCTATGGTTTTACCGCCGGGGAGATCAAAAAATACCAGTCGGAATATATTGCGGCCATCAAACGTTCGGAAGCGGCAGAAGATAAGACACAACCGGAAACTTATGTAAATGAGATCCACGATGTGTTTTACAATGGCAGTACCATGCTGGCCAGAACAGAGCGCAACAGGCTGGCGCTAAAATATGCAGCACAAATTGATTCTATAAGTTTACTGAACTTTTTAAGATCGGTAAACCAGCCAGGAAATACGGTAGTATTGCTTACCGGCCCGGAAAAGGATAAGAGCAGCTTACCGGATGAGGCTGCTTTAAAAGCCATGTTTGCCAAAGCCGCAGCAGAACCTGTTGCGCCATGGTCAGATCAGCTTAGCGTTCCTGATCAATTGCTGGCAAAGGAACCTGTACCGGGTAAAGTAGTCAGAGAAGAAAAAATTGACGCTGTGGGGGTCATCAAATGGACCCTGAGCAATGGTACCATTGTTTACCTGAAACCTACTGCAGAACGTAAAAATTACATTTCTTTATCTGGCTTTAGAAAAGGTGGTATTTACGCACTGGATTCTACACAATACATCACCGCCCAGTTTGTAAAGCCGGTAACCGGTTTAAGCGGCGCAGGTCCTTTTAGCCGCCCTGCCCTTAGCCAGTTCCTTACCGGTAGTTCGGCTTCGGCCACACTGGTGCTTTCGGGTACCAGAGAAGGTGTGGTTACAAGTGCAGACTGGAAAGATGCAAGAACCATGTTCCAGTTAATGTACCTGAAATGGATGTACCCAAATGCTGACCCGGTAACTTTTGAACAGGCCAAACGCCAGACCATAGAACAGCTGGAAAACAACAAGCTATCGCCAAATTATGCTTACAATAAAGCCATCAGTGAACTGTTAAAAGGCGATGATGATTACGCTTCAGCGGTATCGGAAGAACGCATCAATAAAGAACTCCGTTTTGAAAACATTATCCCTGTTTTTAAAAGCAGGTTTGCTTCAGCAAAGGATTTTCAGTTTGTGGTTGTTGGCGGCTTTGAGCCGGATAGCATTAAACCTTTAATAGAACAATATATTGGTGGTTTACCTGCCGGTGATTATCATAAACAGTTTGAATACAAGGGCCCCGTTGGCGGTCATACCGCTAAGGATATCTTAATGTATGCCGGTGCAGCGCCAAAAAGCACCGTGAACCTCTTTTACCAGAGCAATAAGGTAAACTACGATTACCCTGAAATTCTGGTGCAGACCCTGTTGCAGGAAGTATTGAAGGTAAAACTGCGTTTAAACCTGCGGGAAGAAAATTCGGGCGTATATGGTGTTGGCGTATCTGTTTCGGCAACCAATGTACCAGCTCCATTGATCCGTTCCAGAATTACCTTTACCTGTGCACCAGAATCGACAGCGTTCCTGATCAAACAGGCACAGGAAGAAGTTAAAAAAGTAGCTGCCGATCCATCATATTTTACCAGCGACCTGGTAAACATTAAAGTACAGCAAATTGACAGCTATAAAAAACAAGCCGATAAAAACCTGTTCTGGAGCTCGGCCCTGAGGAACCAGTTTTACTTTGGTTTTAAGGACTACAGTTATTTTAACGACTACGAAAACATGATCCATAAGATCAGTCCGGCTATGGTAGCTGATTATGCAAAAAAATACATGATTGAAACGCCGGGTATCAAAGCCGTATTGATGCCTGAAAATTTTAAGACCCTAAACTAATTGTTATGAAGAACATTAAAAATATCACAACCCTGCTCCTGCTTATTGTAGCAGGTATACATGCAGGTTGTAAAAAAGATCCTGTGATGTATGGCAAGGGCATTGAGTCCTTCAAATTCGTTGTTAAGGATGCACAAGGTGCAGATAAAGAATACCCAGGCGTCATCACCGGTGATGAAATCGTTGTTTCACTCCCTATAGAAGTTGATGTGACCAACCTGAAAGCCAGCTTTGTAGTGGATAATCCGAGAACCATTGTACAGGTTGGTGCCGAGGTGCAGGAGTCGGGTATTTCTGAAATGGACTTTACAAATGCGATTTCGTATAGTGTAAAGGCTGAAGACAAAAGCAGGAGGAGTTATACGGTAAGGGTAGAAAAAAAGATCGCCCTTCAATCGTTTGGCTTTTTTAAGGAGGATAACCCGGGCGTACTTGAAGGAGATTACAAGGCCGTAATAAGAGGCCTGACGATTGACATTGATATTCCTGAATCTGTTGACCTGACAAAGCTGATTGCAAGATTTCAAACTACAGCTGGCGCTACTTTAAAGATCGGTGTCGTAGCACAGGAGAGCCAGAAAACAGTAAACAATTTTAGCAGTAATTTAATCTACACATTTAATGCAGCAGGTTTAGCCACAGCATTGGATTTTACTGCGAAAATCTCATTTATAGGGGCACAATGGTGGATGATTGGCGATAAGAGTATTATAGGTAGTGAAGCCACTGACGTAAAAATGGCCATCCACCCTTTTACCAAACAGCCTTACCTGGCCTATATCAGAACGGGTAAAAACGAAAGCGGTGCTGTTATTCCGGCCACTGAGAAAAAAATTGCAGTCATTGCCCTCAATGGAACCATCTGGAAAAACATTGGCAGTGCAATGGGGATTTCTGACACCCAGGTAGATATTATTAACATTGCTTTCGATGAAGAGGGAACGCCTTATGTAGGCTATAAAGATTATTTAGATGGGCTGCAGAAAGCAACCGTATTGAAATATACCAATGACAGCTGGACTGCAGTAGGGGCTAAAAATTTCAGTCCGATGCGGGTAGATAAATTTTCATTTACTGTAGGTGAAAACAATCAGCCATTAATAGGTGCTTCTACCTTTACCGCCATTACGGGCTATTTAAAACGTGCCATATACGCAAGCAATTATACCAATAACAATTGGAATGACATTACCCCTGCAATCGCAAACAACCTGATTGGTGCTGTACAGGTATTCAGAGGGCTGGACGGGAAAGGTTACATGGCTGTGCTGGACAG
The DNA here is from genome assembly GCF_014200825.1 of Pedobacter sp. AK017. Classification (NCBI taxonomy): domain Bacteria; kingdom Pseudomonadati; phylum Bacteroidota; class Sphingobacteriia; order Sphingobacteriales; family Sphingobacteriaceae; genus Pedobacter; species Pedobacter sp. AK017. The sequence goes on from NZ_JACHCW010000012.1 coordinate 54,848, forward strand.
GAACTCTAATTTCAGTATGTATAAATTAACTAACAATACCTGGGCGCCGGTTGGGCTTGTAGGCTTCAGAACTTCTGACGGTTTGCCGGGATATACTTCTGTAATTGGTGCGGCATCGGCCGATGGTACCGTTTATATTGGTTTCCAGACCGTATCAGCCAACCAGCGCTTAAACCGGATCATGAAGTTTAATGGTACCACCTGGGAAGAACTTGGTTCGGCCGGAAACAGCCAGGACCAGAACGAGAAGTATGCATTGGCAATAGACCCTGATGGTAAATTATATTTCGGCTTTGCCAATACGACCGGACTATATGTGCGCACTTTTAACGACCATACTAAAAACTGGAATACACCAAGGTTAGTATTTTCAGGGAAGATCAACACATTTGACCTTCAGGTTGCCCCGGATGGCATTCCTTATCTTGCTGTAAGTCCGAGCAGCGACAATAAAGTAATTGTTTATAAATATTCGGCAACGAAATAACATCCCGGCCCTGCCTGGGCACTTCGGTACCCAGGCAGGGCTTTTAATATAAAGTCAAATGAAACCACTCAGTTTCTTACTGTTTTTACTCCTATCCTGTGCGTTAAAAGCCCAAAACACGGCTTCGGGCTATGTGTTTGCCGATGCCAATTGGAATGGCAAAAAAGACAAAACCGAAAAGGGAATTGCCAATGTTGCGGTGACCAACGGACAGGAAGTGGTGCAAACCAACAGCAAGGGTTATTACACTTTACCGGTTGGGAACGACAACATCATCAGTGTCATCAAACCCACTGGCTACCAGGTTCCACTGAATGCAGACAACCTGCCCCAATACTTTTACATCCACAAACCTCAGGGCTCCCCACAATTCAAATACAAAGGTGTAGCCCCTACCGGCCCATTGCCGGCAGCTGTAAATTTTGCCCTGAAACCTGTTTGGGAACAGGACAACTATACGGCCCTGATTTTTGGTGATCCGCAGGTATATAACCAGGAGCAGGTAGATTATTTTGTAAAGGACGTCATCAGCGAAGTAGAAGGCATTAAAAATGTGTCTTTCGGCATCAGTATGGGCGATGAGGTGGGCGACAAGCTTGACCTTTTCCCTGCCTATACCGCAGCGGTTAAACGGGTAGGGATTCCATGGTACAACATGATGGGTAATCACGACCTGAATGCAGATGCGCCTGCAGATTCTTTATCTGATGAATCTTTTGAAGCGCATTTTGGCCCCACAACTTATGCTTTTAATTATGGAAAAGTACATTTTGTGGTGCTGGATGATGTGTTGTATCCTGACCCGCGCGACGGCAGGGGTTATTATGGAGGCTTAAGGGATGACCAGTTGAAGTTTATAGAGCAGGACCTGAAATATGTGCCCAAAGATTACCTGGTGGTAATGACGATGCATATCCCACTTAGCGAACCCGAATTCCTGTTTAGCCCGGCTACCCGGCTTAAGTTGTTTAACCTGCTGAAAGATTTTCCACATACCCTTTCCATATCCGCGCATACGCACATGCAGCGCCAGGATTTTTATGTAAAGGGTTCAGAATGGCTGCAGGACAAACCCCATCACCATTTCAATATCGGAACGGCCTCGGGCGATTTTTATTCCGGGCTTAGTGATAAAAACGGAACGCCCGTTTCTACCATGCGGGATGGAACCCCCAAAGGTTATGGATTTATCCATTTTAGAGGAAATCAATACATTATTGACTATAAAGTAGCCGGTGAAGGTGCAACAACCCAGATGCGCATTACGGCACCTGAAAAATTAAAAAAGGATACGGACACCGCAGCCTATGTGTATGTGAATTTTTACACAGGTGCCAAAAATGACATCCTGCAGTATCGGATAGATGATGGCAGCTGGATGCCTTTACAGCATACATTTGAATTTGATCCTTTTTATATAGCCGAAGTAGCGACCTGGAAAAGCATTACCGATAAAACCAAAAAAGCCAGGCGCCCCTCTAACCCGGCAAAAAGTACACATTTGTGGAAGGGCCCTATATCTACCAGATTACAAACGGGCAGGCACAGCATTGAAGTAAAAGCTACCGATATGTTTAACCGCTCGTTTATACAAAAAAGCAGCTACACAATTGAGTAGATTAAAAAGCCCCGCAGTGACCAACACTGAGGGGGCTTTTTTTTCTATAGAAAAAAATGAATTTGTGCAGTCTTGCCCAAGAATAGTTATTTTTGAGGCATGACTAACGGTGCGGCTTCCCATTCAATTTCTGACAAGGTTTTATCTTTCATTGACTTTACCAATCAGAACATTTTTCTGACCGGAAAGGCCGGAACCGGAAAAACTACTTTGTTGAAACGCATCAAAGAAAGCAGCAGCAAAAAGATGGCAGTTGTGGCCCCTACAGGTGTTGCGGCCATGAACGCAAAAGGCAGTACCATCAATTCTTTTTTTCAGCTGCCCCCGGGTTCCTTTTTCCCGGGCGACATTAACCTGGAGAACCTGCAGTCGGGTTTCCTTTCTATACAGTCGATGGTTGCCGACCTGAGCTATACCAGGGATAAGCTCAGCCTGTTTAATGAACTGGAATTGCTGGTGATCGATGAGGTATCCATGGTACGTTGTGATCTGCTGGATGTAATTGATGCCATCCTCCGTTCGGTAAGAAAAAACAATATGCCCTTTGGGGGTGTGCAATTGCTCCTTATTGGCGACCTGTACCAGTTGCCACCGGTAACCAAAAGGGAAGACTGGTCGTTTTTAAGTCGCGCCTACCCCTCACCTTACTTTTTCGATGCCCTGGTAATCCGCCGTTATCCGCTGCTACAAATAGAGCTGACCACAGTTTTCAGGCAAACGGAAATAGAATTTATCCAGATTTTAAATGACATCAGGAACAACCAGATCGATGAAAGCGGCCTGGCCCTGTTAAATAAAAGGTACGACCCGCAGTTCAGTGCTGTGGATGGGTTGAACCCCATCATCATCACTTCCCATAATGCGGAAGCCAATGCCATCAATAAAGAGAAGCTGGAGGAGCTGCCCGGCACCGAATATACTTTTGAAGCCGAAGTGAGCGGAGAGTTCAGGGACCTGAGCCTGCAGGCCGAACAAACCTTAAAACTGAAAGAGGGTGCACAGGTCATGTTCATCAAAAACGACACCGGCGAAGACAGAAAATTTTATAATGGAAAGATCGGCAAGGTAAAGTCGGTAAACGGGGCCGGGATCTGGATTTCCTTTCCACAGGAGGAAGATCTTTTGCTTGAAAAAACTTCATGGGCCTCTTTCGAATACAAAACCGATACCGAAGAAGCCATTGTACAGCAGCAGGTAGGCGAGTTTTCGCAATATCCGGTTAAGCTGGCCTGGGCGGTAACCATTCACAAGAGCCAGGGCCTGACCTTCGACCAGGCGGTGATTGATGCAGGCAAATCTTTCGTAGCAGGCCAGGTATATGTGGCTTTAAGCCGTGTAAGAACACTGAACGGACTGGTGTTAAAATCAAGGATCGGCACGGAAAGTTTAAGGTCGAATACCGAGGTGATCAATTATATGAAACCGGTGAAGGAAGAGGAGCTGGATGCCATCCTGATCAGGGAACAGGAAAAATTTATCCTGCAGCTGGTACTTGATCATTTTTCTTTGAACAGTGTTTTAAGGGGGCTGGACGTTGTTGCGGGCAACACTGAAATAAACAAAGCAAACCTATCTGAATTTAAGGCTTTAATGGGACAGCTGAATACTTCGCTTACGGCACTGATGACCTTGACAGAACGTTTTCAAACACAGGTAAGGCAATTGCACCAAAAAGAAGGTTTTGCAGCATTAACTGCCTTGCAGGAAAGGATTACTTCGGCACATACTTATTTTACCAAAGAGCTTACCATGCAGCTTTTAAATCCGGTGAACAAGAACATCAGGATTAAGCCCAAGAATAAAATCCAGCAGCAAATTGTGCATCTGTTACAGAAATACCGTCAGGTAATTGAAAACAAGCTGGCTTTGATACAGCTTGCCTCTGGGCTGCTGGCAGGGCCGATTAAAAAAGAGGATTATGCAGCATGGATTGATCAGCATAAAGTTAAACCTAAGGGCAAAAATGGTTCGTTTGCTGCGGTTGCAGCACAGCAAACGACCAATTTATCTTTGTTTTAATTATTTATTCTGATCTACAAATATTGACCTGGAACTGATTGCCCCCATGCGGCGGCCATCTTTAAAAGTAGCTGCTTTAATGGTGATTGGTAATTTAACTTCGAAGGGTTTGCTGTAGGCCAGCGAATTTACTGTTGGTTCTGAACCATCCAGGCTATAGCGCACCTGCGGCTGATAACTATTGGTTTTAAAGGATACCCTTGCTTTATTGGCCACACTGTCGACCGTTACGGTATGCCATACATTATAGGCGCTTCTGGCGTAATTGATGCCCAGGTCATCGTAGCGCTGGTATTGCTTTTCTATCCTGCGGCTAAAATCAGTCCAGCTTTTCCAGGCTGGTATGGTCCAGGCCAGTTCGGCCATCGCAGCAGCGCGTGGAAAGGCCATGTATTCTACTTTTTCGGGCGAATGGATAAATTCTGCCCATACATTGCCCTGTACGCCTTTAATATATTTTGCCTGTTCGGCAGTAAGCACTGCTGGTACAGGCTCATAGTTGTATACCTTTTCCAGCTGCAGATTACCACCTATTGCCTTTGGTTCCAGATAGGGTTCGCCCTGATAATAATCCAGGTAAAGAAAATCGTAGGGGGTCATCACTACATCATGCAATTGTTTGGCTGCAGCAATACCACCTTCGGTGCCCCTCCAGGACATGACAGCAGCATTAGGTGCCAGGCCGCCTTCCAGAATTTCATCCCAGCCAATAATGCTTTTATTTTTGGTGGTCAGGAATTTTTCTATGCGCCTGATGAAATAGCTTTGCAGTTCATGCTCGTCTTTCAGGTTTTCTTTTTTCATCCTGGCCTGGCAGTTTGGGCAAACTTTCCAACGGTCTTTAGGACATTCATCTCCGCCGATGTGGATGAATTTACCGGGAAAGAGTGCTACAACTTCCGAAAGGATATCTTCCAGGAAATTAAAGGTCTCTTCTTTTCCGGCACAGAAAACTTCTTTCTGGATACCCCATCCTGTCAGCATTTTAAAAGGCCCGCCTGTGCAGGAAACGTTAGGATAGGCCACCAGGGCTGCCGTAGCATGGCCCGGCATTTCAATTTCGGGAACCACCGTTACATAGCGTTTTGCCGCATAGGCAACGATATCCCTGATCTGGTCTTGCGTGTAAAACCCGCCATGCGGATTGTTATCGATCTGGTTGTTGGCAAACTGCGTTCCATTGCGCCATGCGCCTATTGAAGTGAGTCTGGGGTATTTTTTAATCTCGATGCGCCAGCCATGGTCTTCGGTTAAATGCCAGTGAAACACATTCAGTTTATGTAAAGCGAGGTTGTCGATGTATTTTTTAACAAACTCCACGGAGTAAAAATAACGGCCCACGTCAAGCATCATTCCCCTCCAGCCAAAGCGTGGCTTATCGGCAATTTTTACCGCCGGAATTAGCGGTGCAGCAACAAGGGCATTATTTTTTCCCTTTACCGGCAAAAGCTGATACAGGGTTTGGGCCCCATAAAATACGCCATGTGCTTTTTTACCGCTGATGGTAACGCCCTTTGCATTGGCAATTAAGGTATAACCTTCATCACCCAGACTGTCTACCGCGTTTTTTGTGGTCAGCACAATTACATTGCTCCCTGCAGCACCTGTAGCCGGAAGTACTTTTAAGGCGTAACCGCACAGCTTTTTTAGCTGATCGGAAAATTGAAGGCCTACCGACTTCAGGTCGGAATTGCCCGCATCATAAGTAATTTTGGTAAGGGAATTGATTTTAAAGTTTCCTGGAAGTTCAGCAACACTTAAAGGTTGCGGAATAATGGATACCCGCTGGCTAAATGCCGGGTTCGCTGCACTCATCCAGATCAGGCACAGCATAAAAAACATTCTTTTGATCATCATTTTGTTATGTTTGGTTTACTCGTGTACGTTAACGACAAAAATTAAAGATAAAAAAATATGCTGTACAAACAGGTATTTTATTAAAAAAATGAAACAACAATTTTAACTGAACAAACCGAGCAGATTTTTTTTGGAAAGTGTTTTATAGATGGAAACATCGGTTTTGATGAGGTCATCTACCAGGTCTCTCTTGGTATTTTGCAGTTTCATGATCTTCTCTTCGATGGTATCCGGACAAATTAAACGTACAGCCACCACATTTTTTTCCTGTCCGATGCGGTAAGTCCGGTCTATCGCCTGGTTTTCTACCGCCGGATTCCACCAGGGGTCTACCAGGTATACATAATCGGCACGGGTTAAGTTTAACCCTACCCCGCCGGCTTTTAAGCTGATAAGAAATACACGTATCTCGGGATTGTCCTGAAAAGAATTGACCACCTGCTGCCGGTTGCGGGTCTGGCCGGTTAAGTATTCATGTGCAATGCCACGCTCTCCAAGCTGGGCCCGGATCAGGTCCAGCATCCCTACAAACTGAGAAAACACCAGGATCTTGTGGTTAGGGGATTTACTTTCGATCTGTTCCAGCAGCACTTCCATTTTGGAAGAGGCATTGCCATAGAACTTATCGTCTTTTAATAAAGTGGCCGAATTACAGATTTGCCGTAAGCGGGTGATGCCCTGCAAAACGTACATGCTGCTTTTGGCCAGTTCATCTTCGGCTTTGCCCTCAATATATTCTTTAATGTCCTGCACTGCGGCTTCGTAAACCTCACGTTGCTCTGTCCCCATTTCGCAGTAAATGACCATTTCGGTTTTATCGGGCAGCTCTTTAGCTACCTGCTCTTTGGTACGCCTCAAAATGAAAGGGCTGATCTTTTTTTGGAGTTCCTTTGCCCGTTTGCTGTCTTTGAACTGATCAATGGGCACCGCATACAACTCTTTAAACTGTTGTCTGGAACCCAATAAGCCGGGACAAGCGAAAGAAAGCTGCCCATAAAGATCATAGGTATTGTTTTCTATCGGCGTGCCGGTTAATACCACTTTATTGCGCGATTGCAATAAACGCACTGCCTTATAACGCTGGGCATCCGGATTTTTTATGGTCTGCGACTCATCTAAAAATATGTAATTAAAGTAGTAGGACTTTAAAAAACGGATATCAGCCAGTAGTGTCCCATAAGAGGTAAGCACAATTTCATACTGATCAAACTGATGGATATCCTTTAGCCGGTCGGCACCATAAACGGTATGGATTTTTAACGAAGGTGCAAATTTGGCCACCTCGGCCTGCCAGTTAAAAATTAAAGAGGCCGGTACCACCACAAGATTGGTATTCTGATGGCCCTTATTGCGCTGGCTCAATATAAATGCGATGATCTGTATGGTTTTTCCGAGGCCCATATCATCGGCCAGACAAGCACCAAAGTTAAAGCCATCTAAAAAGTTAAGCCAGTTTAGGCCGTCCTGCTGATAGCCCCGCAATTCTGCATTCAGTCCTTCCGGCACCGGAACAGGCAGTATGCTTTCCGGGCCGGAAAGTTTGGCCCGGTATAAGGCCAGCTGGTCTTTTACCGATTCGTCAAAGAGCTGCTCGTCATACAGCTCGGCAATCTTATTGTAATTGATCTTATGGGTATGGATGCTTTCTTCAACAAGCTCTCCTGCGTTAAAATAGCTGGTAAATTTTTCTATCCATTCATCCGGTAAAATACCCATTGTGCCATCATCCAGCTTTACAAACTTGCTCTTGTTGCGGATAGATTTGTGCAGGTGCTTTAAAGAAATGGCCTGGTCGTTATATTCTACTTTTGCTTTGGTCTCGAACCAGTCGACCCCGCTGATCACCTTGATGGAGATGTTGGCCTTGTACTGGCTCAGGTTATTGTTTTTTAGCTGATTAAAACCCAGAATGGTTATCCCTTTGCTGCGCCAGGCTTCAAAGGCATTTAAAAACCACTCTATATCCAAAAAATGCTTGCGGTGCATGTAAAAACAATCTAACCGCAGGTCTTCATCCTGTTGTTCTTCAAAAAAAGGATGTTGCTTTGCAATGTCGGCAATAAACTGCAATTCTGCGGCTTCATCCCTCCGCAGGCTGAAAGTATGGCCGTATTTATCCTTTGCGATGATCTGCTTACGCGAAAGCACCGGGATTTCGGTATTGCTATAACGCATTACGGGGGTGATGAGCACAAAATCTTCCGACTCTGACAGATAGATCAGCTGTTCGTTTTCCAGGTCATAGCCTTTGTCTTCTATCTGTTTTTTGGTAGCCGGCTTCAGGTAAGCATAATTGATGCGAACCTTTTCTTCCAGGTTAGAAAGGATGTTTTCATAAAAATCATCAAACTTAGACCTGTGGATCAGCATTTTATCGTAGTGCTTTTTGAAAAATTCGATCACCCTTAAAAAATCGGGCTTATCGATCAGGTGCAGGGTTTTATCGAGCTGGATAAAATAATGATGTTTGATGCTCAGGTTTTCAAGAGGTATAGCCTGATCATCAAGCATCAGCTTACCCGACAATTCATAGAAATCGCCCTTTTCATTGACCGACAGGACCAGGTCTATCCCTAATATTTTAAGTTTTATCCTGCTGATGGAAGTGGCGGATATGTTGGGCGAAATTTTAGGATCATGCAGGTAGATGTCGAGTCCCAGTGGGTTTCTGGCCAGTGCCCTTAAACCTTCGAGGTCGGACCCGGAAGCTTCAGCATTGTAGTTATTCTGAAATTTAAGGACACCGTTCAGAAATTTAAGCTCGCTGATGTTCTCGGTAGTCCAAAGCAGATCGGAAGGATCAATGGCTTTTAAGGGGTTCTTTATTTTGCCATCGCGACTGGCCTGGCCTTCATAGAGTGAGATGTTAAGGTGACTGTAATAACGGTGCTGGCTAAACACCACAATCGTCTGCATTTCCTTTTTGATGAGGCCACCCGATACCGGCAGGTTAAATTCTTTTTTTGGGAGCAGGGACGCTGCGAGTTCCGCTTTTGTTTTTTGGGTAACCGGAAACAGGGTTTTGACTTTGGGGCTGATCCCGAGACTACCTTTTATATAGCTGAGCTCAAAATGATCATCCGGATTCTTTTCCTGCTCCAGCCCGTAATCCTGCGCAAACTCTTTTAATTTTTTATGTCTTAGCGGTGCATCAAAAAAAAGGCGCAATGGCTGTCGCTCCATAATGTTGTACAAGGCCCGGGCCTGGAATTCACATAAGCCATCGGCAGCAGAGGGGCAGGAACAGGACAGCAATACCCGGTCGGGTGTTTGTGTGACCGTTACAAGCGGATTGTTCATCTCGCCCCCGGCATCTCCAAAAACTGCAAAATTCAGGCTGATCTCTGCCGGTACCAGTTCATAAAAACCCTTGGCACTGGTATCTGCCCCAACCTTATTGTGCTTTAAAATATCCGACAGGTTTAGTGCCGACAGGTTAAAATCTGCTAAAATATAATCGTGTGCCGGGGTATAAACCACTTTCTCCACCTGCAATGTTTAATGACCAATAAAAAAACTAAAATACATATGATCTTGCTAAATCGACTTAATAATCTGTTTATTTGTATTAGTAATAAACAAAACACACAAACTTAACCTTTATTGTTATGCTGTTGAGCATTTTAAATTCTATTTTTTGCATTGCATTTGTCGGATTTGCCTATGTAAATTTAAACGACAACGATTCCTGGCTTTGGGTACCCATTTATATGATAGCTTCCATTTGTTGTGGATTTGCCATTTTTAATCATTTTTATCCTACGATATACCTGGTTGCCATATCTTTCTATCTGATTTATGCAATCATTTTGTTTTTTGCCAAAGATGGGGTGCGCGACTGGATCATGAAGTACCGGACACCGAGCCTGGTAGAGAGTATGCAGGCTACAAAACCTTATATCGAAAAAACCAGGGAGTTTTTTGGTTTACTGATCATCAGTGCAGCGCTGGGCATTAATTATTTTGTTGCAGTTTAATGAAATAAATATGTTTTTAATAGATAGAGAGGGGATAAATAAGCTCAGTGGTCTTTTCCTGCAGCTCATTAAACAAAACCTGCAGCCCGAGGCTTTCCAATGGTTACAGGATAAAGCGAAACTGGTTGTATCGGAAGACAAATCGGTACAGCTGCATCTTTGTTTTGCACATCTGCCACGTATCGCATCGAAAACTCCGGTTACGTTTACTACTTTGGAAACACAGGAAATCGTTAAGCTGTTGCCAGGTTATGGGCTGGAAAACTGGACCATTGACCGGCTATGCAGGGTATGGCTGCTGATGCAACTGCCTTCGGATGATAAGGAAACCTATCTGAAAAAAATAAACGGCCTGTTTGCCGCTGCAGAAATGAATGAGCAGGTGGCGCTCTATTCGGCTTTGCCGCTTTACTTTTATCCGGAAGAATGGATCGGCAGGTGTGAAGAAGGGATCAGGAGCAATATAGGCATTGTACTGGAGGCCATCATGTACCACAATCCCTACCCTGCCGGCTTTTTGTCGCAACAGGCATGGAACCAATTGGTACTGAAAGCATTTTTTACTGAAAAGAACGTTAAGCTTATTGTTGGGCTACAGACAAGGATGAACGAGGCCCTGGCATTTACTTTACAGGATTATGTACAGGAGCGGCTGGCCGCCCACAGAACGGTGGCACCGGAAATTTATGAATTGATAGAACTAATGAACCAAAAAATATAACTATGTGCTGTAATGAGAATTTTGAGGAGAGAAATAAAGGCGAAAAAATACAGACTTCGCTTGACCTGAGCGAGATCAGCGGAATGAAGTTCTTTGATCCGCATGTACACATGACTTCACGTACTACCGATGACTACCAGGCTATGGCCGATGCGGGAATTGTTGCCCTGATTGAACCGGCTTTCTGGCTGGGGCAGCCGCGTACCCAGTTAGGCAGTTTTACCGATTACTATAGCAGCCTGATTGGCTGGGAACGGTTCAGGTCGTCCCAGTTTGGCATCAAGCATTATTGTACCATAGGCTTAAATTCCCGTGAGGCCAATAATGAGCAGCTGGCAGAACAGGTGATGGAAATTTTACCACAGTTTATTTTTAAGGAAGGTGTGGTAGGTATTGGTGAGATTGGCTTTGACGACCAGACTGCAGCCGAAGAGAAATATTACCGCTTACAGCTTGACCTGGCAAAAGAAGCGGGTTTGCCGGTACAGATCCATACGCCACACCGCGATAAGAAAAAAGGTACCCAGCGCAGTATGGATATTGCTATAGAGCAAGGCCTTGACCCTTATATGGTGATTGTAGACCATAACAATGAGGAGACCGTAAAAGAGGTGTTGGACAGGGGCTTTTGGGCTGCTTTTACCATTTATCCTTTTACCAAAATGGGGAATGAGCGCATGGTAGAGGTGCTGAAACAATATGGATCGGAAAGGATCATGATCAATTCGGCGGCCGACTGGGGCATCAGTGATCCGCTGGCCATTCCTAAAACTGCAGCCCTGATGAAAAGATCGGGCATTAGCCTTCAGGACATTGAACTGGTTACCTACCGCAATGCCATTACAGCTTTTGCACAGAGCGGACAGATTGATGAGAATGACTTTTTAAGGGTGAAAAACATTGACCAGAGCCAGAAGTTTGCCAGCAATTCCATCTTACGTGGCGGGCAGCAACCAAGAATAGACAAAAACTCCATCATCATTTCATAGTGTGAAGAAATTATTAGGATATATCAGGCTGATGCGACCGGCCAATGTAGTTACTGCTGTGGCCGATGTACTGGCGGGGATGGCCCTGGCAGGGTATTTTATGGGCACCGCCAGCTACCTGCCCGTCCTGCTGCTTTGTTTATCTACCATAGGCCTGTATAGCGGGGGCATTATTTTAAATGATGTTTTTGATGCAGAACTGGATGCCAGGGAGCGGCCGGAACGACCAATTCCAAGCGGTCTGATCTCAAAAAAAGCAGCCACCCTATTTGGCGGGATATTCTTCTTTATCGGCATTTTTACAGCAGGGCTTTACAACCCGGCTTCACAGTATCTGGCAGCGGCCATTATGGTCTCCTGTCTCATTTACGATAAATTCCTGAAGCACAGCGCAATATTCGGACCTTTGAATATGGGGCTTTGCCGGGGCCTGAATTTGCTGCTGGGCATGAGCATTATCCCTTCTGCTATACAACAATGGTGGTTTTTGGCTATAGTACCCATTATTTACATTGCCTCGGTTACCATGGTAAGCCGGGCTGAAGTGCATGGCGGAAGTAAGAAAATGCTTTATTTTGCCGCACTTTTATATACGCTTGTCATTTCCAGCATCCTGTTTTTTGGCATAAGACAAGGCAACCTGCCACTTACCGCCGTATTTGTACTGGGCTTTGCACTGATGATATTTATTCCATTGTTAAGGGCGATGAAAAATCCCATTGGCCCCAACATTGGCAAAGCAGTAAAGGCAGGTGTAATTGCTTTAATTTTAATGAATGCAGCCTGGGCAAGTGCATTTGGAATGGTACAGATAGCCTTATTTATTGTTATTTTATTACCAGTATCGTTAATGCTGGGTAAGGCATTTGCCGTAACCTAGCCAAGAATTTCGTAGGACATGAATTATTTAGAACAGTCGTTTAGTGTAAAATTTGACTATAAAATCTACTTTACCTCTTCTCTATTTGAGTTGGGAAACCCCTTGCTGGCAGATTTTTTTAAGGGCAGGCCATCGGCAGCCCTGCGCAAAATATTTTTTGTTATAGACGGGGGCGTTACCGAAAAGCACCCCAATCTGCAAGAAGCCATTAAAACTTACTTTAACCAATGCCAGGAGGTCCAACTGGTCCCTGAAATCAGGATTGTTCCTGGTGGCGAGGCTTCAAAAAATGATACTGCGTTATTTGAGCAGCTTGTAGAGGCGGTAAATGTATATGGGATAGACCGGCACTCTTATATTGCCGCCATTGGCGGAGGTGCAGTGCTGGATCTGGTAGGTTATGCTGCGGCGGTTTCGCACCGTGGGATTAAACATATCCGCATTCCTACTACGGTACTTTCGCAAAACGATTCAGGTATCGGGGTTAAAAACGGCATCAATTATAAAGGTAAAAAGAACTTCCTTGGTACTTTTGCCCCCCCTGTTGCCGTGTTTAACGATGACCGCTTTCTGGAAACACTTAACGACCGTGATTACCGGTCCGGAATTTCGGAAGCGATAAAAGTAGCGCTGATCAAGGACCCTGAATTCTTTTACTGGATTGAGGCGCATACCGCAGCCCTGGCTGCGCGTGACCCGGAAAGCATGAACTACCTGATCAGGCGCTGTGCAAAACTTCATCTGGACCATATTGCCGGTGATGATCCTTTTGAAAACGGATCGGCCAGGCCATTGGATTTTGGACATTGGAGTGCACATAAACTGGAACAACTGAGTAATTTTACAGTGCTGCATGGCGAGGCTGTTGCCATGGGGATTGCCCTTGACAGTGTATATTCCTTTTTAACGGGTTTGCTCTCTGAAGAAAAAGCCCTGCGCATCCTCCAGGTACTGAGTTCACTGAATTTCAGTATCTCAGACCCTATCATCCAGATCAAAGACAGCGGTTCAGCCATATTGAAAGGGCTGGCAGAATTCCAGGAGCACCTGGGTGGCCTGCTCACCATTACCCTCCTTACCGATATCGGATCCGGAAAGGAAGTACATGAAATGGATCATCAGCAACTGATCAATGCCAGCGCTTATATTGCTGGTTTCACAAAAGAAAATACCGCATTAAATAGCATCCGCCATGAAAGTTAATACCGGACACCTGAGCTATTGTACGAACATACATGCCGGTAAAAACTGGGCAGAAGATTTTAAGTCCTTACAGCAAAATTTCCCTGTCATAAAAGCTGCATTGAGCCCTGAGCAACCAATGGGCCTGGGCTTAAGGTTGTCCAATGCCGCCAGCCTGGAATTGATAGGAGAAGCATCATTAAAGGCTTTTTCGCAATGGCTTAAAGCAAATAGTGCTTACGTTTTTACGATGAACGGCTTCCCTTACGGGGAATTTCACCATACCATTGTTAAGGAGCAGGTACATGCGCCCGACTGGACTACTGAAGAACGTAAAAATTATACATTAAGGCTGTTCCATATTTTAAAACAGCTGTTGCCCGAAGGAATGGAGGGTGGCATATCCACCTCGCCCCTAAGTTACAGGCATTGGTTTAAAAGTACTGAAGCTTTGGAAGAAGCCAGGAAAACAGCGACGCTGCACCTTGTTGAAGTACTGAAGGAACTCGTTGTGATACACCGGGAAACAGGCCGGAACATGCACCTGGACATCGAACCTGAGCCGGACGGTATCCTGGAAACCGGCAGGGAATTTATAGACTGGTTTGAAAACGACCTGCTGCCCCTGGGCATACCGGAAATCCGGGCTGCGTTTAAATTATCGTCAGCAGAAGCAGAAACCCTGATTAAAAACCACCTCTGTCTTTGTTATGATGTTTGCCATTTTGCCATTGGCTACGAAGACCATGCAGCAGTGGTAACGGCGCTGGAGCAAAAAGGCATTAAAGTGGGAAAAATACAGATCAGTGCTGCTTTAAAGGCAGATCTGACCGGTCCGGAACCGGAAAACATTAAACGTAGCTTTGAAGCATTTAATGAACCTACTTATTTACACCAGGTGGTGGCGCTTAAAAATGATGGCAGCCTGTTGCGCTATCCCGACCTGCCGGAAGCATTAGCCGGGCTGGAAAAGGGAGTTACACAATGGCGGGCACATTTCCATGTACCCATTTCTATAAAGAAGATCGGCCTGCTGGAATCTACGCAGGATGATATTTTAACTGTACTGGAAATTCAGAAACAAAAGCCTTTTACCAAACACCTGGAGGTAGAGACCTATACCTGGGAAGTATTGCCCGAATCTTTAAAATTACCCATTACCCAATCCATCAGCAATGAACTGCAATGGGTTGTAAATACCGAGATCTAAAATGAAGAAAACTGTAGTTATTGATGTAGTTGGCCTGTCGGCAAACCTGATTGGAAAATATACCCCATTCCTGGAAAAGTATATCCAGGACAAAAGCCTTGCTGCTATTGCGCCCATGCTGCCAGCAGTAACTACAGCGGTGCAATCGACCTATTTAACAGGTAAACAACCTTCAGCACATGGTATAGTGGGCAATGGCTGGTACGACCATACCGATGCAGAGATCAAATTCTGGAAACAATCCAACAAACTGGTACTGGCCGATAAGATCTGGGACCGGGCAAAAAAAGAAAACCCGGGCTTTACCTGCTCCAATATGTTCTGGTGGTATAACATGTATTCCAATGCCGATTATTCGGTTACCCCAAGGCCCAATTACCTGGCCGACGGACGGAAAATGCCCGACTGTTATTCAGAACCTGCCGAGCTGCGCGATATTTTGCAGGAGAAACTGGGGCAATTCCCTTTATTTCAGTTCTGGGGGCCTGGTGCCAACATTAAATCCTCAAAATGGATAGCCGATGCCGCACTCATTACAGATGAACTGTATGACCCGACCCTGACCCTCATCTATCTGCCACATCTTGATTATTGTTTACAAAAATTTGGTCATGATTTTGATCAGATCGGAAAAGAACTCAGGGAAATAGATGAGGTGCTGAAAAACCTGGTACAGTATTATGAGCAGCAGGATACCCATATCCTGATGCTTTCCGAATATGGCATTACGCCTGTAAGTAAACCGGTACACCTGAACCGGGTGTTCCGGGAAAATGGTTTACTACAGATCCGGGTGGAGCGTGGACTGGAGTTACTGGACGCCGGGGCTTCAAAGGCTTTTGTTGTAGCCGACCATCAGGTGGCACATGTGTACATTAATGACCCATCGGTAAGGGTACAGGTTAAAAGTCTTCTTGAAAAAACGCCGGGTATTGCTTTAATTTTAGATGACGCAGGCAAAAAAGCACATGGAATGGACCATCCGCGGGCAGGAGATTTTGTACTGGTTGCAGAACCGGGAAGCTGGTTTACCTATTATTTCTGGCTGGATGATGCAAAAGCACCCGATTATGCAAGGTGTGTGGACATCCATAAAAAACCCGGATATGACCCGGTTGAAATGTTTATGTCGTCCAAACCCCGGGCAGCTTATAAGCTGTTAAGAAAAAAGGCCGGTTTCCGCTATGTGATGGATGTGATCCCACTGGATGCTACGCTGATCAGGGGTTCCCATGGCAGCATAAATACCCCGGTTGAATTTCATCCTGTTCTAATTACGGACAAAGCCATAAATTCAGAAAATGTGGAAGCTACAGCCGTTTATGAACTGATCTGGAAAGCCCTGAATACCTAATAAAAACAGGTGATTATGGCCTGTTCGTAGTTGCAGCAGGCTCTGTGGTTTCAGCTTGTTTCTCCGGGTCCAGCTGCACCTCATCATCGTTCACTTTTTTAGCAAACAGGATAGGGTATACAAACCATAGGGCCCCTATTAAAAACAACAATCCCGAAACTTTTAACACCCAAACGCTGGCTGCAGAGTTGGAGGGTTCCATAATTTTAAATGCGATGAGCCCGATAATGCCTAAAATAATGACATATACGGCTTTCTGAAGTTTCAATACTTTTATCATGGCGCAAGTATGATTAGATCCGAATAATTAACAAAAATCAAACCAATAGTGTTTTAATATCTTATTTATTGACCAAACTGTAAGAAAGCATTGTTTTCTGCAACTTATAGATAAAACAATTGATATGGATATCTTTAATAAAAATGCAGGTTATGGATGAAAAGCAGTTCCTAACATTAATTGATGGGCACCAGGGTATTATCCATAAGGTTTGCAGGCTTTACCGCGACAGTCCGGAAGATCAGGAAGACCTGTTCCAGGAGATCATCTATCAGCTATGGCGGGGCATCCCCTCTTTTAAAGGCGAAGCCAAAGTAAGTACCTGGATCTATCGTGTAGCTTTGAACACTGCTATTGCCGCTTTCAGAAAAAAGAAACCGGAAATTGAATACACTATTGCTTTACCCGATTTATTGGAAGAACCGCAAAGTGAAGAGCTGGCATTAAGGCAGGAGCGCTTATTTGCAGCCTTAAAACAGCTGGACGAGAGTGAAAAAGCTATTATTACCCTCTATTTTGAAGAACTCAGTTACCAGCAGATTGCGGAAGTAACAGGCATTAATGAGAATTATGTTGGTGTTAAGCTCAACAGAATTAAAAACAAGATTCAAAAACTTTTAAAATTATAAACCATGGAATTAGACGATTTAAAATCTACCTGGAACCGTGCAGCAGCACCAGCAAAAACAACCGACGAGCTCCTTTTTATGCTAAAAGAGAACAATCATCCCGTATTAAAGGGCATCAGGAAACAGTTAACGATAGAGGTATTGGGCTGGTCTTTTTTTCTGGGGGTTTATTACACCATGTTTGATGGCGGGCAGAAACCTTTGCTGATTAACCTGCTGCTAATAGCAGGAGTGCTTTTTTCAATTGTTCACAACCTGATGGGTTATGGCCTGGCCAAGTACCTTGAGACAGACCTTGCAGTTAAAAAAGCATTGGCGCATTATTTATTGAAGCTGAAAGTTTATGCCCTTACATCTGTTGTTTCCAGGGTATTTCTTTGGACGGGTTTTATTTTATTTTTTACGTATAACATTCACTTTACCGGCAGCAAGTATGTATTGCTGATAGTAGCAGTTACGATCTTTGTTGTTCAGCTGGTTGTACTGGGCAGGATATGGATGATGCGTTTAAAAAAATTAAGCAACACCACAGCAGGGTTTATGTAAATATTTTCCTGTCCCTTGCAATGATCTTCCAGCTAGCGGTGGCTTTCCTGTCTTCAATCAGTGTTGCGGCTTCATAAAGGGCGCAGGTTGGACAAATATGATAGGGCAGGACATAAAAAAGATCACCAATTTTCCAGGGATGGTTTTCAGCTGCGTCGAGCACCAGGTGTTCTTCACTCTGGCTTTCAACTTTAAAATCGGGAGCATTCAGAAAGTAGCCCCGCTGCGACAAAACACGTTCAGCTGCGATAGATTTATGGCCCAGATCCATACATACTTTTGTACTGCCGGGTAGGGAAACGACCCTGCTCAATACCAGGGCAGCCGGAAGAAAGCCTTGTTCAGAAAGGTCATCCAGATAACTTTTATCCCAAAAAACAAAAGTACCGGGACTACATTCGACACCAGGCTTTTTGGCGTAGACCGGGAAACCAGGGGAGCCCCCGATAATGATATTTAGCTGCTGGTATCCTCTTTTTTCCAATTCCTGTTTTAAGGATTCGACCATCAAAAATATCTCTTCGCACATGGTTTCCCTTTCCTGAACAGGGACCTGCTGTATGTGCCCATCATAAGCATGAAGGCCAAGCAATTGAATGCCATTTAATTTAACTGCTTCCTCAAATAACTGTATGGCACAATGATCCGGCTGGATGCCGGTCCTGTTCATTCCTACATTCAAATCGATATAAACAGGGAGTTCTAACTGTTCGGAACTGGCCAAAGCCGATATATTTTTTGCAGTTTCAAGGTTATCGATCAGGCAGGAGAACCTGGTATCCGGATATTTTCTGATCAAAGAGATCAGCCTGGCCAGTTTAGGCCCAAAGGGCTGGTAAGCCAGTAAAACATCTTTTGCAGCAAGCATCCCCAGCATTTCGGCTTCTGCAATAGTGGCGCATTTAAACTTATTTACGCCTGCATCCATTAGCAAACGGCTAACTTCTTTTGTTTTATGTGTTTTAACATGGGGTCTTAAGCGTGCTGGATCGGCAATGATATCGATAGCATGCTGAATATTTGCCTTGACCCTATCCAGGTAAACGACCAGGGCCGGCGTATCCAACTGGTCGGTATTGTTTATAGCATACCATTGCTGTTTCGTCATCTCTTTTTGCATAGCATTCCAATTGTTTGCTAATTTAAAAAAATCAGGCGTTTATACCATCAATGCACGCAAATATACCAATGTCAGAAACAAGGCCCCTGTGCGGTAAACACCGAATAACATCCTGTCATCTTTTATGGCGACAATTTGGAAGTTTGAATTAATATTTAGATAATTGTTTAAACGTCACTGGTTTTATCATAATTATCCCAATAGTTTATTCCTATAACTTTCAAAAGAGTTCCAAAACAATACACCAGGATAAATACCGGATAGCTAAATAATCTAAAAATGAATGTACTGGTTATTATCGGAAGTGCAGGTAAGCAATCTTCGGGCAGCAAGCTGATGGCAATGTTCGGGGAACTTACCGTCCCGGATTTTACGATCAGGATTTGGGAGGATTTGGAAAGCCTTCCGCACTTTGACCCTTCGTTAACCTCATCTTTTCCTGCCAATGTTGCTGCAATACTATCGCAAATTGAACTGGCAGATGGTGTCGTGTTCTGCACGCCTGAATATATTTTCAGTATACCTGCCAGACTAAAAAACTTACTGGAATGGTGTGTCGCTACAACCGTATTCACAGACAAACCGGTTGGCATAATTACCGCATCAGCAAATGGGGAACAGGGACATGCACAATTGCAACTAATTATGCATACCCTTGGCGCAAAACTAAGTGAAGATGCCCAATTGCTGATAAAGGGTATTAAAGGCAAATTTGACAGTCAGGGTGTACTTTTAGATTCAGATGTACTGCAGGCTCTCGTTAAATTTTCTGCTGGGTTTAAAATACTTCTTGCTGAACGTAGAAACAATTAAGACGTTATAAAACAAGGACATCAGAAACACTTCAATTTTTCATTTGAAAACCTTAACTTTGCATCCTTAATTTTTGGAGATACTTGATTGATGTATAGGGAATTTAAACAACTGGAACTAGCCAAAATAGGCAAAGAGATACTTGATTTTTGGAAAGCGGAAAACATCTTTGAAAAAAGCATTTCAACTAGATCAAAATCTAACCCTTTTACTTTTTATGAAGGCCCTCCTTCGGCCAACGGAATGCCTGGCATTCACCATGTAATGGCCAGGGCCATTAAAGATATTTTTTGCCGGTACAAAACACAAAAAGGATTTCAGGTAAAAAGAAAAGCAGGCTGGGATACGCATGGATTACCTGTAGAACTGGGTACAGAAAAAGAACTGGGCATTACCAAGGAAGACATTGGCAAGACCATTTCTATTGAAGACTATAATGAAGCCTGTAAAAAAACGGTGATGCGTTACACCGATGTTTGGAACGACCTGACTGAGAAAATGGGCTATTGGGTTGACATGAGTGATCCCTATGTAACTTATAAGTCGAAATACATGGAGTCTGTATGGTGGCTTTTAAAACAGATCTATGATAAAGGCCTGCTGTATAAGGGCTATACCATCCAACCTTACTCGCCAAAAGCAGGTACAGGCTTAAGTTCACATGAAGTGAATCAGCCAGGCGCTTACCGTGATGTAACAGACACCACTATTGTTGCACAGTTTAAGGCACTGCCTGAAACATTACCCGTATTTTTACGGGGGTTTGGCGACACCCACCTGATGGCCTGGACCACGACACCCTGGACATTGCCATCCAATACAGCGCTTACGGTTGGACCCAAAATCGATTATGTACTGGTAAAAACCTTTAACCAGTATACTTTCCTTCCGGTAAATGTAATTATAGCTAAAGGCCTGGTTGGCAAACAATTTGGCAAGCTTTATTTTGAAAGCCAGGCTGCAGAAGATTTTGACAACTTTGCGACAGGCGACAAAAAAATACCTTATCAGATTTTAGCAGGTTTTAAAGGTAAAGACCTGGTTGGGATTAAATACGAACAGCTTTTACCTTATACCCTGCCCTACCAAAATCCTGAAAATGCTTTCCGTGTAATTTCCGGAGATTTTGTGACTACCGAGGATGGAACGGGTATAGTGCATACCGCCCCAACTTTTGGCGCGGATGATGCGAAAGTTGCAAAAGAGGCTGTACCTGAAGTACCACCAATGCTGGTATTGGATGAAAATGGGATACCTGTACCTTTGGTAGATTTACAGGGCAAGTTTACTGCGCATGTTGGCGAACTGGCTGGGAAATACGTGAAAAACGAGTACTACGAAGCTGGTATGGCCCCGGAAAAATCGGTAGACGTAGAAATTGCCATCCGCTTAAAAGAAGAGAATAAAGCCTTTAAGGTTGAAAAATACGTACACAGTTACCCGCACAGCTGGAGAACTGATGAGCCGCTGTTGTATTATCCGCTGGATTCCTGGTTCATTAAGGTAACAGATGTGAAAGACAGGATGTTTGAACTGAACGAGACCATCAACTGGAAGCCTAAATCGACAGGTGAAGGCCGTTTCGGGAACTGGCTGAAAAATGCAAACGACTGGAACCTCTCGCGTTCCAGGTATTGGGGGATCCCACTACCGATCTGGAGAACTGAAGACAAGAAGGAGGAGGTGATCATTGGCTCGGTTGAAGAATTGTACCAGGCCATGGAGCTGTCTGTTGCATCAGGCTTCATGAAGGAAAATCCTTTTAAAGGATTTGAGATCGGGAACATGACAGAAGAAAATTATGAGCTGGTTGACCTGCATAAAAATGTGGTAGACGAGATTGTACTGGTTTCTGCTTCAGGAAAACCGATGAAACGCGAAAGTGACCTGATCGACGTATGGTTTGACAGCGGCGCCATGCCTTATGCACAATGGCATTATCCGTTTGAAAATAAAGATAAAGTTGACAGTGGCACGGATTTCCCCGCTGATTTTATTGCAGAGGGTGTTGACCAGACCCGTGGCTGGTTTTATACCTTACATGCCATAGGCGCATTGGTTTTTGATAAAGTTGCCTATAAAAATGTAGTGTCGAACGGATTGGTGCTGGACAAAAACGGACAAAAAATGTCTAAACGCCTGGGCAATGCTGCCGATCCGTTTAAAACCCTGGAAGAATACGGTCCTGATGCCACACGCTGGTACATGATCAGTAATGCAAACCCTTGGGACAACCTGAAGTTTGACATAGAAGGGATTGCCGAGATCCGCCGCAAGTTTTTTGGTACACTTTACAATACATATGCCTTTTTTGCCCTGTATGCAAATATTGACAAGTTTGAAATTGACCAGGATAACCTTACCCCGGTGGCAGAACGCAGCGAGCTTGACCGCTGGATCTTATCTTTATTACAGACATTGATTGCAGAGGTTGACGAAAGCTATAACAGCTACGAACCTACCAAAGCAACCAGGGCCATTCAGGCTTTTGTGGATGAGCACCTGAGCAATTGGTACATCCGCTTATCGCGCCGTCGTTTCTGGAAAGGCGAAATGACTGCAGATAAAAAAGCAGCTTATGAAACGCTGTATACCTGCCTGATCAGTGTAGCGCAAATGATGGCACCGGTGGCACCGTTCTTTGCAGACTGGCTGTATAGAAACCTTTCGGCTACAGAAAACAATGCAGCAGAATCTATCCACCTTGCTTTGTGGAAAGAAGCTGATGCGACATTAATTGACACTGAACTGAACGAAAGGATGCAGCTTGCGCAGGACATTTCTTCCATGGTATTGTCGCTCCGCAAAAAAACAGGCATCAATGTGCGCCAGCCTTTGGCAAAAATTTTAATCCCCGTACTGGACAACAAATTTGCGGCAAGGGTAGAGCTGGTAAAAGAACTCATCTTATCGGAAACCAATATCAAAGGGATTGAGTACATCACTGATACTGCGGGCTTTATCAAGAAAAAAATAAAACCTAATTTTAAAGCATTGGGGCCTAAGGTTGGCAAAGACATGAAAATGGTTGCCGAACGGGTAAGCAATATGAACCAGGAAGAGCTGGCAAATTTTGAAAACACAGGCAAATATCTGGTTAGCGGCACGGATTATGTGATTGAGCTTGGCGATGTGGAAATTATTGCAGAGGACATTCCGGGATGGCAGGTAACCAATATGGGCAGTTTAACGGTCGCACTTGACGTTTCGATCACTGAAGCGCTAAAACAGGAAGGCTTATCGCGGGAGCTGATCAACAGGATCCAGAACTTAAGAAAAGAATTGGGTTACGAGGTGACAGACAGGATTACGGTGACTTTACAAAATCATAACCTGGTAAACGAAGCAGTAGCACAAAATAAAACATACATTTGCGCTGAAATTTTGGCGGATAACATTAACTTAACGGAAACTTTAGATAACGGAAACAAAATAGTAATCGATGAGGTTGAACTACAAATTTTGATTGCACAACAATAATTATTATGGAAAAAGAGAAAACAAGGTATTCTGACAGTGAATTACAGGAATTTAAAGAATTGATCCTAGAGAAATTGAGAATGGCAAGAGAAGAATTTCTTGACCTGACCAACTCATTGAGCAGCCCTAACTCTAACGGAACTGAGGACACTTCTGGTACTTATAAAACATTGGAAGATGGTTCGGCAACATTGGAAAAAGAGCAATTGAACCAACTGGCAGCCCGTCAGAAAAAGTTCATTGAAAATTTAGAGGCAGCATTGGTGCGCATTGAAAACAAAACTTACGGCATTTGCAGGGAAACCGGTAAACTGATCCAAAAGGAACGTTTACGCGCTGTTCCACATGCCACTTTAAGTATGGAAGCTAAACTGAAGCAGTCGTAATGAAAGGCTATACAAAACCTTTATTAGTTATCTTCTTTGTTTTACTTGCAGATCAGCTTTTAAAGACCTGGATAAAAACCAATATGTATCTTGGTCAGGAATTCAAGATCATTGGGAACTGGTTCATTATCCATTTTACAGAAAACAACGGAATGGCCTTTGGTTTAGAATTTGGAGGTGAATTTGGCAAGCTGGCTTTGTCGTTATTCAGGATTGCTGCTGTTGCGGGAATTGGTTATGGCCTGCACTATCTGATCCAGCGGAAATACCACAGGGGACTGATCCTGAATGTAGCATTGATTTTTGCCGGGGCGCTTGGAAATATCATCGATTCGGTATTATATGGTAAAATATATGGTTATGCCAGTTTGTTTCATGGTCGTGTAGTAGACATGTTCTACTTCCCGCTGATTGAAGGTGTTTTCCCTAAATGGGTGCCTGTTTGGGGCGGTGAAGATTTTATATTTTTCAGACCTGTATTTAACATTGCTGATGCGGCCATATCTATCGGCGTGATTCTCATACTTGTATTCCAGAAATCTTATTTCAAGGAAGAAGTAGTTGAAGAAATTGGGCCTAATAATGAGATGGTTGAAGAATAATTGGTAAATATTATGCGTATAGATATGGAATTGGTATGAAAGTTTCATCTATATATCAAATACACAAAAGAAAAATTTACATTATGAAAAAGTTATTAAGCCTTGCCATTGTTGCCCTGTTTAGTGTTAGTGCTATGGCCCAACAAGTAGACCTGCGTAAAAAGATCAGTGTTAGCGGGTCTGCAGAAACCGAAGTTACCCCAGATATCATTTACATCAGCATTTCTTTAAAGGAATACCTGAAAGATGGCAACAGCAAGAAAAAAGTTGACATTACTACACTGGAAAATGAACTGTTTAGTGCGGTTCAGAAAGCCGGACTGGAGAAAGAAAACCTAACGATCAATAACCTGTCGAGCTATACGACCATTACAGAAAAGAAAAAAAATCCGGATTACCTGGCCAGCAAACAGTACCGCTTAAAGGTGAACGATCTGAATAAATGGAATGCGATTATCGGTGCAATTGATGCCAAAGGCGTAGCGTATACCAATATAGACAGCTACGATTATTCAAAGATCAGCAGCTTAAAACAGGAGCTTAAAATTAAGGCCTTACAGGCTGCTAAAGCAAAAGCAACGTATCTGGTAGAAGCAATTGGTGATAAACTGGGCAGTGCCCTGGATATTCAGGAAATTGAAAACCAGGTTTATCCTCAGGCCATGTACCGTGCTTCTAATGTAATGATGAAAGCTGAAAGTGCAGATATGGCTGGTGCAGGTGCAGCAGAGATCGATTTTAAGAAAATAAAACTGAACTATGTGATGAATGTAGTATTTGAGATCAAATAAATTTAATTCTGACCAGAACTGTATACAGTTTTAATAAAAAATGATTAAAAAAACCTATCAATTAAGTTTGGTAGGTTTTTTGTTATTTAAAGATTGTTGTTGT
Organism: Pedobacter sp. AK017; assembly: GCF_014200825.1. Classification (NCBI taxonomy): domain Bacteria; kingdom Pseudomonadati; phylum Bacteroidota; class Sphingobacteriia; order Sphingobacteriales; family Sphingobacteriaceae; genus Pedobacter; species Pedobacter sp. AK017. Next base: position 79,892 of record NZ_JACHCW010000012.1, read on the forward strand.
AATACAGATAACAGCGGCATGCAATTAAACCAAAAAAAATGAAGATTATGAAAAAATTAATTTACGCACTGGTACTCATTTTTACACTGACTGCAACGGCTAATACTGTTTCAGCTGCAGATAAAAACAATAAGGCCAATACAGAAATGACTGCTGAACAAAAAGTTCAGCTGGAAAGGATTAAAACCCGTGTTGAAGAGATCAGGGATATGGATAAGTCACATTTATCCAGGTCGGAGAAAAAAGAACTCCGTAAAGAGTTGAAAGAATTAAAAACGCAGGCACGTGCAATGAGTGGTGGTGTTTACCTTTCAGTAGGTGCAATCATCATTATTATTTTATTGCTGATCCTTATTTTATAGTATTATTAACTACCCATATATATAAACAAGCTAACATCTACCTGTTAGAAACAAAAAGCTTCCCTTCCGGGAAGCTTTTTATGTTTTAATCAATGTATTCAAAGCCTGTATAGGGAACCAGTACTTCTGGAATTTTAATTCCCTTAGCTGTCTGATTGTTTTCCAGAATGGCTGCAACAATACGTGGTAGCGCCAAAGCACTACCATTTAAAGTATGGGCCAGTTGTGTTTTTCCTGTTGCACCTTTAAAACGTAATTTAAGTCTGTTGCTCTGGTAGGTTTCAAAGTTAGATACAGAAGATACTTCCAGCCAGCGTTGCTGGGCAGCGCTCCATACTTCCATATCATAGGTCATGGCTGCAGTAAAGCCCATATCGCCCGCACATAGGCGCAACACACGGTAATGTAAGCCTAGTTTTTGCAACAGGGTCTGTACATAAGCGCTCATTTGTTCGAGTACTTCATAAGATGCTTCAGGATGAACAATCTGTACGATCTCTACTTTATCGAACTGGTGCAACCTGTTTAGGCCGCGGACATGTGCACCGTAAGATCCTGCCTCGCGACGAAAACATGGTGTATAACCTGTGTTTTTTACCGGCAGTTCTTCTTCTTTTAAAATGATATCCCTGTAAAGGTTGGTAACCGGTACTTCTGCTGTAGGAATCAGGTACAGGTTATCGATACCAACATGGTACATTTGTCCCTCTTTATCTGGCAATTGCCCGGTTCCAAAGCCTGAAGCTTCATTTACAAGGTGGGGCACCTGCATTTCCCGATACCCTTCTGCAGTAGAATGGTCTAAAAAGAAATTGATCAATGCGCGCTGTAAGCGTGCACCCTTACCTTTATAAACCGGGAATCCTGCACCTGCAATCTTGGTACCCAGTTCAAAGTCTATAATATCGTACTTTGAGGTCAGCTCCCAGTGCGGCAATGCAGTTTCTGTAATGGCTGCAGGTGCGCCATGCACATACACCACTTCATTTTCTTCAGGCGTACTTCCTGCTTTTACCAGATGGTATGGCAGGTTGGGTAATTGTACGAGCAGGTTGTGCAGTTTGCTTTCAGCTGCTGCCAGTTCATCAGACAGGGTCTTGATCTGCTCTTTATTGGCTGTTGTTTCTGCTTTAAGTACTTCAGCTTCGTCCTTTTTCCCATTGCGCATCAGCTCACCAATCTGTTTGGCACTCGAATTTGCAACAGCAGAGAGGTTATCCAATGAAGTTTGAAATTGTCTTCTTTCTTCGTCAGTTTTAATAATCTCATCAACCAGCTCTGGTTGTTTAAAGTTTCTCAGGTTTAAGCCTGCTAAAACTTTCTCTCTGTTTTCGCGGATATAGTTAACTTGCAGCATTATTTATTTTTTAGACAAAGATAGTAGAGTTAAGCTTTAAAAATGACAACAGGAAAACTTTTTCTAGTGCCAACCCCAATCGGCAACCTGGAGGACATGACCTTGAGGGCCATCCGGATTTTAAAAGAAGCTGATGTGATCCTGGCAGAGGACACCAGGACCAGCGCACCTTTATTAAAGCATTTTGGAATTGATAAAAAGGCCTACTCACATCACCAGCACAATGAGCACCAGGCAACTGCCGAGATTATCCGCTTTTTGAAAGAGGGCAAAAATGTGGCCCTGATTTCTGATGCAGGAACGCCGGCAATATCAGACCCTGGGTTTTTCCTGGTAAGGGAAACTTTAAAAAACGAGCTGCAGGTAGAATGTTTACCTGGCGCTACGGCCTTTGTACCGGCATTGGTGAATTCAGGATTGCCATCTGATGCTTTTGTTTTTGAAGGCTTTTTGCCGGTAAAGAAAGGAAGGCAGACGCGCCTGAAAAAACTGGCGGAAGAGGAACGCACAATTGTACTTTATGAAAGTCCGCACCGCCTGTTAAAAACACTTGAAGAATTTATAAACTATATGGGACCTGAGCGACAGGCTTCGGTAAGCCGGGAGCTGACCAAACTATATGAAGAAACCGTAAGAGGTACCCTGGCCGGAATAAAATCACATTTTGAAAACAATATATTAAAGGGGGAATTCGTAATTTGTGTGGCCGGAGCCGAAGAGCCGGTGAAGAAGAAGAATAAATATAAAGATGAACGGGATTAATTGGGTTCAATTTTTGATGGGTATAAAGAATTATTATAAAGCAACAACATGATTTTAATAGATAGATTTTTAAGTGACGAACAGGATCCGAAGGCCGTTGAAAAGGTTTTAGGAAAACTGAATGACATGCTAACCAGCAATGAGGAACTGATTTATATGGCAGTACAGAAGAAACCGGCTGTAAATTTGCTTCCTGATTGCATTGCGGTAAGTAACAAACGTATTTTTTATTGTGAGCCGGGCAATTTTGGCATCACCATGAATTTTAAGGACATTTCCTGGAAAAGCATTAAAGAGGTCTCTTTTAAAGAAGAAATTTTTGGTTCTAAATTTATTTGTGTGCCTCTACATGGTGAAAATATCATTACAGAGTATATACCTAAAGCGCAGGCCCGTAAATTATATCAGGCGGCTTATGAACAGCTGGAAGCTTTTAAAGAGCAGTTAAAACAAGCAGAGCTGGAGGACAGACGGTCTTCAACTTCACCGGTTACGGTAAATACTGTTCCTGCTGAGCCTGTAGCAGATGAGGTGCCTCATGCCTTATTTTCGCAACCTTCTGCCCCTGTGGAAGAACCGGAAGACGAAACCACTTTAAAATTAAGAAAACTGAAGAGCTTATATGATAAACACCTGATTACACAGGAAGAATATGAAGCAAAAAAAGCGGATATTTTAGACAGTTTATAAGCGGCGGTTGATGAAATCTGGAAACACTGCCCTGTTGGCCCTGTTAAGTGCATTTTTAATGTGGCTGGCCTGGCCACCTATCCCTTATACTACCCCGCTGTTGTTAGTTGGGCTGGTTCCTTTATTGATTGCATTGGATAAGCTGATGCTTAAGACAGAAGGGAAAACAGGTAAAAAGATATTCCTGACGGCTGGATTAACTTTTTTAGTTTGGAATACCGCCAGTATTTACTGGGTTTACAATGCCATTAGTGCCGTTAACAATGCGGTGGTAGCTGCGTTTGTGTCGCTCATCCCCTTTGGACTGGGGGCTTTACTAATGATTTTTGCCTTTTGGTTGTATTACCGGCTAAGCAGGGTGGCCAGTAAAAACATTGCTTACCTGGGCCTGCTTTCTTTTTATGTTGCCATGGAATACCTGCACCAGAGCTGGGACCTGGCTTTTCCATGGATGACACTGGGAAATGGCTTATCTGGTATGCACCAGCTGGCACAGTGGTATGAATATACTGGTGTTTACGGAGGCTCTGTATGGATATTGCTGAGCAATATTTTAGCTTTTGAAGCTTATAAGAAATTTAAAACGGTGTCTAAAGGTTACACCAGGTTAAGGCCTGTTTTAGGCTGGGCCCTGTTTATTTTGTTACCTGCGGGTTTATCGCTGACAAAATACAGCCAGTATAAGGAAAAGGAAGTTCCTGTAAATGTGGTAGCTGTACAACCCAATATAGACCCTTATTTAAAATTCGGAGGACTTTCTTCAGCTGAGCAGTTAGCGATACTTACCCGGCTTTCTGATTCGGTAGCACAACCCAACACGGAATATTTCATATGGCCGGAAACAGCCATACCAAGCAGGGTAGACGAGGACAGGATCCGTAGTGATGCCGATTTCATGACCGCACAGCGCTTTCTGGAGAAATATAAGAACGGCACTTTGATTACCGGCATAGAGAGTATAAAGTTTTATCCGGATCAGCAAACTTTATCGGCCAGAAAGTACAACAACGATTATGTTGATGTTTTTAATGGTGCCATACAAATAGAAAATTCTGCCAATGTACAGTTTTACCATAAGTCTAAACTGGTTCCCGGCGTAGAAAAAATGCCTTTCCCTACAGCACTAGCTGTACTGGGGCCTGTTTTTGAAGGCTTTGGCGGTACGGTGGGTGGTTATGGCTCGCAAAAAGAGCCGGGTGTGTTTTATGCTTACAGCGGAATTGGCGTGGCACCGGTGATCTGTTATGAATCTATCTGGGGCGATTGGATTGGCCAGGCCGTTAAAAACGGAGCCCAGTTTATTGCCATCCTAACTAATGATGGATGGTGGGGCAATACTTCGGGAAAAGACCAGCACCTGATGTATGCCAGATTAAGGGCCATAGAAAACCGCAGGTATGTGGTCCGATCGGCCAATACGGGAATTTCCTGTTTCATTAACCAGAAAGGGGATATAATTAAACAAGCTGGATGGTGGACAAGGACTGCGCTTAAGGCCGACATTAATTTAAATGACGAGCTTACCCTTTACACCAAAACAGGTGATGTGATTGCCAAAGTTTTATGTGTTGTCGCACTTTTACTGGCCCTTATTATTCCATATAAAAAGTGGATAAAAAAAGCAGGCTAGGAAAGGTATTTACCTACAATTGGCATTCTTCGGCCCATGCCAAATGCCTTAGGTGAAACACGCAGGATTGGTGGGGTCTGGTAACGTTTAAACTCAGCTGTATTTACCATTTTGATAATCCGCCTGACCAACCCTTCGTCGTAGCCTTGTGCAATAATAGCAGATGAGCTTTGTTTCTGTTCAATATACTGGAACAGGATTTTATCAAGTATATCGTAGTCGGGCAATGAATCAGAATCTTTCTGGCCTGGTCTGAGTTCCGCTGAAGGTGGCTTAACAATAGAGTTTTCGGGGATTACAATGCCGTCTTTATTGATATAATTGGCCAGCTGATAAACCTGTGTTTTGTACACGTCGCCAATTACCCCGATAGCACCGCACATATCGCCGTATAATGTGCCATACCCCACAGCACATTCACTTTTATTGGATGTATTTAACAAAATATAGCCGAACTTATTGGACATGGCCATAACGACGATACCCCTGCACCTGGCCTGGATATTTTCTTCGGTAAGGTTAAATGGAAGGTTCTTAAAAGCGGGGGCCATCATATTGTCGAACGCATCAGCAGCTTCTTTTATAGGGATGATCTCATGCTCACAGCCAATGTTTTTCACCAGATCTAAGGCATCCTGGATAGAATGGTCTGAAGAGTATTTTGAGGGCATCAGTACAGCCATTACATTTTCCGGCCCCAGGGCACGGCAGGCCAGTGCACAAACTATAGCAGAATCGATACCACCGGACAAACCCAAAACAGCTTTGCTAAAACCTGATTTGGCAAAATAATCTTTAATGCCCATTACCAGTGCTTGGTGAATCTGTTCTATGTCAGGAATGGCCTGGTGTTGCATGGGCACATAGCCCTTAATCCTATTATCCTCAAATTCATAGACGCGGAGGGCTTCCTTAAAATAAGGCATCTCGTCGATCAGGTTGCCTTTGGCATCGAAAGCCAGAGAGCCTCCGTCAAAAATGATCTCTGTCTGTGCACCTACCTGGTTTACATACAGCAATGGCAAATTGTATTTCCTGGCATTGTCTGACAGTACCACAACCCTTTCCTCATCATGACAATAAGAAAATGGAGAGGCTGCGATATTGATCATCAGTTTGGGCTTTTGCCTGATCAGCTCATCCATTGGAGAAGCAATATATAAAGGATTGTTGTTGATGTTCCAAAGATCTTCACAGATGGTAACAGCTATTTTGATGCCTTTAAAATCGATACATTCAAAATGACTTGCGGGCTCAAAATAGCGGTATTCATCAAATACATCGTAATTGGGCAACAATGCTTTTTTTACTACTCTTTTTAAACGGCCATCTTCTATAAAATAAGCTGCATTATACAGGTCTTTACCAGCAAGTACATCATTTTTAACGGGCAGACCTACAATACAGGCTATGTCCTTACAGTGCTCCGCTATTTGCTGGGCCGACTTTTCACAAAGTTCAATAAACTCATCAAATTCAAGAAAATCACGCGGGGGGTAACCACATACAGCCAACTCGGCAAATACAATAAGATCAACCCCCTGGATTTTGGCCTGCTCAATATGGTCAATGATTTTATGGGTATTGTATTCGAAGTTACCGATATGATAGTTGAGCTGTGCTAATGCGATTTTCATGAGTTTATAATGATTGATTTCTTTTTAATGGTTATGATTTTAAAAGAACACGGCTAAATTCAGGCTAAGATAATGGTTACGCGCAGATGTATTTTTATCGCTGGTAATGTCTGTAAATCCATTGTTGTAAGTTAAACCAGCCATAATACTGGTGTTGCCTGAGATGTCAAACTCACCACCTGCCCCAATAATTAAACCAGCCCTGTAAAACTTAACATTAGCTTCGCCGTTTTTGATTTCCGGCTGGCCGGCAGCTTTACTGTCCAATTTGGCCCCAATCTTAAAGTCATTCGAAAGCCCGAACTGTCCGTACCAGCGCATTTCGTTCATCTTAGCTGTTTTAAGCTTTACCGTTAAGGGGATTTCAATGTACTGAAGCTTGTACTTAAATTCATATTCGGCCTGACTGGAAGGTGTTCCCAATTGCCTTACCTCGGTACTTTTACCATTGATGGTCGTAATGGTTAACCCGGTTGAAAAGCTATAATTCTCTGCAAAATTGAAATCACCAAGTAGTCCATAAGAGAAGCCAAGTGAAACACTATTGCTCTTGCCAACCTCTGGTTTTATCCAGCCTATTGTAGGATGGGCCGTTAAACCCAGTCTGAAACTATAATCAGGAATTCTTAAATTCTGCGCAAAAAGGTTACCGGTTAAAAACAATAGCAATAAGCCTGGAAATAGTCTTTTCATAATATAGATATATTTTCTATTACTTAATTTATATTTGTGATTAATGATACATAACGTAAAAATCAGTCAAAGCTATCTATTTTTTCTGTTTATAATAACTTTTCTTTCCTGTAAGCAAAGTAGTAAACCTGACGTAAGCACCATACATCTGGATGTAAAAATTGAACGTTTTGATCAGGATTTATATGCCGGAAAAGAAAAAGACCTTAAACAGACAGACTTGTTGCTGCAAAAAAAATATGGTGTATTTTATGATGATTATGTACACCGAATGGTAGGTAATTTTAATTACAGCAATGAGGAAATTCTTTCTACGTTATATAAAGACCAGGCTTACTACGATTTGAACAAGGAAAAAGATAGTGTTTTTAGTAGTCTTACTCCAATAGAAAAAGACCTTACACAAACTTTTAAATATATTAAATATTACTACCCTAAAGCTGAGGTACCAAGGTTCATTTCGTTTATCTCGGGTTTTGCCGTACAAACCCCTATTGGGGATAATTATATGGGGATTGGCCTGGACATGTTTTTAGGTAAGGACAGCAAATTTTATATGGCCATTGTAGAAAGTGTGCCTTTGTATTTGTCCAGACGTTTTACCCCCACATATATTGTACCCAGAGTTACAGAAACTTACGCCAGGGAAGAACTTTTTCGGGAAAAAGATGAAGACCGGTCATTACTGTCGAAAATGATATACAATGGCAAAATCCTGTATTTTATGGATCAGGTATTGGCCGATGAAGTACCTGATTCTGTTAAGATTGGCTATACATCGAAACAGCTGGAATGGTGCAAAACTTTTGAAAGTGACATTTGGGGCTATTATCTGGCAAACGATTTATTATTTGAAACTGATTATCAGAAAATACAGGTATTTTTAAGTGAGGGTCCCTTTACCCCGGGACTGGGTGAAAAGAATGAGTCGGCCCCAAAGCTAGGTATATGGATAGGCTGGCAAATTGTTAAAAAGTATATGCGGGAAAACCCCAAAGTTACGTTGCAACAGCTGATGACGGAAAAAGATATGCAAAAGATATTACAGGCTGCTAAATACAAGCCTAAATAATTGATATGGCTAAAATTGGAATTGTATTATCGGGTGGTGGCATACGTGGCATTGCACATTTAGGTGTTCTGAAAGCATTTATTAATGCGGGTATACAGTTTAGCCACATCAGCGGTACAAGCGCAGGATCAATTGCGGGAGCTTTTTATGCCGCCGGCATCGACCCTGAAGAAGGTTTAAATATTTTTATCAAAACCAAACTCCTTCGCTTTGTAAGACCTGCTGTTGGTGCTTTGGGCCTCATCAATATAGAGCATACTGCCGACTTGCTGAAGGCCTATTTTCCTGATGACAGAATAGAGCACCTGAAGATTCCGCTTACCATTGCGGCGACCAATTTTAGCGAAGGCAAACTGGTTTACTTTAACAAAGGCCCACTGATCAGGGCGATACAGGCGTCAAGCTGTATTCCAGGTATCTTTAAACCGATTATGATTGAAGGGCAAATGTATGTAGATGGAGGGATATTGAATAATTTCCCTGTTGAGCCTTTGCTTGACAACTGTGATTTTATTATTGGTTCTTCATGCAATCATTTAAATCCTGTTGATAAGATGACCGGGATCACATCATTAGTGACCAGGGCCGGAATCATGTCTATTAACAAAGACATGGAGCAAAAAACTGCACTTTGTAACATTATGGTAGAGCCAAAAGGAATGGGGAGCATCAGTACTTTTGACATGGCGAAAGCTGAAACCATTTATTGGCTGGCTTATGAAGAAGCCCTAAAGACCATAAAAAACAACGAGAAATTAAGTGAGCTAAGCCTTTAAGGCTACCAGCGCCTCCCCTACCAGTACAGGGATTGCCTGGCATATATTAAGCTGTAAACAAAATTTCACATCTTCTTCAATGTTCAGCTCGGCCAATCGGTGACTGTGTGATGATTTATGAAGATAATTTCTAAGGTCATCTTTAGCCAGCAGATACAAGTCTTCTGCCGCAACACATGAATCATCAAAATGTGTAAAATCCTTACGAAGTTCATTTACTACTGCACCAGCAAAAAGGGTATCTTCCAGGTTAAATTTATCTTTCCAGCCGGCACAAAGCAGCAGTACATCTTTTTCCTGGGATTTAAGCCAGCTACATAGTGCCTTTAAATTGAGAAAAGCACCAATTACTACCTGATGCGCATTTACCTGGGCAAGGTGCAATGCTTTTGTTCCATTGGTGGTAGTCAGCACTACTGTTTTATTTTTAACCTTATCACTAACGTAAGAAAATGGAGAGTTGCCAAAGTCGTAACCTGCTACAACTTCTCCATTTCTTTCTGCTGCCAGTAAATAGCCTTTATCTGCATAGTTTAAGCAATCTTCAACATGGGCAACCGGAATAATTGCAGTTGCTCCATTGTCAATACCATATACAATGGAAGATGTTGCCCTTAAAATATCAATAACGACAACAACGCTTTCTTTAATATCGTACAGGTTTAATAATGCGGGAGTTAAACAAACTTCTATGCTTTTTTTATGCATACACAGACAATTGAGGGTTTAGGGCAGTTAAAGTATTTATTTATAAAAAGGGAATTTTACGATTTTTGCCAGTATTTTTTGGTTACGGATATGAATAAAGATCTCCGTTCCTTCTTTGGCAAAAGCTTTATCTATATATCCCATTCCTATTGCTTTTTGCAGGGAGGGCGATTGGGTACCAGAAGTAACTTTACCGATTACATTACCTTCTCCATCAACAATTTCGTAATCATGACGTGGTATACCCCTGTCGATCATTTCAAAACCAACCAGCTTTCTGGCCACCCCGGCTTCTTTTTGTGCAAGGAGTGCTTCTGAATTGGTAAATATTTTAGAGAATTTGGTGATCCATCCCAGTCCCGCTTCAATTGGGGAGGTATGGTCGTCAATATCATTTCCGTAAAGACAGAAACCCATTTCAAGGCGCAGGGTGTCTCTGGCACCTAAGCCAATTGGCTTGATGTTAAATGGTTTTCCCGCTTCAAAAATGGCATTCCAGATGGCATCTGCGTGTTCGTTGTCAAAGTAAATCTCGAAGCCTCCGGCACCGGTATACCCTGTTGCAGAAACCAGTACATTATCTACACCTGCAAATTTGCCCTTTACAAAATTGTAGTAGTCCATTGATGCCAGGTCAACATCTGTTAAGCTTTGCAGGGCCTCTGCAGCTTTAGGCCCCTGTATGGCCAATAAAGATGTTTTATCAGATATATTATGCATTTCCACTCCTCTGGTATTGAACTTTTGTATCCAGTTCCAGTCTTTTTCAATGTTTGAAGCATTCACCACAAGCATATAAGTAAGTTCATCAATGCGGTAAACCAGCAGATCGTCTACAATACCACCATTTTCATTTGGCAAGCAGGAATACTGCACCTTACCATCATATAGTTTTGAGGCATCGTTACTGGTTACACGCTGGATCAGGTCTAAAGCATTTTCACCTTTCAGAATAAATTCACCCATATGGCTCACGTCGAAAACGCCAACGCTGTTGCGCACTGCAGCGTGCTCTGCATTGATACCTTCGTATTGTACAGGCATGTTGTACCCGGCAAATGGCACCATTTTGGCGCCTAAAGAAATGTGTTTATTGGTTAGTGCGGTATTCTTCATACAGTTTAATATAAATAAAAGCGTGGCAAAGGTATATAAATTTAGGCACTAATTAATTTGTGGTAAATATCCAGCATCCGTTTAGAAATGGCATGGATATCATGATCCCTTTCTACTGTTTTTCTTGCATTATCGCCAATTTCCCGCCATTTTTTGGGATTGGTGATACATTGTAAAATAGACCTGTAAAACTCATCCGCAGTGTTGGCGATGAGAATATCTTTTCCATGCTCATAACTGATCCCCTCGGCAGCCATACTGGTAGCAATTATACATTTCCGCATAGCCATTCCTTCTATAATTTTAACACGCATTCCACTGCTGGACAATAGCGGGACAATCATAATGGCTTTAGAGTTTATAAACTCTATGGCATCAAAAATTTCACCTTCAACAACCAGGTTTTCAGAATCATATTCAAAAAACTGGCGTTGCATGCTCTTGCCTGCAATATAAAAACGAAGTTCAGAATTTAGTTTTTCTATATCGGGCCATATTTCATCCAGAAACCATTCCAGACCTTCTTTATTGGGCCGCCAATCCATAGCCCCCAGATGAAACAAAGTAGGGAAACTGGTTTTAGTCTGATCAATAATGTATTTTTCAAAATCAAGGGCAACAGGAAAAACATCCAAAGGAGCCTGGCAACCAAATTTAAGTATATGCTGTCGGTCGGGTTCACTAATGGCAAATACCTGGTGGAAACGGTTAAGCTGTTCTGTTTCGTAGTGTTTTAAACGACGCGCTAAAAACTGCAGATATCTCCTTCTGGGCGTAAACTGTTCCCTCATCGCGATACGCTCCCAAACATCAAATTCTATATTATGTGCCCGGTAAATTATCTTGGCATTGCTGTTGGCCTTAACAGTATCAAGATATGGCACTACAAAAAGTCCTTCAAACTGAATGATGTCAAATTCATTTTCCTTTAAAATATCTTCCAGTAAACGCCCGGCATCTTCATCAAAAAACCTGGATACATTATAGGATTGATTGGAAAAGATGTTGAGGAGTGCCCCCCATACATTTACTTCGGTATCGATGCTGAAAGAATGGAATTCTATCTTTTCAAAAACAGGATCATAGATATCGTCTACATCTATTCTGTGCTTACTGGTATTGATACTGAACAAGGTAATGTCTACCCCAAGGTTTAGCAGGCCTTTAATGGTATTGTAAACCACTATAGGGTAACCACTGTTGGGTGGAAAGGGAACTCTGTTTGTAAGAATCAGTGTTTTCAATTATGTGAAAATACTAATTATCCCTCTATTTCGGAAAACAGGTTAAGTTGAGGGGGACTAACTGTAAAAGTTTTACGATGATATGGCGATAAACCATGCTCAAGTGCAGCAGAACGGTGTACCACTGTTGGGTAGCCTTTATTCTGATGCCATTGATAATGCGGGTATTCATCTGAAATGCGTTCCATAAACTCATCTCTATGGGTTTTGGCCAATATGGAGGCCGCTGCTATGTTCAGGTATTTACCATCTCCTTTAACAATACAGGCATGGGGGATATCAGGATATTTTTTAAACCGGTTGCCGTCAATACTTAAATACTGGGGTTTAACCAGTAATTTCTCTATGGCCCTGTGCATAGCGAGAAAGGAGGCATTCAAAATATTGATCTGATCAATTTCTATATTGTCAACTTCAGCAACTGCCCATGCGATGGCCTCTTTTTCTATAATGATCCTAAGTCTTTTACGTTGCTGATGATTAAGCTGTTTTGAATCATTCAGCTCCCCGGCAATAAAATCTGGCGGCAAAATCACTGCAGCAGCAAATACAGGTCCTGCCAGACAGCCCCGCCCAGCTTCATCGCATCCGGCTTCTATAAATTCTTGCTGATAACAGTTCAATAGCATACATCCAAAGTTAATAAATTCGGCTTTAGCTACACAGATATATTTTGCGATTTAACATCAAAAGCATCACGCAGGCCGATAGCCAGCAAGTTGAATGCATATACTGTAAGCATGATGGCCAGGCCCGGCAAAATGGCCAGGTAGGCGGCATCCATGATAATGTAACCGTAGTGTTCCTTGATCATTCCGCCCCAACTGGGCATAGGGGGCTGGGCACCGAATCCCAAAAAGCTTAATCCTGTTTCCAGCAAAATAGCTGAAGCAAAATTAGCTGAAGCAACAACCAGAATTGGCCCTGCAATATTGGGCAGGATATGTTTTACAATTGTTCTGGAAGTAGAGAACCCGAGTGCTTTTGAAGCTTCAACAAATTCGACTTCTTTTAAGGCCATAACCTGTCCGCGTACCAAACGGGCCACATCTACCCAGGTAGATAGCCCTACGGCAATAAATATCTGCCAGAAGCCTTTCCCCAATGCAAAAGAAATGGCAATAACCAATAACAGGGAGGGTAGTGACCAGATCACATTCATGAACCAGCTGATGGCCGCATCAGTTTTACCACCGAAATAACCGGCCAGGGCACCCAGACTTACCCCAATAAAGAGGGAAATGAGTACAGCCATTAGGCCGACCGATAAGGACACCCGGATACCAAGAATAAGCCGGCTTAGTAAATCGCGGCCATAAATATCTGTACCCAGCCAAAAGGTTTGCTCATACAATTGATCCTGTCCCAATAAAGGGTATGCAGATTCTTCTGCCAGCTCATCATCCCCTATATATTCCCTTACATAGATCTTATTTCCATCTATCCTTCTGGAGGTAATGGGAACGCTTTTAAAATCAGCTTCCTGACCGTATAACATCCGTTCAATGAAATTTAGCTGTTTAACGCTCTCTTTCCGGCTGACAATTAAAAATTTAAATGTTCTGCCAGGTTTCTTATTGCTTAACTGGAGGTGCATAGTATTGGCCATCGGGGTTTGATCTGGTGTGATCAGGTAACCTAAAATCCCCATAATGGTTAATAATAAGATAAACAGCAGGCCACCAAAAGCCATCTTATTCTTCTTAAAGCGCTTCCATATTTTCCTTGAAGGACTGTTATTGATCTCCATTATTTTACCATTCTATCTTTCCAGTTATACTTTCCGGTATTTCCGGCAACGCCTATGTATACGATGTATAAAATATGCAATACATTAAGTACAGGCAATAATATCAGCAGGTTCCGTCTTTTGGCAAAGGCGGTTACATCGTATAAAAATAACAATTCAATCGTCATTTTCGCCAATAGCTGAACCACTGCCAGCTTAAAATAAAAACAGTTAAAAATACCTGAAGCTGCATTTAAAAGAATACTTAAATTAAATAGCCAGATGCAAACGCCCAATACGATGATCGATTTGTTTTTATATCGGGTACTTTTTGATGCCCATCGTTTACGCTGTTGAATGAATTCCTTTAATGTGGCTTTTGGATGTGTGTATACTACAGCATCCTCATTTTTTAAGAATCCGATATGGCCGTTAAACTTTGCGGCCATTTTATGTAACAGCAGCTCATCATCCCCTGAGGCAAGATCGTCAATTCCTTTAAAACCACCTACCTCGTAAAAAGCTTCCCGTTCGTAAGCTAAGTTGGCCCCATTACAGGTTGATGGTTTTCTATTGCCTATAGTTGAAGCACCCAAACCAATTAAATACAAAAATTCAAGCGTTTGTGCCCTTTCAAAAAAACTTTTTTCTTCAAAATAAGCAACCGGAGAGGAGATCATCTTATATTTCTTCTCCTCATAAAAGCTAACTATGGTTTTAAGCCAATCTGGTCCCATTCTGCAATCTGCATCAGTTGTAATGATCAAACTACCTCTAGCCTGGGCGATAGCAGTTTGTATAGCTTTCTTTTTATAGGAATTAAGGGGCTGATCTTCATTCAGACGAATGAGTTTCACTCCTTTATCAGAATAGGAACTGATAATGGCAGCAGTCTGGTCGGTAGAGTGATCGTCAATAAATATGATTTCCGTTAAATCCCTGGCGTAATTTTGGGCAATCAGATCTTCTATTGTTTTAGCAATGTTCGGGGCCTCATTACGGGCAGCAACAAGTACAGAAACTTTTGTGGTTAAAATTACTGGTTGCGGTTTAAAATTTATCAGTTTATGCCATCCTCTTATGAAGGTGATCACCACCATCACATATAAAACCGTTAAAAAAGACGATATAAGGCTAATTGCGTTGAGTATTTCCAAAAAAATTAAGTTTAAACACAAAATAAGAGCCTAATATAGCAGGAATTATAATATTTATCAGCCATATACTTGCTGTGCATGCAATAACAGCTACATCATGATCGGTAACAAAACTAAAGAAATAAGCAGCGGTATAACTCCTTACGCCTATATCAAACAAATCGAGAGAAGGGAGTGTAGATTGGACAAAAAATAATATACATACCATTGTTAAAATATCCAGAGGATGGATTCCGGGTATCAGCCAGAAGAAAAGAATAAAATACTGTGAGCTGAATACAAAATATCTTGCCAGGCAAAACAACAGGATATACAGCAGTTCTTTTTTACTATACCTGGCCAGAATGCTATAAAATTTCTTGTATTTGCGCGTAAACCGCATGGAAAGCAAAATCCCGTTCAGCCATTTGATGTTAAAGTAAAACACCATAAAAAAAGCACAGAACATTGCAGAAAGCACGATTAAAGCATAGAACAGTCTGTAATCAAGCGGAACAAACCGATAAATAAATATGCTTATCGCTATTGCTCCAAAAACATTTGTCAGCACCATCTGGCCAATATTTCCAACGGCCATGGCTACAACACCTATAATGCGCCGTTTAGGCGAAAGGAAAAATACTCTGCCCCCATACTCGCCAATGCGATTAGGCGTAAATACAGCCCAGGTTAGTCCGCAAAAAACAGATTCAATAGCCCGCCATAAACTAATACTTTCAATACGGGCTATTAATCTTTTCCATTTTAATGCTTCGACACCCCAGTTAACCAGCATCAATAAACAAACTATACCAAGGATAAGGATAATTTCAGTTTGGGGAATCTGTTTTAAAAGATCTTCAAAAGCACGTAAGTTTTCATTGGAAGACAGTTTTTTGTATACAAACCAAAATGCAATGATTACAATTGCGGTTTTAAGAAAGTATGATAATGTCTTTTTATAATTGGATGTCAACTTTTTTAATTTACTCTGTGCAAATATGCTTAATATTGTTTTATGTTGGTTGAAAAAAAGGAAAGGGTGATCATGGGCATAGATCCCGGTACTTCAATAATGGGCTACGGAGTAATACTTGAACGGGGCAGTAAAATTGAACTGATCACCATGGGGATTGTAAGGATGGATCATCTGGACGATCATTTCTTAAAGCTTCAGCGGATATTTGAGAAAACAGTAAAATTAATTGATGAATATAAGCCTGATATTTTAGCCCTGGAAGCCCCTTTTTACGGAAAAAATATTCAGGTAATGTTAAAATTAGGGCGTGCACAGGGTATTGCCATGGCTGCGGCCTTATCAAAAAATATCCCAATTAACGAATATGCACCCCGAAAGATCAAGCAGTCGATTACAGGGAATGGCAGCGCCGGTAAAGAACAAGTGGCTGCAATGCTGCAAAGACTGCTGAATTTTAAAGAAACCCCAGAGTTTTTAGATGCGACGGACGGGCTGGCTGTGGCAGTTTGCCACTCTTTTCAAAAAATAGGTACTGCCGGTAAGGGCAAAACCTACTCGGGTTGGGAATCTTTTGTGAAAGACAATGGAAAACGCTTGAAATAAAAGCGTTCATTCTATGCCTGGGCTCTCCTTTTCCGGTAATACCTGAAAGTAAAATAACCTGCAAGCAGCAACAGGATCAGCATCCATAAATTGGTCAGGATCAGGATAAATTCTTTAAAAATCATCCAGCCATTTTGAACATTAAGTACAAATCTTCTTAAAAAATCAGGTTTGTAATCATAAAGTGAATCATTGGCTACAATCATTTTTTTAACGGCATTGTCCTGGTAAAAGTTAAGGGTAATGTTGCTGTACTGCACGCGGCTGTCAATCTGCATATTCTGGATCTTTTTGTCCACATAATCATCCTTAACACCTAAAGCCGGCCCTACACTATTGCTTTTCTTACTGGCATGTTTGTCCAGCTGGTTCACAGCCTCTGCCCTGTTTTGGTTTTTGAGCTTGTTACTCAGGTAAACCAGGCTCTGGTCATCAAGTTTCATAGACTGGAAATCAACAAAGACAGCCATTTTAGCCACTTTATTGGTAAACTCATCCAGTTTGTCTGAAGGGATTTTCGCCGTAACGGCTCCCTCCGTTCTGTAAGCTGTAAGCTCAAGTAGGGAGTCAGCAGAATATTTAACTTTGTCAGTTTGCTGGATATTGCTTTGAATAGTAAATTCCGCAATATCCCCGCCTTCAGCTTTTATTGCAGCACTTAACTGTGCTTTAGTATCTTGCACATCCCTGACCCTAAAACGCATATCTGCAGTCTTAATGATCTTCATAGTAAGTGCAGTATCCGCATTTTCCAGATTGGCAGCAGTTACATCTGCACTTTCGTAAGACTTATTTGTATTACTGCAGCTCCAAAAAGTAAAAATTATTACAGGATAAACAAAATATGATTTCATAATATTAAAGGTTAGATTTCTCCTTAATACCAAGGGCTGGCTGAAGTAACCTTAAAATATTTCTGTTCACTAAAATATTACAAAAAAACCCTCAACAGCATAAGTGTTGAGGGTCTAAATTCTTAAAAACTATTTATCCAGCTTATGCAGCCAGTATCTTAAATACACCTTTACATGCTACGATAGAACCTACAAAAAGGATTACCCATGAAACAATTGACAAGGTTGTTGAATCGCCTGCAAAACGCAGATAAACGCCCAAAATACTAATTAAGATGCCTACAACCATCAATTTGTAGATTGAGATCTCATTAGCTCTTTTCATGCTTTCTGTATTGTGTTTTGGTGTCTGTTCCATGTTATTTTTATTTATGGCACAAAAATAATATTTATTAGCTAAAAAGCAGTATAACCCCTTACTTTTTTGAACAAGTTATCATCTGCATCTCTGAATGGTCTTCATCCCATAAAAAAAGCCCCTGTCGATGAGAAAGGGGCTTTAAAATATTTTTTCTGTATTAACCGTTCAATGCTGCCGCACCACTTACAATCTCTGTAAGCTCTGTGGTAATCGCAGCCTGACGTGCCTGATTGTAAGACAGTTTTAATGCTTTTAACAAATCTCCAGCATTCTCAGTTGCTTTATCCATCGATGTCATACGCGCGCCATGCTCAGAAGCATGAGAATCCAGTACTGCTTTATACAATTGGGTCTTAACGGATTTAGGGATCAACTGTGCTACAATTTCTTCCTGAGAAGGCTCAAGGATATAATCAACATTAGAAGTCTTTGTCTGCTCAGCGCTTTCGGGTTTTGGCAAAGGCAACAATTGCTCAGTAGTTAAAAGTTGTACCGCTGCATTCTTAAACCTGTTGTAAACCAGCTCCACTCTGTCAAACTCTCCTTTTACAAACCCGGCCATAATGGCGTCGGTAATTTTAGTTACATTTTCAAAAGTAAGCGCAGCATATACTTCATTATTGTTTCCAACCACTTTATAATTACGCTTTTCGTAAAAATCCTGCGATTTCTTACCAATAGCAACGATGCTTACATTACCATTTTTAAGTTGTTCGCTGTATTTTTCTGCAATTAAATTATTGGCAGTTTTAATTACGTTCATATTAAACGCACCGGCAAGACCACGGTTAGAAGAAACTACTACAACTAATACCTTGTTAGGCTCACGTTCCTGTATAAAAGGTGATGATGATCCTTCCAGGCTAGCAGAAAGATTTCCTAAAATTTCTTTCAGCTTTGTTGCATAGGGACGTAATTGTATAATAGCATTCGTTGCACGTTTCAACTTAGCCGCCGAAACCATCTTCATGGCTTTGGTAATCTGCTGTGTTGACTGCACCGATGCGATACGAATTCTTACTTCTTTTAAATTAGCCATTTATTGTTAGCATTTGGCAACCGGTATCTGAATTTACTGATGTAAGATACCGGTTGCCAGTTTAATATTTCTGATTAATATTTACTTGAAAGTTCTTTTGCTACAGTTTCCAGTACACTGGTAATCGCATCATCAAACTTTCCGGCCTTTAATGCTTTCAGTGTATCAGGATGACGCAATTCCAATTGTTGTAAATACTCAGCCTCAAATTCTCTCACTTTATTTACAGGGACAGAACGCATTAAGTTTTTGGTACCTACATAAATAATTGCCACCTGCTTTTCAACAGTCATAGGAGAGAACTGCCCTTGTTTCAAGATCTCTACGTTACGCGCACCTTTATCCAATACAGATTTAGTAGCTGCATCAAGATCAGAACCGAATTTAGAAAACGCCTCTAATTCGCGGTATTGGGCCTGGTCCAGTTTTAAAGTACCGGCTACTTTCTTCATCGATTTGATCTGGGCATTACCACCCACACGTGATACCGAGATACCTACGTTAATGGCCGGACGGATACCAGAGTTAAATAAGTTAGACTCTAAGAAGATCTGACCGTCAGTAATCGAAATTACGTTGGTAGGGATATATGCAGAAACGTCACCAGCCTGAGTTTCAATAATAGGAAGCGCAGTTAATGACCCGCCACCTTTAACAATACCTTTCAATGATTCAGGTAAGTCATTCATTGCCTGTGCAATTTCATCATTTGAGTTGATCTTAGCGGCACGCTCTAACAAACGGCTATGCAGGTAAAATACATCACCTGGATAAGCCTCACGACCCGGTGGACGACGAAGTAACAACGACACCTCACGGTAAGCCACAGCTTGTTTAGACAAATCATCATAAACGATCAAAGCAGGCCTTCCTGTATCACGGAAGAACTCACCGATAGCTGCACCAGAGAAAGGAGCATAAAATTGTAGTGGAGCCGGTTCGGCAGCAGAAGCTGCAACAACTACTGTATAAGGCATTGCACCGTTTTCTTCCAACGTACGTACAATATTTGCTACAGTACTTGCTTTTTGTCCGCAAGCTACATATATACAGAATACAGGATTACCTGCTTCATAAAATTCTTTTTGGTTGATGATGGTGTCAATACAAACCGCAGTTTTACCTATCTGACGGTCACCAATAACCAGCTCACGCTGACCACGACCGATTGGAATCATACCATCGATAGCTTTGATACCTGTTTGTAAAGGCTCAGTAACTGGCTGACGATAGATTACTCCCGGAGCTTTACGCTCAATAGGCATCTCATAAGTCTCGCCAATAATAGGTCCTTTACCATCTATAGGCTCGCCTAATGTATTCACAACACGCCCTAGCATACCTTCACCAACTTTGATAGAGGCAATTTTTTTAGTACGTTTTATCGTATCACCTTCTTTGATCGTGTCAGATGGGCCTAAAAGTACCACACCCACATTATCTTCTTCAAGGTTCAAAACAATTCCCTGTAAGCCGGTTTCAAATTCAACTAATTCACCCGATTGAACTTTAGTTAAACCATAAACACGGGCAATACCATCGCCCACCTGCAATACAGTACCAACTTCTTCAAGTTCTGCTTCTGATTTGAAGCCCGCCAATTGTTGCCTGATAATTGCCGATACTTCGTCTGGTCTTACCTCTACCATAATTTTATATTATTTCTTTTGTAAATTCAGTATTTGTTATCTTATATCTTCCCTGAGGTTAAACAACACCCTGGGCAAATTCTTTTTTAAGTTTACTTAAACTGCTGGCTATGCTGGCATCAAATTGCCTGTCACCCACTTTTAAAATAAAGCCACCTATCAGTTTGTCATTCACTTTTTCCTTAATCACAACCTCATTGGCACCGATTTCTTTTTTAACGATTGCTATAATTTCGGCCCTGCTTTCAGCAGTAAGTTCAGTAGCGCTGGTTACATAAGCAGTTACAATTCCTTTAAGTGCATTATATTGTGCAACAAAAGCTTTTGATGTGTCAAATAGAATTGCAGAACGGCCTTTACTTACCATTAGCTTAAAAAAAGCTCTAGTAACTTCGTTGACCTTTGCGCCAAACACATCCTCCAGAATCCCGGCTTTTTTATCCAAAGGGACAATAGGATTTTTAAGGATAGCCTCCAGTTCAGGATTGTGATCAATTACCTGCTCTAAAAAAACCATATCATTTTTAATTTCTTCAAGGGCATTGCGCTCTTCTGAAAGATCAATTAATGATTTGGCGTATCTCGATGCTGCTTTATTTTCTGACATTTTTTACGATATATCTTGCTAAACAAACTAAAAACTAGTTTAATTCAACATCTTTTAAAAGATTAGCGACTAAATCCTCTTGTTTAGCTTTATCCTGGAGTTGATTGCGCAATACGCGCTCAGCAATATCCAATGATAAAGTTGAAACCTGGGTTTTCAATTCAGCCAAAGCTGCCTTTTTCTGATTCTCAATCTCAATCTTTGCTTTTTCAATCAGTTTAGCACCTTCATTGTGCGCCTGTGTTTTTGCTTCATTAACAATACTGTCTTTAAGGGCTTTCGCTTCTTTAAGGATCAGATCACGTTCTGAACGAGCTTGCTTAAGCAGCTCTTCGTTCTGAGTAGTTAAACGTGCCATTTCCTGTTTAGCCAGTTCAGCTTTATTCAAAGCTTCATCAATGCTTTGCTCACGTTCGTGAATAGAGGCTAAAATAGGTTTCCATGCAAATTTTTTAAGCAAAATCAACAAGCAGATAAATGCTATCGCTGTCCAAAAAACCAATCCTATACTTGGGAGAACTAAAGGGTTCATATATTTTTAAATTCTTAATGTAATTTAATTAGACCGGGAAAATAACCAACCGTTAAATTCCCGGTCCTAAATAATTCTGAATTGCTATTAAACTTGTAAGCCTAATAAAGCAACTACCACACCGAATAAAGCAGCACCCTCAATAAGGGCAGCAGCAATAATCATTGCAGTTTGAATTTTTGATGCAGCCTCAGGTTGACGGGCAATACCTTCCATTGCTTTACCACCTACTTGACCGATACCGATACCGGCACCAATTACTGCTAAACCGGCACCAATTGCCGCGATTGAACCTACCATAACTAATTTAATTTATATAATTTGTAAAAAATAGTTTTCTAATTAATGATGCTCTTCTACTGCCATACCAATAAACAAGGCAGTAAGTAATGTAAAAATAAAGGCCTGTAAAAATGCAACCAATAGCTCCAGCACATCCATGAACAATACGAAGGCAACTGAAACCGGTGCAATAGCCAGTGTTTCAAAAATAAAAATCAAACAGATTAAACTCAACACGATAATATGACCGGCAGTAATATTCGCGAACAAACGGATCATTAAAGCAAAGGGCTTTGAAATGATACCAATTAATTCCACCGGAATCATAATGGGATACAACCACCAAGGCACATCAGGCAGGAATATATGTTTCCAGTAGTATTTGTTGCCATTGATATTTACAACAATCATAGTAAATAGCGACAATACAAAAGTTAAAGCAATATTACCGGTTACATTGGCCCCACCTGGAAAGATAGGTATCAGGCCCAGTAAATTGTTAATCCAGATAAAGAAAAACACAGTAAGCAGGTATGGCATAAACTTCGCATATTTATGACCAATGTTCGGCTTGGCAATATCATCCCTAACAAAAACAATGATAGGCTCAACAAAAGACTGTAATCCTTTAGGTGCTTTACCCGTACGTTTTTTATATGTACCTGCTACCGAAATAAAAATGATCAATATAACCGCGATGGCTATAAACATCGCCGCAACATTTTTTGTAATTGAAATATCAATCAGCTTCGCAGAAGCGGCTTCATCAACCAAACCATCAGCACCCACAATTTTAATCCTGTCTTCAACCAAACGGTAAGTATTTTTCGCACTTGTGTAATCATGTTCACCATGATGAAAACGACCAGATGAAAAAACATCAAATCCTGCAGGGGTATATACAATTACCGGGAGCGGCATAGAAACATGTCCCCAAAAATGCCACATATGCGAATCCGCAATATGTTCCATAATTACCTTAGTAGGCTCAAATTTTTCTTTTCCATGTTTCGCCTCATGCGAAACTCCTTCAGCAGGAGCGGCAAGTGCAGCAGTATCCTGAGCGGCAACAACACTGTCAACCTGAGCAAAAGCCGGCGGCGTAACAGAAAAAAACGCTAAAAAAAGCGTAAAAACAACAATTAACCTATTCACTTTAAACTCAAAAACGTGGCTACAATCCATTTAGTCGCAGATTTTTACTATTTATTTTGGTGGCGCAAGTTACGTAACAAAGC
Organism: Pedobacter sp. AK017; assembly: GCF_014200825.1. NCBI lineage: Bacteria > Pseudomonadati > Bacteroidota > Sphingobacteriia > Sphingobacteriales > Sphingobacteriaceae > Pedobacter > Pedobacter sp. AK017. The sequence continues at coordinate 102,948 of NZ_JACHCW010000012.1, forward strand.
GTATATTTCAAAGAAGCTGAACAATAAATATAAAGAAAAAAAATTCAGGACCATAATTAATCCTTTTTCTTTACTGTTTAGACTGTAAATCAGCACAAAAGCCATAGAAAAAAGCATTTTCAGTGTAATAGATCCCATAATGGCCATGATTCCCGTTTCCGGATGGCGTTTTATCCCCAAATAAGCCAGTACATAAGCAATATAAGTAACACCAGAAAAAAAAATAAACAAAGTCCAGAAGCTCGAAACAAACAACTTCACATCAGGTAAAAGAAAAGGAAGAAAATAGGCAACTGCTGCTAAACAGGCAGCATATAAGAAATATAAAAAAGTAAATTTGGTTAGGCTCAATTTTTATGTTTTTTCACAAAAGTAGACATAACTATTGGCTTCAACAATCAGGAGTCATTTTTATTTAGTTGCTTTACAACCTGGTACATTGAAATGGCTACACCTAACAAACTGAACCCCGCAGTAAAGATTGGTGTTTTGGCATTGCGATAAACATCAATTTTATGTCCAATGAAGGCAAACACGCCAATAACAACTATCATTTGAAAGCTAATAGAAGAGTATTTCGCAAAAGCATTCAGGTTCTTTTTTCTTTGATTAGGGTCTTTCATAAACAAATGTGCTATAAATAAAAACGTGTTTTGTTAAGAAATTATTGATGAATAAAATACTTTTGTATATATATTGTTGTTTATAAGTTTTAACTCGTCCTATTGAAAAATTACGCTACCCACAATTTAAAGGTAATATTATTTAGCTTATGCAGCTGCATAATATATGCTTGCGGTTCCCAAAAAGACAATGCGACCACCAGAAGCATGCAAAACTTAACCGCCAGATATAACTATATCTATAATGCCAAAGTCATATTAAATACACACCAGCAAGAGCTTGCCGAAGCATACCCTGAAAATTACGACCAGGTTTTGCCGGTTTATCTTGGTCCGGAAATCGATAGCAATTTTATAGTGAAAGATGGTAACGGGGCTAAAACAATGGACGATATTATCAAAAAAGCACAGATTATTATTCTTGAGAAAAGCTATAGTAACTACCTGGATGATGCTTATATCCTGCTGGGAAAGGCCAACTTTTTTAAAGGTAATTACTTTAATGCAGCCGAATATTTTGATTATGTCATAAAGAATTATAAAAACAACACGAAAAGTTATGTGGAGGCTTTAAACTGGAAAGCCAGGAGCCTGATGCAGGTGAGGAGGTTAAATGAGGCCAAACTAACACTAGATACACTTGCCTATATGATCCCCGACTTAAAGAAAAATACGGCTGAACCATTAGCGACACTTGCCCAGCTATCCATATATCATCATAAAAATGCAGTAGCAATCTCCTACTTAAAAGATGCCGTGAAGGCAAGCCATGATAGCCAGCACAAAATCAGGTGGACCTATATCCTGGCCCAACTTTCCGAACAACAAAAGAACTATTCCGAAGCATTATTAAGTTACCGTAAGGTGCAAAAGAGCAATGCACCTTTCGAAATGTATTTCAATGCCAATCTGAACCGCATTAAAATTAATGCCTTGTTAAGTGGCAAAAAAATTAACAAACAGGATGAATTGCTCGCATTGTTAAAAGACGATAAGAATACCGATTATATTGACCAGATCTATTATCAGATTGCAGAGAGTTTAATTGCAGATGAAGCTTATGCGGAAGCTAAAAAGTACGATCTCCTGTCGATTCAAAAAAGCACAAAAAACCAATATCAGAAAGGCCTTTCCTATTTAAAAATTGCCGACCTGAATTTTAAGCATTTCCATGATTATCTGAATGCAAAACTATATTATGACAGTGCTGTTAATACATTGCCTAAAACCTACCCGGGTTTTGAACTTATTGTAAAAAAGAATCAAAACCTAGAATACCTGACCAAACGATATGAGACCATTGCCAAGGAAGATACGCTGCAAAACATTGCCCGGTTACCTGAAAAGGAACGTGAGGCAAAAATACAGGCAATCTTTAATCCTGTTGGCAAACATGATCTTGTAAATACACAGGTTAGCCCTAATACCAGCCCATTGGCCTTTAACCTGTCGGAAAGCAATAAGCCCCAAACTTCCAGCACTTTTTATTTTAGCAATGCTGCTGCACTCAGTAAAGGGTATTCGGACTTTAAGAAAAAATGGGGCAACAGAAAACTGGAAAACAACTGGCGCCAGAGTATTCGTTCATCTGCCCAGACCACCAATCAGGACATTACAGATAACATGGCTACCGCCTTGACCAATAATGCAGGAATTGACAATCCTGGGCTTTCTGATAAAACGGCTGAAATAAAAGCCTACACGACAGCTCTGCCTTTAACTGCCGGACAACTTGCTCAATCCAATCAAAAAATCATTGATGCTTATTACGATATTGCCAGTTTCTATCTACAGGAACTTAACGACCCTGAAGAAGCAGAAGAGGTATACCAAATCCTTTTAAACCGTTTTCCAGGCAACAACCATCTGGCAGCTTCCTATTATGGCCTATTTCTCATTTATAAAAATAAAGACCAAACAGCAGCAACAAATTATAAAAACAAAATTTTAAAAGAATTTCCTGGCACTGTATATGCAAAAACAATTCTTGATCCCTCATTTTCTTTAAAACAAACGGAACTGGAAACTACCCTCAATAAAGAATACAATAGCATTTTTGAACAATACCAGAAAAAGGATTTTACAGGTGTAATGCAAATGGCTGCTCAGGTTCTAAAAAATAAAGAGGAAAATTACCTGTCCCCACAATACGCTTATTTAAAAGCAATAGCCATAGGCAGGACAAACCACGTTGACACACTTTTAACTACATTTAATGGAATAACGAATTCATTTCCAGACGACAAGCTGATCACTCCCCTGGTCAAAGATCATATTGCTTATATCAATGAACACCTCCAGGATTTTCAAAAAAGAAAAATTGCATTGATAGACTTTGATCCGAATGAACCTCCTTTTGCCATCCGTCGGGCACCTGCACCAAGTGTAACTGCCCGGCAAGAGGTGATTCCCGCAGTTCAGCAAAACAATAAAATTGAATCTGCGGCAGTAACAAACGTACCCAAAACAGAAAAACCAATACCAGCCGTTCCTATTAAAGTAGAAGGTATGTTTAGTACTGCGGTTTCGACAGTATATTATTATGTTATTGATGTAGCCGATGCCTCATTAACGCTTAGCTCTTCACGTTTCGGTATCGGGCAATTCAACAGGGGAAACTATTCTGGCCAGAATTTAAGGCATCAATTGAAAGAATTTGACAATGACCAGCTCATATATGTAGGGAACTTTAGTAATTTTGACGAGGCTAAAACTTATGCAGATGGCATAAGCCCTCAGCTAAAACAAATAATGAAGGTTCCAGCTAGTATTTATACTGGTTTCGTGATCAGCAAAGAAAACTTCGATAAATTAACCAGTAAAGATATTCTGAACAAATACCTGGAATTCTATAAAAACAATTATTAAAATGAACAAAAAACTTTCACAAGAGGACATCAGGAAGTATAATTATAGATTATGGAAGTTATTGATTGGAGGGATGGTATTGTTTGCACTGTTCATTATGGCAATTGGATTCGGATTATTTGGAGAACTGCCATCTTTCAGAGATATTGAGCACCCAAAAAGCAACCAGGCATCAGAAATCCTTGCGGATGACACCAGGGTACTGGGCACCTATTTTGTACAGAACCGTTCTAATGTAAGTTATCAGGAAATCTCACCCAATGTAATCAATGCATTAATCGCAACAGAAGATATTCGTTTTAAAGAGCATTCGGGTATAGATTTCAAACGTACATTCACGATATTTCTGTATGCACTTGTAGGTAAAAAACAAGGTGGCAGCACCATTACCCAGCAACTCGCATTAAACCTGTTCTCGGAAGAGGGCAGACAAAAGAATTTTTTAAAGCGTATCCTCCAAAAATTTCAGGAATGGGTAATTGCAGTAAAGCTGGAACGCAATTATACCAAAGAAGAAATACTTGTTATGTACCTGAATACGGTTGATTTTGGAAACCAGGCTTATGGTATAAAATCAGCCGCAAGGGTATATTTCAATACCACGCCCGATCAACTGACGGTAGCGCAGTCGGCTACCCTCATTGGAATCCTGAAAGGGATCAGCCGGTATTCTCCAACGCGTAACCCCGACCGCTCGCTTGCCCGCAGAAATACAATTATGGGTTTAATGGTAAAAGCAGATTTACTTACCCAACAGCAACTGGATACAGAGAAAGAAAAACCACTTGGCCTAAGATTTAGTGCAGCAACTGTAAATGATGGCATTGCTCCTTATTTCAGAGCAGTACTGAAAAGTGATATTAAAAGAATTTTTCAGGAACGCTCTATACTAAACAATGGTGTTCCCTATGATCTGGACAGGGACGGGCTTAAAATCTATACGACCTTAAACTACGACATGCAGATCTATGCTGAAGAAGCACAAAAAGAATACATGAAAACCCTGCAGCTTTCATTTATAAAAAGCTGGAAAGGCCGGGATCCTTTTAAAGGTAAGGAAATGCAGATAGAACAGGGGATTAAAAGATCCGATAGATATAAAGCACTTCAGCTGGAAGGAAAATCAGAGCAGGAAATCAAAGCCGATTTCAATACACCAACCAGGCTGACAATTTTCACCTGGAAAGGGAATATTGACACGTTAATGAAACCTATCGATTCTGTAAGGTACTATAAAATGCTATTGAGGAATGCAATGATGGCCATGGATCCCCAAACCGGATTGGTAAAGGCATGGGTTGGCGGCATCAATTATGAACACTTTAAATATGACCAGGTAAAAATGGGCACGCGGCAGGTTGGTTCTACGGCAAAACCATTTACCTACGCAGTTGCCATAGAGAACGGTTATTCTCCTTGTTATAGTGTACTTAATGAACCTGTAACCATTGAGGTGCCAGGAAGTAAACCCTGGATACCAAGGTCATCAGGAACCGTTCCGGGGTACTTAACCTTGCAGAAAGCCCTGGCACTTTCCCAGAACTATATTGCGGCCTATTTAATGAAACAGGTTGGACCAACTGCAGTGGCGACGCTCGCTAAGAAAATGGGGATTACTTCAGATGTTCCTGCCTATCCATCTATCGCACTGGGCTCCTTTGATGCCTCCGTTTACGATATGGTTGGTGCTTACAGCGTTTTTGCCAATAAGGGTGTGTGGACTAAACCAACCTATATTGTAAGAATAGAAGATAGGAACGGCGTAGTGTTATATAGCGAAAAACCGATTCCGGTGCCGGCTATGAATGAAGAGGTGGCTTATGTAATGACCCGTATGTTAAGGGGTGTGGTTACCAATGGTACAGGTTGGCGTTTGGCCGGAAGATTTGGGGTTAAGGCTGCCATTGGCGGAAAAACAGGTACCACGCAAAATAACTCAGATGGGTGGTTTATGGGCATCAGTCCACAACTGGTTGCGGGTGTGTGGACGGGCTGCGAGGATCGTGCCTTTCATTTCATCAGCACTGCACAGGGTGATGGAGCTACTACCGCGCTTCCAATTTTTGCTGGTTTCATGAAACGGGTTTATGCCAATCCGAAGTTAAAAATTTCTCAGGCCGATTTTGAGCCTCCTAAAAGCGGTGTATCAATTATATACGATTGCAATCAATACCAGCAACAGCAGGAACAAAAAACAGAATTAGACGAAAAACTAGGTTTTTAATAGCCTTAAACATATTATTTCCCAATGAGTGCTTTCGATCATAAAAAGGCCCTGACCAACATACCACATAAACCTGGTATTTACCAGTACTGGGATGCAGAAGGTACGCTTATTTATATCGGTAAAGCTAAAGATCTACGAAACCGGGTAGGCTCCTATTTCAACAAAGACAATCAGATGAACGGAAAAACCAGGGTACTGGTTTCCCGGATCCGTAAAATTACCTTTACCATTGTTGATACAGAAATAGACGCCTGGCTACTGGAAAACAGCCTGATCAAAAAGCATCAGCCAAGATATAACATCCTGCTCAAAGATGATAAAACCTATCCCTGGATCATCATTAAAAAAGAACCTTTCCCCAGGGTATACTGGACAAGGAAAATGATAAAAGACGGATCAACTTATTTTGGCCCTTATGCTTCTGTTGGTATGATGCACACCATCATCGATCTTATTAAAGAAACCTATCCCTTAAGAACCTGTAACCTGCCACTCAGCAAAAAAAATATTGACGATGGTAAATTCAAGGTATGCCTTGAATACCAGATCGGGAACTGCAAAGGGCCATGTCAGGCCTATCAGACCGAACCCGATTACGATTCAAATATTGAAGAGATCAAAGATATTCTCAATGGAAAAATCGGCAATGTCATTAAAGACGTAAAACGGGTTATTAAAAAGTCAGTAGATGAATTAAATTTTGAACTAGCCCACCAGTACCAGCGTAAATTGATGGTATTAGAAAAATACCAGAGCAAATCAACGGTAGTAAACAGTGCCATCACCAATGTAGATGTAGTTAGTATCGCTTCTGATGAACGTTACGCTTTTGTGAATTACCTTAAAGTAATGAACGGAAGTATCATTCAAACACAAACCATTGAGATTAAGAAACGCCTGGATGAAACTGATGAAGAGCTTCTTACTATTGCCATAATGGAATTCCGCACCAGGTTTAATAGTACCTCAAAAGAGATCATTGTCCCTTTTGACATTACATTAACGGATGAAAATCTTAAGTTTACTTTACCCAAACTGGGGGAAAAGAAAAAACTGCTTGAACTCTCACAGAAAAACGTATTGTTCTTTAAAAAAGAGAAGCTAAACCAGTACGAGAAATTAAATCCTGATCTGAGAACAGACCGGATCCTTAGTCAGATGCAGAAAGACCTTGGGCTTACAAAAAGCCCCAAACACATCGAATGCTTTGACAATTCCAACTTCCAGGGCAAGTACCCGGTTTCTGCCATTGTTGTTTTTAAGGACGCCAAACCTTCTAAAAAAGATTACAGGCATTTCAATGTGAAAACAGTAGAAGGACCAAATGATTTTGCCACCATGGAAGAGGCCGTTTACAGGCGTTATAAGCGCATGCTGGAAGAAGAGGACACCTTACCTGAACTCATCATCATTGATGGAGGTAAGGGCCAGCTTTCCTCTGCCATGAACAGTTTAAAGAAACTGGGCATAGAAAAACGGGTTACTGTAATCGGAATAGCTAAAAGATTGGAAGAATTGTTTTTCCCCGGTGATCCATATCCTTTATACCTGGATAAAAAATCGGAAACCTTAAAAGTAATTCAGCAGCTACGCGATGAGGCTCACCGCTTTGGTATCACCTTCCACCGAAAAAAGAGAGATCAGGGCACACTGAAAACAGAATTGGAACAAATTCCCGGCATTGGTAAAACCACTGCCGATAAACTACTCAGGCATTTCAAATCTGTTAAAAAAATAAAAGAGGCTAAAGAAGAAGAGTTAACTATGGTACTTAATAAAACTCAGGTAAAAACCCTTTTAGATTACTTTACAAGATAAAAGCCTCAATGTAATGCATTGAGGCTTTTATTTTATCTAATGAAAAACAAAAATTAATATTCCCATAAACTTTGCTCATAATCTGAAATGGATTTTTTGATTCGCTCAGACTCATATAGTTTTCTGGTGTCCTTAGGATCTGTCTGGCCCAAAATATCCACTATATTCTTATTTGCGGGGTTTGTTTCTTTTACTACGTAACTTGAAAATAAACGCCTTACAAAAAAATCGTCAAAGGTAAGTTGTGAAGCATCGTTAAGGGGGTTAACCAGACGCTTTTTACTCAATAATTCCCTTGCATCGTCATAATAGATCCAGAATACCGGCTGCCAGTTCCCCTCTACCATCTTCATAGGAGCCAAACCTACTATTCTTGGTTCAAAGATAGAGCGCTTGGTATCCAAGATCCAATCTTCTTTGATCCTGAATTTTAAAAACTCATCAGATCTTAGTTTTCTCAGTTTTGGTTCTGCAATTTTACCGGTTACCGAATCTGCTACACCTTCTGTTACCCCTCTCGCCCCTTGCAAAGCCTGTTGGGCAGTAAGTGCAATCTTAAATGAATCGTTATCTTCCAGGATTTTACCCGAGGTGGTATCCTTTGGAGAATATACGGTAAGCTCTTCATTCCCTACGGCCTCCAGCAATATATCAATCAATTTGGCATCTTCTGCTTTCAGTACAGAATTTATGGTATCCCTCAAGTCAATTTCACGCCATATACGTTTTGCATAGTAAACATCTTCTTCCCTTACATCTGCATAAGGAACCATTACAGCACTATCCACATCTGTTCTAACCGAATATCCGTCCTTTGGCGGGGTTTTTATCTTCAACCTCGCCTTCTTAGCAGAATCCACAGGTGCTGCTGTATTGTTTACCTGCGCAAAAGCACTTACACTCAGCAACAGAAATACGATAATACCTACAATGTTCTTCATATTCTATTATTTAGCTACAAATGTAATACCATCTAAAACTTTTTGTCTTCCATCTGGTCCTTCACATACAATATCTTTAAATATAATGGTAGCACCCGGCTTAATTGAGTTTAAAGCCCCTTTTATTTGTCCGCCAAAACCACCGCCGTTGTTTGCAATGGTAACAGCATCTGAACGTGGATTAATAAAAGTAGCCGAAAAGCGTACCACCCTAAATTTCACATCAAATACAAAATCTTCCAGTTGCGTTTCAATAGCACCAGCTCCCTCAATCCATTCCAGAGGAACATTCCCACCTGACTTACCTTTAATATAGGCCCTTGGTGTAGGCAATGCTTTAACCCTGAACTGCTGCGACCCCAGGTTTAATGACTTTCCCCCGTTACTTGCAGAAACATTGATGCTTAAGGTCTTGCCAACCTGATCCCCACCAACCATCACTGAATACTGGCCGCTTCCAACTTTTTTTATTGATCCGCCTGAGATGCTTGCATTCACACTTTCCAAAGCAAAGCCTGCTGCCGAAACAGAAAAAGGATTGGCAATTCCGGCATAAATTACGTTCATCTTATCTGGCGAAACTGTTGCCGAAGGCTTGGCCACCTGATAGCTTTGTTCAGGAGTTTTGTACTCCTTTACCTGACCATCTGTTTGTTTCACCCTAATTACACCCGACCATTTAAAAACACCAACGCTTCCTGTACCACCTGTATAAGTTCCCTTGCCATCTTTAACAGCCAGCGAACTTCCGTTAACAGTAATAACAGGGTTGGACCTGGAATCACTTGCAGTTAAAAATACCTGTGCAGTATAAGGCTGACCTTGTATCACGTACGAACTTGGGGCTACTGCAACAGCATCAAACTGATCCAGGTTAACCAAAGCCTTGTCCATATTGCCAAACAGTTTCTTAACTACTTCGGCTTCAGCATTTTTTACATCCGACTGGATCTTGCTTAATATTGTATTGGCAGCAGTTAATGGGGTTCCTTCACCAAAATTAATGTCTACCCACTCCTTTTTTCCATTTACCTGTTTTACAGCATCCTTTGCTTCCAAAGAAAAGGTTACACCAGCACGATCCTTTTCGTCCAATAAGTCAATCAGCTTTTCACGGGTCTCATTAATTTTGGCTTTCAACTTAAACCCTTCCTTTTGGTTTATCATAATTCCCTGGGCAATGTCCATATTTTCCCGCAGTTTTATATCGCCTGTTTCCTCATTAATTCCCTCACCAGCTGTAACAAATTTATCTTTCAATTGCTGAACATAACTGTTCAGTTCATCAGCATAAGCTTTAGCCTTATTGGCCTTTTCCCATATCGGTTGGGCCCTTGCTGGTTCATCCTTTAATTTTGTATTCTGAAACGATGAGAATAACTGGTCAATGCTTGTATTTACATTAGTTTTAGACGTAACCAAACTGTCATTAATGTTTTTGAAAGCATTAAGTATAGTATCTGATACGTTTAAAGCAAGCATAGCCAACAATACCAAATACATGATATTGATCATCTTCTGCCTCGTTGTCTCTTTTCCTCCGGCCATTTTTAATTAGGTCTGTTTGGTTAAATAATAACTAATTGATTACTAATTATACACGTGGCTGGTTCATGGCAGACAGCATATTGCCATAAATGGCATTTAATGAGGATAAATTCTTGGCAAGTTTACCAACCTCCTCCTTAAATTGTTTTGAGTCTTCCATAGATTCATTGAAATTATTCATTGTCAATGATAAGTTCTGATAAAACTTGTTCATCGATTTCAAATGTGCACTTGAATCCTGGAGTTCCAGTTCATAGACGGCATTTAAAGCCGACAGATTTTTGGCAAGCGCATTTACCTGGTCGTGATAAGCTGTAGAAGCTGTATTACTGTTCCCCATTTCTACCAGCTGTGAAGTAGCTTTCTCAAAAGCACCGTTCAGCGTATCAAAACTTGCAGAAGCTGTTTTTAGCTTCCCTGTAAATTCGTTGGTAGCCGATGAAGCATCTGCAACATTCGAAATTGCCACAACCTTATCCCCAAATGTGCGGAGACCAGTACCCAGACTTTCAATCAGTTCAGGCCCAATCTTAGCATCTACCAGCATTTTATCCAATGCTGCAGTAGAAGAAAAACCTGCAGCAGCTGCAACAGGTCTTGCCGATGATTTAGGCAATTCACCGCTAAAATCTGCACTCAGTTCTGGGTATACCCGCTCCCATGGAAGTTCCTGTTCTGGTTGTCTGAAACCCGTCAGGAAGAACAAACAAGCCTCAACACCCAAACCTATACCAATCGCGTAGTTACCCAATGCACCACCAATATGTAATATTTTAAATAATGCACCTAAAATTACAATACTGGCTCCCCAGGATATTGCCACATGTAACCAATCGAATTTTTTCTTTGCTGCCATTGTCTTCGTTAATAAAGGATTAAGATTTTATTTTTAGTTTTTTAGTTTCTGTAAGTGATGTCAGTTCCAGGATATGCAGAAACACACCTGAAGCCTATATAAGATCTGGCCTGGTCCTGGTACTCATAAGTACCCACTGAATTTTGGAGGAAGAAGCCAATATCTTTCCATGATCCGCCCCTTACTACTTTACGTTTCATGTATTTACTGTCACCGGTTTTGGCTACATAAGTAAAGTTAGGGTTAAAATCAAGCAGCATAGGGGCTGCAGATTGGTTGTAGGCTGTTATTGTCCATTCCGAAACATTACCAGCCATATTATAAAGACCATAATCGTTAGGAAAATAAGACTTTACGTTTACCGTGTACAGTCCACCATCATCTGAATAATTTCCACGGCCAACCTTAAAGTTTGCCTGCATACATCCTTTTGTATTGCGTACATAAGGGCCACCCCATGGGTATTTGGTTTTTACATTACCTCCCCTGGCGGCGTATTCAAACTGAGCCTCACTTGGCAGTTGATATTCTGGTCTGGCATTAATCGGCTGTTTCCTGGATACAGCAACCGATTCATAAAAACGGGTACGCCATACGCAAAAAGCACTGGCCTGTTCCCAGGTTACCCCAACAACCGGATAGTCATCATATGATGGATGGTTAAAATAGGTTTTAACCATTGGATCATTCTGAGAATAAGAGTAGTCCACTTTCCACACCAAAGTATCAGGATAAACAGGAACAGAAGGATGATGGTTTGGATTACTTGGATCTGGATTGTCCGTATAAGTAATGATAAAATCCTGTCTCTTTTTGGATGGGTCCTTCCTGCCCTCAACGGCAAGATCGGAGCTTACATAACTGTAAGCATACCTTAATTTCCTGATGTCAATCTCATCTCTCCCAGGCAGGGCATCTGCACCACTATAATACATATCGGTCAGCTTATTCCCTAATCCATTATTTTTTTTGCTCCACAGTGCAGACCCATTACCGATCTTTCTCCAGTCTATATTTCTGTTTGCACCCAGGGCAGCCCCACCACCTGGTCCCGTAGGGGCCGGTTTAAAATATGTAGGAGCCCCAGACGGGCCTAACGAAGTTACCGCAACGGAATCTCTCACCCAATATACAAACTGCCTGTATTCAGCATTTGTAATTTCAGTCTGATCCATAAAAAAAGCACTAAAAGAAGTCATCCTGGCAGGAGAGCTTTGCGTATTGTTAATATCCTCATCAGACATCCCAATTAAAGTCCTTCCAGGCGGGATATATACCATTCCCAAAGGGATTCTGTTGTTCCTGAATTTCCTATTATAAACTCCAACCAACTCCCCCTGTCCTCCTTTTCCACAACTCGAAAATAATGCAGCGATAGTAATAAAAGCAACAAAGTATACGTTTCTCATATATAGCGTCAAGCAATTTTATAACAATTTTATCAATTTTGATTGATATAAACAATTATTAAGTCATAAAAATGTGACTTAAAATAAAAATAAACTAAAGTCTGGCATTTTTATTGCCAAGATGAATATTTTTAAGAAAAATTTTAAACTATTAGCTAACAGAGAAACTTTATTTGTTCGATTTTTTTATATAATTCTCAATTGCCATAATCATAGAAGGCGCTTCCGGTGAAGGAGCTGCTATGTCCACAATTAACCCGGCATCTTTAACCGCTTTATGGGTATTTACCCCAAAGGCGGCAATTCGAGTGTTATTTTGTTTAAAATCGGGGAAATTTGTATACAGCGACTGTATACTTGAAGGACTGAAGAAAGCAATAATATCGTAAAAAACTTCAGCAAGATCAGAAAGATCAGACACTACTGTCCTAAACAGAACTGCCGGTGTAAAATCGTACCCATTTTTCTGTAAAAAATTCATTGTGTCTTCAGTTGCAACATCAGAGCAAGGATAAAGGAATTTTTCATCTGCATGTTTTTTCAGCACTTCAGCTAAATCTGCCGCAGTCTGTTTACCAAAAAAGATCTTGCGTTTTCTATATTGAATATATTTCTGCAGGTATAAGGCCGTTGACTCCGAAATACAAAAGTATTTCAGATCAGCGGGAACATCATACCTCATTTCTTCACAGATCCTGAAAAAATGATCAACTGCATTCCTGCTGGTAAATACTACGGCAGTAAAATCACTTAAAGTAATTTTGTCTTTTCTGAAATCTCTCGCTGGGACCCCCTCAACATGAATAAATGATCTAAAATCAATTTTCAGGTTGTACTTCTTTGCCAAATCAAAATAAGGAGACTTCTCTGTTTCTGGCTTTGGTAAGGTTACCAATATACTTTTCACTTTACGTAACCTATCGTCTGTCATTTCTTGCATTTTACCTAATTACCGCTTTTATAATCCTATCGCCTTGATTAATATTAATATAGGGCAGATTTCGAGGGCACAAAAGTACAAAAATAAATATACTTTTGAAAACCGATAATGAGATAAAATATTTACTCCCGCTCTAATAAATTGAAAAACAAATACAATAATTAACAGAATAAATGAAATAGCAATATAATAAGGTCCATACTTTAAAGGAGATAAGGCAAAAGCGATCACCAGAGGTATAAACATTAATGCGATATTAAAATAACTTAAATATAATATAGAAACATATTCGTTTATCGCTTTCTGGATGCTGAAAAGATATCCCAGTAAGCGCAGCAAAACGATTTTTAATACATACAGCAGTACAATCAAAACAGATATGCTTATATAAAAACGGAATCCACTGTCAGAAAATGAGAGATGATAATATTGGGTAACCAGGTAAAAAAACATTCCTATTGTAAAACCAAACTGCACAAACAAGAGTAAAAATGGCCAGGAAGTAAACAGATTATCCTCCTTATTTAAATTATTCAATATCCGGTTGCTGAAAAAAGATTGAACTATCGTTTGCAGCTGTTTGGAAAAGGAAACTTTTAATGAGGCGAACAAAACCAGCAACAATGCAATTACCCCAAGTACCCATAAATTTCCTTTAGGGACTGGTGTACCCGTATGATACGGGTTTACATTAACCTTTGATTCAAACTCCCTATACCGTGTAAACAGACCTGACCGGCCATAAGTATTTGCCTTTAAAATACTGTCTATGATGATATTTTTATCCAGTAAAGAATCTGGTATGATCCAGGTGTGCATCAGGATTGAATCCGTTACAAATTTCTGTCTTGCAAAATAGGCAGAATCCTTAACTATTCTTTGTGTATAATATTTTTTAACCGCAACCGTGGTATCAGGCAGAGCAATACCTTCCTGGGCCAGCACCGGGCTAAAGTTTGTTCCAAAAAATATAACAACAAATAAAACAATCCGCATTAAAATCATTAACGCAAAAATAGCTTATTCCGGCATTAATTCACCATTGCTTTTTTTCCAATCATCTGTATCATCAGTATGAAGGGTATCCTTATGGTCATCTACAGTTTTACTTTTATTATCTTTGTCCCATGTCCGGAATTTATATCCACATCCCATTCTGCAAAAAAGCCTGTACCTATTGTGATTTTCATTTCAGCACTTCTTTAAAATATATAGATGAAATGACTGATGCGATATGTACAGAGATCATTAAAAAACAGGACAGGATAACCGGACAGGTGGGCAGTATTTATTTTGGTGGGGGAACTCCTTCGGTGCTTCCGGCCAGATCGTTCGAAAAGATTTTTCATACCCTAACCCGGCATTTCTCGATCTCTTCTGAGGCAGAAATTACCATTGAAGCTAATCCTGACGATCTGGATGCCAAAAAAATCACTGAACTGAGACAGCTCCCTGTAAACCGGTTCAGCATCGGCATCCAGTCTTTTTTTGAAGAAGACCTGATCTGGATGAACCGGGCACATAGTGCCAAGGAAGCTGAAGATTGTATCAAACGTAGTCAGGATGCCGGTTTTGAAAACCTGAGCATTGATCTCATTTACGGCTACCCTTTACTGACCGATAATAAATGGCAGCGAAACATCCAAAAAGCGATTGAGTTCCAAACCCCGCACATTTCAGCCTATTCGCTTACCGTTGAACCCAGGACTGCCTTGGCCAGTGCCATTAAAAAGGGGAAACAGGTTCCCGTTAATGAAGAACAAAGTGCTGCCCAGTTCCTTACCCTGATCAACAAATTAAAAGAGGGGGGATTTGAACATTACGAAATCTCCAATTTTAGTCAGCCGGGCAAATATGCGGTGCACAATACCAATTACTGGCGCGGTGTACCTTACCTGGGTATCGGCCCTGCTGCGCATGGTTTTGATGGGCAGAACCGCTACCTTAACATAGCAAACAATGCTGCTTATTTAAGTGCCTTACAGGCAGGAAACCTGGCCGAAACAATTGAGGAATTGAGTACATACGACAGATTTAATGAATACATCATGACTTCTCTCCGTACCGTCTGGGGCACCAGTCTGCAAAAGATCATGGCAGATTTTGGAAAGGAATTTTTAACCGGCACCCTAAAAAGCATACAACCTTTTATAGAAAAACAATGGCTCATAAACCAAAACCAACAACTGATTCTGACACAGGAAGGTAAATTATTTGCTGATCACATCGCATCTGAATTATTTCTGATACAAGATGACCATCTTTAACCACCAATTTAGAAAACATGAAGAACAAAGTTGTCTGGATTACCGGCGCATCATCCGGTATTGGAGAAGCCCTCGTATATGCCTATGATAAAATGGGCGCAAAGCTGATCTTATCCTCACGCAATCGCGACGAACTATATAGGGTTAAAAACGCCTGCAAAAGTCCGGTGAATATCCATGTACTGCCTTTAGATCTGGAAAACACCGCTGCTCTCGAGAGCAAAGCTGAAGAAGCCATACGGATTTACGGACACATCGACCTGCTGATCAACAGTGGAGGCATTAGTCAAAGAAGCCTGGCATTAACCACAGAAATGCAGACAGAACAACGGTTAATGAACGTAAACTTCTGGGGAACCGTTATATTAAGCAAGGCTGTCATCAAAAACATGATTGCCCATGGTGGTGGAAAGATCGTTTGTATCAGCAGTCTTGTAGGAAAGTTTGGCACACGTTTAAGGTCAGCCTATTCGGCCTCCAAACATGCCCTGCATGGATATTTCGACTCATTGCGTTCAGAAGTATTCGACAAGAACATACAGATCACTATCGTATGCCCGGGCTTCATCAAAACTCAGGTCTCCATAAATGCCCTGACAGCCAATGGCAGTCCACAAGGTACGATGGATAGTGGTCAGGAAAACGGCATGTTACCTGAAGAATGTGCAAGGCAAATCGTTCAGGCTGTTCAGCAGCAGAAAGAAGAGGTATATATTGGTGGTAAAGAAATAAAAGGTGTCTGGTTTAAGCGCTTCTTTCCACTCCGGTTTTCCAGATACATGAGAACAGCAAAAGTAACCAGGTAAATTTTTAGTTAGCTACACACCTGAAACCGGTATTCTCCAGGCCTGTGTCCATAGAGGACTTCATTTTTGAGCTTACCCTATATCCCTTGCAATAAGAAGAGTGGCACATAAACGAACCGCCCCTGATAATTTTCTTAGGAATGGTAGGTTCATCGGCATCGTAGCTTTCGGCTGGTCCTTTCGGATTATTTACTTTTCCCTTCAGGCCCCTGTAATAGTCGGCGGTATACCAGTCTGCGGTCCATTCCCATACATTCCCAGACATGTCGTAAAGGCCATAGCCATTTGCAGCGAAAGATTTTACAGGGGCTGTACTTGAAAAACCATCTGTTTTTAAGTCTGTATAAGGAAATTCACCCTGCCAGGTATTCGCCTTAACTTTTCCCTTATCCAGGCTTTCATCGCCCCATGGATACTTTTTACGCTGCAGGCCACCTCTGGCAGCATATTCCCACTCCGCTTCAGTAGGCAGGCGTTTACCCGCCCATTTGGCATACGCAGAAGCATCTATCCAGGAAACCTGAGTAACTGGATAATTGTCTTTACCCACAATACTACTTTTAGGGCCTTGAGGATGTTTCCAGCTGGCTCCGGCTGTCCAGCGCCACCATTGAGAAACATCATTGAGGTTTACACGCTTGGTGGGTTTTGAAAAGGTTAAAGATGCAGGCTGTAACAACTCGTCAGCAGGTTTGGGTGTGCCTGGCGGTAGTTGTTTTTTCAGCTCTTCCCAGTCTGGTTTGCGTTCGGCCTGCGTTACATAACCCGTAGCCTTTACAAAACGCGCAAATTGTGCATTCGTTACTTCTGTTTCATCAATCCAAAAGCCATCCATCACCACTTCATGTGCAGGATATTCATCGGGCCGGCCTTCATTGTCCGCAGCACCCATTGCAAAACTTCCGGCCGGAATAAATTTCATCCCTTCATGCGAAGCTTTTGCCTTCGGATCCTTTGCACCCAAAGAATCAATTGCACCAATCGATCCAAACCTTTTAGGCAGATTGGCATTGCAGCAACTGGAATCCGTTTTTATAGCCATACCTTCGGCCTCATTTCCGGTGGCTGTTGTTTTAACATTTTTTTGATTACATGAGGCAATCCCCATCGCCACCAGCAAGGATAAAATAACTCTTTTCACTTTGTAAAAATAGCGATAAAATGAATACCAGGAAATAAGCTAGCGCATTACACCAATTTTGTTACCATCCCAGTCCGGAAAAAGCACCTTATCGTTATTGATGTTCAGGTGCTTATCCGCTACTTCGCTAAAAACACTTCTAAAATCTGTAGTAACGGCCAGATCACGCCCATCTTCCAGGTTCTCAACTGCCAGCGGGTTTACCAAACCATGCACCAGGCCGCCGCTCACCCCGTTCCCCAAAATAAAGTTACAGGATCCCCTGCCATGGTCTGTTCCCCCAGTCCCGTTCTGTTTTACCGTACGGCCAAACTCGGTCATGGTCATTACTGTAACATCATCCTGATAAGTTCCCATATCAGTCCAGAACGCCATTATACTATTACTCAGGTCGTTCACATTTCTTGCAAAAATCCCGGTTTCTGCACCCTGATTAAAGTGGGTATCCCAGCCACCAGATTCAGCAAAAGCAACCTCCATCCCAACATCCATTTTAATCAACTGGGCAATTTGTTTTAATGAATTGCCCAATGCTGTATTTGGATATATGGCGTTGTTTGAAGGAGAGTAATTCTTGGTATCCACCTTTTGAAGCATTTTTATCGCATCAAAACTCTCTTTACCGGTTTCTTTTAACAAACCAGACGAAGTGGTATCATATAAGTCTTCAAAGCTTTTAGCTGCCATATTGGCCCCCTTCACATTTCCACGCAGCTGGATGTTAAAATCCTGTAGATTACTGATGGCCACCGCCGGATTATCACCATAAAATGACCTTGGCAGTGACGAGGTTAAACTCACCCCCTGAAATGGTGTGGCCGCTTCATGTCCCAGTAAGCCTACGGCACGGTTTAACCAGCCGCTATCTGTACCCTTTCTGAAAGGTGTACCCGATTCCATAAAATCCTGTGCATCAAAATGCGAGCGGGTAGTATTTGGTGAACCGATGCCATGTACAATAGCCATTCTTTTTTCCCTGAACACTTTTTCAAATGCAGCCATAGAGGGGTGCAAACCAAAACGGCCATCCAGATCAATCAGCGGAGTGCGCTTTCCATTACCTCTTGCAGCATCCATAAACAATGTTGGCCTTGCTGCCCTAAGGTATTGATCTGTAAATGGGGTTACAGCCATCAGCCCATCCATTGCCCCACGCTGAAAAATGCAAACAAGTATTTTTTTTCTTTTAAACAAACCCGGTGCTTTTGTACTGGCAACCGCTTCTGCCAAAAACCCCGGGATCCCGCCCAATCCAATTCCAAATAAGGCCAGTCCCCCTGCTTTTATAAATCCTCTTCTTGAAGTCATGATGATATATTTTAAGGTTTATTTACGTTGAAATTCAGGTGATCCGATAATTACCCCTACTACCTGTGCCAGCATGGTATTGTTGCCTGCAGCAGTTGCAATCTTATTTGCCTTCTTACCAAATCCCCTGTTGGCTACTTTAGCCCCCGCCTTATCTTCCTGATTCATCATTCCGGAATCAGAACTTGCCATGTTTGTTTCCACAACCTGGGGCGGTGCAGCCTTAGCAGCAGCAGTTTCCACTTTATTCACCAGATCAGGATCATTTAACATTGGTTTTAACCGTTTTACCGTCTCATCCAGGTTACGTTCCGGCATAATGAGCTTACTGTAAATAAGCAGGGCCGCATCCGCACTTTCAGGCTCATGGTTGTTATTTAGTGAAGCCAGGTTAATTTTGATACCTGGTATACGTTGTGTAGCCAGGGCCAGGCCAAAGTTCATCCTGTTTAACAAAGAACCGGTATTGATCCAGTATTGTCCCCTGTCCGGAAAACCTGTTGGGGCCTGGTAATAATACATACGCTGCCCCATTTTATTGATCCAGGTATACAGTTGATAGGGTTGTGTAATTTTGGCATCCAAACTGCGTACAGCACTAATGGCCAGTTCAAATGGCGATTTTGTTTTTTCTCTCAATGCATCCTTGCCCCAGAATTCCGGAGCTGTTACCATAGCAATCATCACCTGCTTAATGTCGCCATCAGTTTTCGTAAAGGTCCCGGCCATTCTGTCCACCAGCGCCGGCGAAGGATTATCGTTCACAAACCGTGTAGCGAGCTTTTTAGAAATGAACTTCGCAGTAGAAGGGTGATGGGCAAGCATGGATAGTAATGTTACCCCTTCTTCATATCCACCATGTGCCGGAAAGCGCTTTCCTAAAACTACCTTTTCTCCATTGTCATGGCGGTTAGGTATAAAAAGAAAATCACCCTCATGTACAAAGCCTCTTTTTTCAAGTGTATTTTCGTCTACCCTGTTCAACAGGTTTTTTGCAGCAGAACCATATCCGTTATCACCCATTGGTGCAATGGTCCAGCCCGTTAAAACTCTTGCTGCCTGGGTTACATCGCTTTGCGTATATCCTCCATCTACACCTAAGGTATGCAGTTCCATTACCTCACGGGCATAATTTTCATTCAGCCCCCCTTGTTTCTTTTTCTGCTGCTGTTTTTTGAAAGCAGGAGAATTTGCCATTAGTTTTGCCCTTGCAGCCTGGCGATTTTTAATGGTCTGCATTTCTCCCATCTGCATTTGCATGCCATCATTATCGGCAACCTGCTGCCCGCTGCTCGAAAAATTATCCAGGTACATCAGCATTGCAGGAGATTTTGCCGTAGCCAGCAACAGCGTTTCAAACTTACCTGTTACATTTGGCCTGATCACATCCCGTTCATAGGCGGGAATAAAAGAAGCACTTTGGTTTTTTGTTAAAGAAACATTGAAATGATTGAACCAGAAATCGGTCAGCAATTCATGCAACTGGTTGTTGGTGTAAGCAGCCCTTAATATTTTTTGGTTAAAAAACTGGCGGTACAGCTCCTGCTGCGGTTTATATCCTTTGGAATCCATAAAAGCTTTTATCTTCTGCCGGTATTCCTTGCCATCAGCCTTATTCACTGAGTCTTTATCGATGATCCCATCCTTAACAGCCATGCGGACAGCCTGACCCGGACGCGGATATTTGTTCTCCACTTCCGTATTGCTCAGGTTAATATCTTCGTACTGATTTAACATCCTGTTTAAGGAATCGTCTTTAAGCTTCCCATCCAATTGCTGTTGAAACCATTTTTCCAGGCCAGTTTTAACAACCTCATCAATGTCCTCGGCCCTGGCCCCATAAGTAAACCTGCTTAAAAGATGTGCAGCTGCCTGCCGTTCATCCAGTCCGGCCTGCTTATACGGAAAAGAAAATCTCACAGCAGCAGATTTCTCCTTTTCAAAGGAAGAACACAATCCTGCAATAAATAGCAGGAATACAAATGAATAGATAACTTTTACCGGTGTTTTCATACCTTGTTTATTTTGATTATAACGATAGGACAACAGAAAACTGATAAGGATTAATCAATATTTGTAATTGATGTATTATAATCCTAATTTCGGTGGATACACACAAAGCAAAATCTAATCCATGATTAAACCAGGCAATTTATTCCATATCTCCCTTCTTATTCTTTTTACCGGCATTTTTAATTATAGCTATTCTCGGGTACGTACCCCAAAAGAACTGAACACTTGTAAGGCTATACTGATCAATAATGTACTTACCCTGGAAAATGACTATCTGAGCAGAAGTTACAACTGGAATAATGGCGACCTGATCAGCACACAGCTAACCGATAAAAAAAATAAACACAGCTGGTTGTTAAACGGAAACAAGCCCGATTGCATTTTGCCAGGCAGCGGAAAAGCTGAAAGTGGCAGTCTGCACGTAGAAGCAGTGGCTGCAACCTCTATTGCGCCCGCCTATTTAAGGGCACAGGTAGAGGTCAAATTTGGGTCGCTTTTTGTAAGAAGGGTTTTCAGAATATATCCGGAAAGCCCTGCCATTGCCTGCGATTTCTATTTAAAAGGCTCGGTAAACGAAAAATGGGCCTCCACAAATATAAATGTAGGCGACCTCATCAATATTGAAAAAATTGAAGCCATAGCTCAAGGCAAAGCCAATGCACCGGTCATAGAAAATCTGTCGCTACCGGGTAAACACTGGCGTTTAAATTCAGTCGAATTTTTTGATGTGACCGACCGACGCAACAACCTGGTTCAGGAATATCGGCAATTGTTGTACAATGGCGAAAGCAGGATGAAGGGCAACCTTTTATTTATAAATGATGTACTGAGCGATAAAGGCATTTTTATTCTAAAAGAAAGCCCTACCGCTGAAGCCCAACTGGCCTATCCCGGATTTGATTTTCTGGCACGCTGGGGAAATATCCAGGCCGCCGGCATAGGTGTATTGCCTTCTGACATCCCTAAAAATGAGTGGGTACGCTGTTATGGCTTTGTAACCGGCGTTACTGCCGGAAGCACACTGGACAGGCTCTCAGCTTTACGCAGCTATCAGAAAAACCTGCGCACACACCTGCCGGGGCGTGACGACATGATCTTGTTAAATACCTGGGGCGACCGCAGTCAGGATAAAAAGATTGGCCTCGATTTTAGCCTGAACGAGATCAGGGCAGCACATAAACTGGGCATTACCCATTTTCAACTCGATGATGGCTGGCAAACCGGGCGTTCAGCCGCCTCTGCTTTGTCTAAAGGAAGTTTCGAAGGCATCTGGAAAAGACGGGACTACTGGCTGCCAGATATCAAAAAATTCCCCGATGGCTTAAGTCCCCTGGTCAATTTGGG
The DNA here is from genome assembly GCF_014200825.1 of Pedobacter sp. AK017. NCBI lineage: Bacteria > Pseudomonadati > Bacteroidota > Sphingobacteriia > Sphingobacteriales > Sphingobacteriaceae > Pedobacter > Pedobacter sp. AK017. The sequence continues at coordinate 125,057 of NZ_JACHCW010000012.1, forward strand.
TAAAAAACTTGGAATAGAGATCTGTGTATGGTTCAATCCCAGTCAGGACAGCAGTTATGTGCACTGGCAGGATGATGCAGGGGCACTGATCAGCTTATATAACAAATATGGCATCCGTACTTTTAAAATTGACGGTGTCCAGGTAATGGATAAACAGAGCGACATCAATATCCGGAAAATGCTGGACAGCGTGATGAAAGTCACAAACAATGAAGCCGTTTTTAACCTGGATGTAACTGCTGGCAAAAGGTATGGCTATCATTATTTTAATGAATATGGAAATATATTTCTTGAAAACAGATATACCGATTTTGGTAGCTATTATCCTTCCTGGACACTGAGAAATCTATGGATGTTGTCCAGATACGTCCCTCCGCAAAATTTACAGATAGAATTTTTGAACAACTTCAGAAATACAGACAAGTATGCAAAAGATGATCTGCTGGCTCCCTCAACCGTAAGTTTCGGTTACGAATTTGCTTTAACCATGATGGCCCAACCTTTGGCCTGGATGGAAGCAAGTGGTTTGCCCGAAAAGGCATACAGCATCACACCAACCCTGAAAAAATACCGGGACATTCAGTCAAAATTGCATTCCGGACAAATATTTCCTATCGGCGAAGAACCCAGCGGCACCTCCTGGACCGGCTTTCAATCCATCTTAGGCAATCAGGGTTACCTGCTGGTCATCAGGGAACGCAATGCCCAAGCTACATGCGCCGTTCAAACCTGGTTACCCGCCGGTAAAAAAATAAGGCTGCAAACCGAATTGGGGCAGGGCAAAAATACCACAGCCAATGTGGATAAAGAAGGCCGGGTAACATTTAGTCTGCCTGCAAACAACAGTTATGCCCTCTATCATTACCAAATTATAGAATAGTCGTTTCCTCTTTTTTTAGAAATCTGATAAAGAAAAAATCCGTACCATTTTTTTCTTCGTATCTGCCTGTATAAAACAAAAAATTATGAAACGAATTATTTTATCAGCAATTGCCATAGTAGCTCTGGCATTCACAACACAGGTTTACGCTCAAAAAAATCCGATGGTAGGTGGTGCTGCAATGTACACCACAAAAGACATTGTAGACAATGCAGTAAACTCTAAAGACCATACTACACTTGTTGCTGCCGTTAAAGCAGCCGGATTGGTCGAAACTTTAAAAGGAGCAGGACCATTTACTGTTTTTGCCCCAACAAATGCTGCATTCAACAAACTGCCTGCCGGAACGGTAGCGACCCTACTGAAACCTGAAAACAAATCCGCCTTAACCAAAGTATTAACTTATCATGTTGTTGCCGGTAAATGGACTGCGGCTGACATTGACAAAGCCATCAAAAAAGGAAAAGGCAAAACAGAACTGACTACTGTTGAAGGCGGTAAACTCTGGGCATGGATGGAAGGAAAAAAATTAGTACTTAAGGATGAAAAAGGCGGAACTGCAACGGTTACCATTGCCAACGTAATGCAAAAAAATGGAGTGATCCATGTGATTGATACCGTATTGATGCCAAAATAAAAATTGAAAAGCTGAGGGGGATATGTGTAAGCCGGGACTTTAACAGTCCCGGCTTTTTATTTCGCTAAGCCCTGACTTTTTTACACCATTTGTCAGGGTATTTTAATTTTTCATCCAACTTTACCTTCCGGATAACGGATTGTATAATTTTGCTTCATCTTAACAATTTATTTATATGAAGTTTAACCTGACTCCTATTGATATCGTTAATGACATCAGCAAAACAGATTTTGAAAAGCACTATCTGAACGCCCGCAAGCCCTTGATCATTAAAAACATGTCTAAAAGCTGGCCAGCTTATGAAAAATGGAATCTGGACTATATGAAAACTGTGGTTGGCGATAAAACAGTGCCCCTGTACGACAGCTCCAAAGCCGACCCTTCTAAACCCATTAACGCTTCTGCTGCAGAAATGAAGTTTGAAGATTATATAGAACTCATTAAAACCACACCAACGGATCTCCGCATATTCCTGTTCGACCCCATTAAACAGGCTCCTAAACTGCTTGAAGATTATCGCGCCCCTAAAGATTTAATGGGCGGATTTTTGGACAGCTATCCCAATATGTTTTTTGGTGGCAAAGGCTCTGTAACCTTTTTGCATTACGACATAGACCTTGCCCATATTTTTCATACCCATTTTAATGGCCGCAAACACGTTATCCTTTTTGAAAACAAATGGAAAGCGCGTTTGTACCAAATCCCTTATGCAACCTATGCCCTCGAAGATTATGATGTGGAACGTCCGGATTTCGAGAAATTCCCTGCCCTAAAAGGAGTGCAGGGTGTAGAGGCATTCCTTGAACATGGCGACACGCTGTTTATGCCTACCGGATACTGGCACTGGATGAAATACCTGGATGGCTCTTTTTCCATCAGTCTGCGTGCCTGGGATAAATCCTGGGCAGTAAAGGCCAAAAGCTTATATAACCTTACCCTGCAGCGCAAGTTTGATGATTTCATGAAGGCCAATTTCAGGGAAAAATACATGAACTGGAAAGAAGACCTTGCCATTAAAAGGGCCAACAGGGCCCTGGCCAGACAGCAACCTTACTAATCTTGTAAATTTATTTTACATTTGTTAGCAAATAAGATCGGCAACAGGCATTGAGCCGTTCCTGGTATCTTATGACGAAACAATATGAGCTTTATTTTAAAGCCGGTAGATACCGTTGAAAGCATCAGCCCTGCTGATTTTAAAAAGAATTACCTGGATGCACGCCGTCCATTGATCATCAAAGGCTTAACCAAAACCTGGCCAGCCAGAGAAAAATGGACAACCGACTACCTGAAACAGATTGGGGGCAACATTACTGTAAGCCTGATGGACAATTCAAAGGCCGACCCCTCCAAACCCATCAACGCCTCGGTAGCAGAAATGAAGTTCGGCGATTATCTTGACCTTATCAAAAAAGAGCCTACAGAACTGCGCATTTTCTTTTTTAACCTTTTTAAACACTATCCCGACCTTATAAATGACATCGTGATTCCTAAAGACCTGATGGGTGGCTTTATTGAAAGCATGCCAGCCATGTTTTTTGGTGGCTCCAACTCCGTTACCTTTTTACATTACGACATCGATTTGCCCCATCTTTTTCACACCCATTTTGGTGGCAGAAAACACATCATATTGTTTGACAACAAATGGAAAAAACGCCTTTACTGCATACCCAATGCCACTTATGCTTTGGAAGATTACGATGTGGCGAATCCCGACTTCGAAAAGTTCCCTGCTTTAAAGGGTGTAGAGGGCTATGAGGTCTTTCTTGAACATGGTGATACCCTGTTTATGCCTACCGGAATGTGGCACTGGATGAAATACCTGGATGGCTCTTTCTCCTTGAGCCTCAGGGCCTGGGATGCTTCCATCACCCGAAAAGCGCAAAGTGTGTTTAACCTGGCTGTAAAAGGCGGGCTCGACAGCGTGCTAAAAATGGCCTTTAAAGCACCTTATGCAAAATGGCGGGAACGTTTGGCTGTTAAAAGGGCTGAAAGTGCAATGGCCGAAGGCAGTCCTAAATAATCCTGGCAGGTATTTTTACAACCGTTTAACATTACTGCCACTACAAACTTTTACCTTCGATAATTCGTTTATACTGAATACATGAGAGGGTTCCAATTTTCTGATTTTAAACCTGATGATCTGCCCAAAGGCGGATTTGATGAATTGCTCAAACTCTTTACCCAATTGCTCAACTATACCGCGGGCGATGCAGGGGAAACCCTTGCCTGGATGAACGAGCTGGATAAGCAGTATAAGTTTACCAATAATGAATATGGTATGGGCGATTTTATAGATGACCTGAAAGAAAAGGGTTATTTACAGGAAAATCCTGCTAATGGCGACCTGAGCATTACCGCCAAAACAGAACAGACCATCCGGCAATCGGCTCTGGAAGAGATTTTTGGCAAGCTGAAAAAGGCCGGTAAAGGAAACCACAACAGCAACATTTCGGGCATAGGGGAAGAAAAAAATGCCGACAGACGGGAATATACCTTTGGCGATAGTCTGGACCAGATCGACATGACTGCTTCCATCCACAATGCCCAGATCAATCATGGCATCGGCAACTTCACCCTTACCGAACGCGATCTGGAAGTAGAAGAGAAAGACTATAAGACCCTTACTTCCACAGTGCTGATGATAGACATTTCCCATTCCATGATCCTTTACGGTGAAGACCGCATCACACCTGCAAAGAAGGTAGCCATGGCCCTTGCCGAGCTCATTAAAACCCGGTACCCCAAAGACACTTTAGACATTGTCGTTTTTGGGAACGATGCCTGGCCCATTACCGTAAAAGATTTGCCTTATTTACAGGTAGGACCTTACCATACCAATACTTTTGCAGGTCTGGAACTGGCTACCGATCTATTGCGCAGGCGCAAGACCCATAACAAACAGATCTTTATGATCACAGACGGTAAGCCTACCTGCTTAAAGGAAAACGGCCGTTATTATAAGAACAGTATGGGGCTGGACAGAAAGGTCATCAATAAGACCTTAAACATGGCCGCGCAATGTAAACGCCTGGGCATACCCATCACTACCTTTATGATTGCCCAGGACCCCTATCTGCAGCAATTTGTACGTGAATTTACACAGATCAACGGGGGCAGGGCGTTTTATAGCTCACTGAACGGACTGGGAGAATACATTTTTGAAGACTACATTAAAAACCGAAGAAAGACAGTTAGATAATGGATCACATCAACATAAAAACACTGGGCGAACTAAAGGCCTCAAACTATACCTCAATTTCTGTAAAAGATGAGTTGCGTAAAAACCTGATCAGACAGCTGCAGGATAAAGATGCAGGCTTTGATGGTATCCTGGGTTACGATGAAACGGTAATACCAGAACTGCAAACCGCAATTTTGTCCCGTCATAATATCCTTTTACTGGGCTTACGCGGACAAGCCAAAACACGCATCGCCCGTTTAATGGTTAATCTGCTCGATGAGTACATCCCTTATGTAAGCGGCAGCGAGATCTTCGACGACCCGCTCAACCCCATTTCCTGGTATGCCAAACATGAAATCCTGGTCCATGGCGACAATACGCCCATCAGCTGGCAGCACAGGTCTGAACGTTATACCGAAAAGCTGGCTACACCTGATGTAACGGTGGCCGACTTAATCGGCGATGTAGACCCTATTAAAGCGGCTACCTTAAAATTAACGTATAACGATGAGCGCGTCATCCACTTCGGACTGATACCAAGGGCACACCGCAGCATTTTTGTCATTAACGAATTACCCGACCTGCAGGCACGCATACAGGTAGCCCTGTTTAACATGCTCCAGGAAAAGGACATCCAGATCAGGGGCTTCAAATTGCGGCTGCCACTTGATGTGCAGTTTGTGTTTACAGCCAATCCTGAAGACTATACCAATCGTGGTTCCATCGTTACTCCGCTGAAAGACCGTATTGAAAGCCAGATCCTGACCCACTATCCTAAAACAATAGCAATTTCCAGGAAAATCACTTTCCAGGAAGCCAGGATCAGTCCGGAACAAAATAAAAACATTGAAGCAGACGGACTGGTAAAGGACCTGGTAGAACAGGTGGCTTTTGAAGCCCGGAAAAGTGAATTTATTGACCAGAAATCAGGTGTATCTGCCAGGCTCACCATCTCTGCCTACGAAAACCTGATCAGCACTGCGGAACGCAGAATGCTCATTAACAGAGAAAAAAACACTATGGTGAGACTATCCGATCTGACTGGTATTATCCCGGCAGTAACCGGAAAAATTGAGCTGGTTTACGAAGGGGAGCTGGAAGGCCCCGCAAAGGTAGCCAATACCCTGATCGGTAAAGCCATCAAAAACCTCTTTGCCCGCTACTTCCCCGATCCTGAAAAGGCAAAGAAAAGCAGAACCGCCAATCCTTATGCCACCATTACAGAATGGTTTACAGAAGGGCATACCCTGGATATTTCCGACGACCTGAGCAACGCACAGTATAAAAAAGAATTGATGAAGGTGGCAGGCCTGTACGATCTGGTCAAAAAGCTTCACCCTAAAGTAAGCGACAATCAAATGCTGCTGCTCATGGAATTTGCACTGCATGGTCTTGCCGAATACTCTCAGCTTAACAAAAAATATCTGGAAGGCGGCTTTGGCTTCTCCGATATGTTCGACAGCCTGTTCAACGTCGACCTGGAAGAAGAGGACGAAGATGACAACTATTAATAAACCGCAACAACAGCTTTATGGGCAGAATCTCTGTGATCCTTTTTTTATGTGTTTTTCTACTGGTATTTGATTACTATTGCTATAGGGCCATTTTATCTGTATTCAAAAAATGGAAGCCCGGTACAAAAAAAATATTCAGTATTTTATGGTGGGCCTATACCATTGCATTGCTGATAGGCGTTTTTGCAAGCATTTACCTGAACCTGTATCTGGCCATCAGGGCCATTATCCTGGTTGCTTTCTTTTTAACTGTGGTGTGCAAATTTGTAATGCTGCCCTTCCTGTTAATTGATGACCTGCGCAGAGGCCTGATCCGGTTCACCCGCTCCAATAAAAAGACCTCCCTGCCTGCAACTGCGGCTAAACAGGCTGCAACCGGAGAACCCATCAGCCGCTCAGCTTTTCTGATGAAAGCAGGAATGGTAACCGCGGCCATTCCCCTGGCCTCTTTAAGCTGGGGTGTGGTATCAGGCGCCTATGATTATAAGATAAAACGCCGTAAGCTGATCCTCCCTAACCTGCCAAAAGCTTTTGACGGCATTAAAATGGCACAGATATCCGATATCCACTCGGGCAGTTTTTACAATAAAAAAGCGGTACTGGGTGGTGTAGAAATGCTACTGGCCGAAAAACCAGACTTTATATTCTTCACCGGCGACCTGGTTAATGACATGGCCAGCGAGATGCGCAACTACCAGGATATATTCTCGAAGGTCAAAGCACCTTTAGGCGTATATTCCACATTGGGGAATCATGACTATGGCGACTACCATTTTGGCAGAACACCTTCGCCTGCAAAAGCAAAAAACCTGCAGGCTGTAATCAAAACACATGAACTGATGGGTTGGGACCTGCTGATGAACGAAAACAGGAGGCTAAAGATAGATGGCGAAGAAATCGGCATCCTGGGTATCGAAAACTGGGGCATGGGCCGTTTCCCTAAATATGGAAAGATGGAACTGGCCGTTAAAAATACGGATGACCTGCCTGTTAAATTGTTGCTGTCACACGACCCTTCGCACTGGCGTGGCCAGGTGCTTAGCAGCTATCCGCAAATAGACGCCATGTTTAGCGGTCATACCCATGGGATGCAGTTTGGGGTAAGAACTGAACATTTTCAATGGAGTCCTGTACAATACATCTATAAAGAATGGGCAGGTCTATACCAGGAACAAAACCAGCAGTTGTATGTCAACGTAGGTTATGGCTTTTTAGGCTACCCTGGCCGCGTTGGAATTTTGCCGGAAATAACGATATTTGAACTGAAGCGCGCCTAACCAATTGCTTTCTCCAGATGATCAAAAAAGTGCTCTTGTCTATTCTTGATTTTTTGCTGTTCAGCAACCTGTTTATTGCCATCTGTGCAGTAGCCCAGGGCCTGATCACCTATCATTTATTAAAGGCCGAGCCCGACAAGTACATTCTTGCCATTATCTTTTTTGGTACCATAGGCATTTACAATTTCAGCATGTTGCTGTCCAAACCTAAGAACCCGGAAAACTCGCAATATGTAAGGGTCAGGTGGATTTTTTCCCATCACCGGCTCATCATTTCCATCACACTGATCGCCATGCTTTGCCTGATCCCGCTGGGCCTGCTTTACCTGAGCATTGAAGCCAAGCTGCTGATGATCTTTACGGCTGTACTGGCATTGGGCTATAACATCCCATTTCTTACCCTCAACAACCAGAAGATAGGCCTGCGCAACATCCCTGGTATAAAACTTTTCCTTATTGCACTGGTATGGTCTATCAGCTGTGTGCTGCTGCCTATTGTAGAACTGGAACACAATTACCAGATCAGCATCTCCTCTGCAGAAACACTGCTGCTGGTAGCCAAACGTTTCCTGTTCATTGCTGCCATTACCATCCCATTTGACATCAGGGACCTTTTTCAGGACAAGCTATATGCATTAAAAACTATTCCTGTAATGTTGGGAGAGAAGAAAGCCTATCTCTTCTGCCAGTTTTTACTGCTGGGTTACCTGGCATTGCTGATCCTTTTCAATCAGGCCATAAATGCAGACATCATTGCCTTAACCTTAACCATTCTGCTTACAGGCTGGTTAATTTTCAAATCCAACATTAAAAAGAATGAATATTATTATTTTTTCTTTCTGGATGGCACCATGCTGCTGCAATATTTAATCCTGGTACTCATCAACCTTCGGTTTTAGGAAGGGTTAAAACGGTAGCCCACGCCTCTTACAGTTTGCAACAGCTGCGGGTTGTCGGGGTTCAGTTCTATCTTTTTGCGCAAGCGCACAATGTGCATATCCAGCGTACGCGTATTTACATCAGAATTATAGCCCCATACCACCAGCATCAGTTCATCCCTGTTGATCACCTTATTCGGGTTCCGCAAAAAGTATAGCAATATCCTGTTCTCCAGAATGGTCAGCTCTATTTTCTTTCCGTCCCTGAACAAAGTATGGATATTAGGATGATGTTCCATATTGCCAAAACGGTGTACTTCAGAACGGTCGTTATTTAAAATAAACTTCACTTTACTGTCCAGCATGGCCACCAGCACATCCATGTTAAAAGGTTTGGTTACATAATCCGAAACCCCAAAGTTATAAGCATCAATCTTGTCCACATCCTGTGCCTTGGCAGTCATCATAATGATCAGGTTATCAAAACCCTGTTTCCTTACTTCTTCACACACCTCTGCACCCTGTTTACCGGGCAGCATCCAGTCCAGCAATACAATATCCGGTTTTTCAGCCAGGATCATGCGTTCCGCAGCCTCACCATCGCCCACTTCCGAAACCTCGTAGCCTTCGGCCTTTAAACGATGTACAACTAAAAAGCGTAAATTCTCATCGTCCTCAACTATCAGTATTTTAACTCCTTTCGACATAGTATTAATCATTATATGGTAGTACAATCTTAAATTCTGTTCCTTTGTTCACCTTACTTCTCACTGTAATTTCACCCTTCATAAAATTAACCAGTTCCTTACAAAAAGCCAGCCCCAAGCCAACGCTCCCATTCTGGTTGTACTGATTTTGTATCCGGAAAAACTTCTTAAATATATTATTAATTTCTGATGCAGGTATACCAATGCCCTGGTCTGTAAACCTAAACACCACTTTCCCTTTAATCAGCCTGGCACTGATGTGTAGTTTTTTACGTTCTGCGGGCGAATATTTATAGGCATTTTCAGCAAGGTTATCAAACAAACTGCCCAGCAGTACCGGATCGGTCACAAAAGTAGTAAACCCTGAAACCTCATAACTGAAGTCGAAATCAGGGTGTTTTAACCGATGTGATTCAACAGTACTTTCCAAAAAGTCCAGCATCTTGATCTCATCCCTATTCAGGGCAATCGCCTTATTTTCTATCTGTGTAAAGGCAAGCAGCTTATTCATCAGTCCATTTAACTTGTCGGCCTCTTCATCCAGTATTTTTCCATACATCTTCAGTTCCCTGTCTGTCAGCGCCGCAGCACTTTTAATGTTGTTCCCTGCAATCTTTATCACGCTAACCGGTGTCTTAAACTCATGTGTAAGGTTGTTTACAAAATCATATTGCAGTTTAAACATCTTCTGGTTAATGTTCAGGTTGCGGTAAATTAAAAAGGCTACCAATACCACAATACTGTAAAACAACAGGATTGCCACTGCAATAGGAAGAAAATAACTAAACACTTCCTTTTCAATAAAAGACTTTGAAGAAATAAAATATAGTTTATAATCAGAAAACGGGCCCGGTAAAGTGATCTCTGTGCTCAGGTATACTTCGGTTGTATCCAAAGGGTCGTAAGTAAGCGGCTCTATTTTAATGTACTGATATAAAAGCGGGCGGGTATTTTTGATCTTTATTTTATAAGGATCCAGCTGGAACGACAGCATATCCTGCTGATAAACAGGATTCGCTGCAAGGCGGCTGCGCATCATTTTCTTATACACTTTCAAGTCCTCCATCCGGGGGATGTTCAGGTAGGTGATCTTGTTGGACCTGACAATACTGAAATTGCTGAACAGCTCATCCTGTCCTGGTACACGGGTAGTATCCAGGCCTTCTATATAAGACACCAGCTTTAAACCCAGGGTATTGAAATCGTCCCCAACAATAAAATTACGGGTATTGTTCCTCGAGAACAACTGTACGGAGTCCAGGGGCACCAGGCTGCCAAACTGGTAAATGTTTTTAGGGCCGAAAGAGAATCTACCAATATTTAAGCCATCGCTGACCGGCGCATTGCTCACTTCCGAATCATAAAAAACAACTTTCGAAACAAAAGGATATTCCAGCAAAACGGTATCCACAAAACTGGCTGCCGTTGCAGAATCCAGGTAGCCATTATAATAAGACACTTCCGGTAGTTTCTTTTGAAAAAAGTCGTTATACGCCTTGATACTCTCTTCAAGCACATTTACCTTCTCCGATACAAACTCATTCTCAATGTATTTTGTACTGAACCTATAGGCCAGGCCCAGCGAAAGCAGGAACAGGACAGACATCAGCACGATGAAGGTGAGTATCAATGAAAAATTCTTACGGTAACCGTCTTTTTTCTCTGAAGCCATTAAACGTGAATTTACTTCCTTTTCAGGTTAACTTCTAAAAATTCTTCAAGGGCATCATAAAATTTACGCCTTCCTTCCGGATTCCTGGCGTAATAGATATTTATATCGCCGTCATTTTCCAGATAAGTAACACTGACATTGCGTTTTTTAAGGTTTTTCACAAATTGTATGGCCTCGCCGGAATTGTTGTTCGGATCTTTAATGTTCTCGGCCAGCAATACAGGTGCATTGATCTTATCTACCTGAAACAGGGGCGATACCTTACGTATCTTGTCAATATCTGTTAAAGGATTACCGATAATTTCATAATACATCTGCAAATTTGGCTTTTGATACGGGGGGATCGATTTCAAATAGGTGAACAGGTTAATCACGCCTGAATTTGATGCGGCACAGCTATAAGTACCTTTATTTAAATACAGGCCATTTAATGCTATATAACCACCAAAGCCGGTACCATATATACCAATACGCTTAGGATCAGCAATTTTACGGTTGATCAGCCATTTTACCCCATCGTAGATATCATCCTGAATTTTGCCACCCCATTCTTTAAAACCAGCAGCCACAAAGGTTTTCCCATAACCTGATGAGCCTCTGTAATTGATCTGGAATACCGCATAGCCCCTGTTTGCCAGAAATTGTACTTCAGGATTGTAGCCCCATAAATTTCTTTGTCCCGGCCCATCATGCGGCAACACTACCACGGGCAGGTTCTCCGCTTTTACATTCAGGGGCAGGGTTAGGTATCCATGAATTTTCAGGCCATCTCTTGAGGTATAAACCACTGGTTTCATTTCACAAAGTTCGCTTTCATGAATCGAGGCATTAAAATCACTCAGTTTTCGCAATTTACCCGTAGTGGCAAAATACAGGTAATAAGAACCTGGGTTCCTGTCCGTAAATGTCCTCAGTATGAATACCGTTTCTGCCTTGTCCTTGTCAAATATCCGGGTCTCTGTTTTTGGCAAAAGCTTGTCGAGATTGCTGTAAACCTGCCTTACGGAGTCATCCAGGTAATGCTTTTCTTTTTTCCAGGTTTCATACACCACGAAAGAAATCCGCTGGTTTTTCTTTGAATACTGGGCATCAGTAATGTTCAGGCTATCGTTACAAAAAATATTCTTTATTTCTTTGCCGGTATTGCAATCCACTTCAACCAGGGCAGTCTTGTCGCGGTTTACATCCGATATGGCATAAATTACGTTGGGTCTTTCATGACTAAAAGCAACAGGGTAGAACGTGTCCTTGAAATTGCTGGTCAGTACTTTTTTAAATTGCTGGTTTTCATTTGCCCGGTACAGGATCGTAGAATTTACCCCATCACTGCTTATGGCAAGCCGAAGCTTCCCTTCGGCATCTGTTCTCCAGTCGATGATATTTCCCGGGTTTTTAGCGGCCATTTCCATCTGTCCGTTCCGCACGTTTAAACGGTAAACATCAAAAACAGTCGAATCCCTTTTATTAGAAGATACCAACAGGTATTTATCGTCGATCAGCTGATCTTCAATCACCTTTAACCTGCTCTTTTCATTGTTTACCAGCTGGCGTTCATTTTTCCCTTCCTTGTCAATAATAAACACATCCGATTGCCGGCTCGCTGCATCTACCTCTTTATAATAGATCAGTTCATGGTTGCTTACCCAAAAGTAAAAAACGATTTTTTTATCCTTTAACCGGGTAATATTTTTGCCTCTTCCAGTTTCAATATCCTCAATATAAATGTTCTGGTCCTGCCCCTGTAATTTAAGGTAAGAAAGATTTTTCCCATCTGGCGATAGCCTGTAGCCTATTTTATCCTGCGATTTAAAGAAATCATCAACAGGTATGGTCCTCAACACTTCCTTCTGCCGACAGCCAGCAGCAAGAACCATCAGTACCAGGAAAAAACATCTTTTTAGTCCAATCATAACAGTTACTAGCCCGCAAATCTACGCAACACCGGCTTTGTATGCAGGCAATACACCAATATTGTTACTTTAAAGCCTTAATGTTACGCAAAATAACCGAAGGTATGTGTTGTTTCAATTAGGGTGGCTATTTCCTGGAAAACATCTTAAACACTTCTCTCGATGATCCCTTTGATCACTTTATCAAGTTCAGTTGCTGAATCATGAAGGTAACTGAGCAGCTGATCCTCATCGGTAACATAACTTCCAGGTTCCCTAAGCAATTGCACCAAGCCCATAATACGTGCCAGGGGTGCCCTAACCAGGTGCGTTTGTGCCCATGCAATATCACGAAGCCTGTGGTTCTGGGTTTCAATGGTATGGATATAATTAATGCGCTCGGTAATGTCCTGCATGGCCCCGATCATCCTTACAGCCTCACCATTGTCGTCGAACAACAAGAATCCCCTGTCCAGCACAAACTTATAATTGCCGTCACTGCACTTAAAGCGATATTCGGCAGTCCAGCGCGAGCGCTTCTCACTTTTACAGGCATCTACAAGAGCCGTAATCTCCAATACATCATCCGGGTGCACATGATCGTACCACCACTGGTAAACCTCTTCTACCTGCTCATAGCCAAAAATTTCTTTGACCCCATTGTTCCAGATCACTTTTTGGCTCAGCAAATCGTAGTCCCATATCGCATCGCTGGTTGCCTTAGACACCGCATTGTAACGTTCCAGGTGTTCTTTTATTTCCAGTTCGTGCTGTGTGCGCTGCGTAATATCACGTAAAACACCAATCATTCTAATGGCCTCACCATCATTATTCCTTAAAATGTACCCGTTTTCTTCTATAAATGCATAGCTCCCATCACCCCGCTTAAACCGGTACTGCGCCGTCCAGTGGGTTGTAGTGACCTCCCTTAAAGCCTCACGCAAACTTTTGGTAACCGGATCAATATCACTCTGATGGATCATTTCAATCCACCTTTGAATGGGAAACTTTTCGCCATCAGGCAGGTAGCCGAATATCCTGAAAAAAGCGCCTCCCCACTCCAGGTTGTTGGTCATGATATCCCAGTCGTATATGGCATCATTAGTAGCCTTGTTCACATAATCATACAGCTCATTGCTCGATTTCAAGGCTTCAGCGTATTGCCTGCTCTCCAGAATTATCTGCAACAGGGAACTGGCCCGTTCAATGATATTTAACTCATCTTCAGTTGGCACTTTAACCTCGTTGTAATAAATGGCAAATGTAGCCATAACTTCACCCACCGAATTCACAATTGGCCTGGACCAGCAGGCCAGCAGATTGGAAGCCAATGCAATTTCCCTGTAGCCCTCCCACCTCGGGTCCTTACCAATATCTGCTACAATTACCGTTTGCTTTAAAAAAGCCGCTGTGCCACAGGAACCCACATTATCTGCAATCTGGCCTCCTTCAATTTCTTCAGCATAATCTTTAGGTAAAGAAGAAGCAACCCAGCTATACAGCCTGCCGTTTTTCACTTGCATGATGGTACAATGCATTTCAGGGAACAACAACTCTATACCCTGCACATAATGCGACAGTACCCGCGTAAGTAAAACATCGGACTTTGAATTTAACTCCAAAACTTTCTTTTCAAGCGATTCAAGATCGAATAATCCATCTATTGTTGGCATAGCGAACGAATTAGAAAATGAATTTACTATTTTATTAGCCAAATTCCCGATCTTAGTTCACAGAATGAAAAAAGTAGCTGTAATTGTTTTGCTGTGTTTTGCACACTTGTTTTGCCTGGCGCAGGACAATGTAGACGATGCACTGGCCTATCAGTATTACCAGCAGGGCCAGTATCAGCAAGCTGTTGTCCTACTGGAAAAGCTCTTCAATAATACCAGAAGCGATGCCTATTTTGAACTTTATTTCAATTCACTGTTAAAACTTAAACGCTTTGACGATGCAGAAAAAACAGTTAAGAAACTGATCAGGCAAAATCCTAAAAACCTGCAGTACGGTATTGCACTTGCACGTATTTATCAGGACAAAGGCCAGACCGACGCTGCCAATAAGTTATATATGCAGGTGATTGCCAACCTTCCTGCCGACGAATTTAAGATCAGGGAAATTGCCAATCATTTTTACAGTTTCCAGGCCTACGACCTGGCCATTTCTGCTTTTTTACAGGGCCGGAAAATACTGAACAACGAGCAGCCTTTTACTTACGAACTATTGAGCATTTACCGTTATAAAAAGGACAAGCATATGCTGGTGCAGGAATACCTGAATGCACTGCCACAAATGCCACAGCTGCTGCCACAGGCCGAAAGTGTTTTGGCAACAGTATTTGAAGACAACAGCGATTACCAGCTGCTGCAGTCGGCCCTGCTCAAAAAGATACAAAAAGAGCCGCAGACAGAGGTATATACTAAACTGCTCATCTGGCAATACCTGCAGCAGCAGGAATATGAAATGGCACTGCGACAGTTAATGGCACAGGATAAACGCACAAGAGATGACGGCGGAACTTTATTTAATGCAGCCGGTACCTTTATAGACAATAAAGCCTATCCAACAGCCATTAAGGCTTACGAATACATCCTCGGCAAAGGTAAGGAAAGCCCCTGGTACCTGCCTGCAAAAGTGGAAATGATCAATGCCAAATATCAGTTGGTTATCGCCGGGCATTTTGATAAAAAAGCAATTACCGAGCTGGCCGCAGCATACCAGGCCATTATCGACGAATATGGCAAGAGCAGGCAGACGATCTTTGCCCTGAAGAAATGGGCAAACCTGCAGGCCTATTACCTGGACGACCTGCCCAAAGCCGAAAATGCACTGGAAGAACTACTCAAAACGCCTGGCATTCCGGCCACCGAGGCAGGTCAGGCTAAATTAGATCTGGGCGACATTTATATCCTTACTCAGCAGCCCTGGGAAGCCTTCCTGATCTATGAACAGGTAGCTAAACAGTTCGATAACCAGGAAATTGGCAACGAAGCCCGGTACCGCTCTGCCCGCTTATCCTTTTATCAAGGCAATTTTGCCTACGCCAAGTCGCAGGCCGATGTGCTCAAAGCCTCTACCTCGCAACTGATTGCCAATGATGCACTGAACCTGAGCCTGCTGATAGCTGATAACCTGCAAACTCCGGCAGACAGCAATGCACTTAAAATGTATGCCGATGCCGAAATGCTGCAGTTCAGGAACCTGCCCATGAAAGCAATCGCCAAACTGGACAGCATCAACATCGCCTTTCCAAACAACAGCCTCACCGATGATATTTTAATGGCCAAATCAAAAATCTATATCAAAAGCAATGAAACAGATAAGGCTGTTGCGGCCCTGAAGGCCATCATAGATTTAAAGGAAAGCAGCATCTGGGCAGATGATGCCCTGTTTACCCTGGCCGATCTGTATGAGAAAAACGGGAAGGACAATGAACAGGCCAAAAATCTGTACCAGAAACTGATCAATGATTACCCCGGCAGCATGTATACTGCTGAAGCACGCAAACGTTTCAGAAAACTTAGGGGAGACTATGTGGGTACATAATATTATCTTTGCAGCATGTTTTTATACAACGTAACTACAATAGTTGAAGATGCCGCGGCCGAACGCTGGCTGAAATGGATGGAAGAAGTACATATACCGCAGGTAATGGCCACCGGAAAATTTGTTTCACACCGTTTGCTCAGGGTATTGGACTCCCCAAATGAAGGGGTAACTTATTGTGCCCAGTACGTTGCAGCCCAGATGGCCGATTACCTGGATTATCAGGAAAAGTTTGCCCCTGCCTTGCAGGCCGATGTGAACAAACATTTCGAAAATCAGTTTGTTGCCTTCCGCACTTTAATGGAATATATCGATTAATCAATTTTATGCAAATTACACAAACACCATTGGCCGGCCTTTTAGTAATTGAGCCTAAGGTATGGAAAGACAACCGTGGTTATTTTTACGAAAGCTATAATGCAAAGCTATTTGCTGAGGCCGGCATCAGTGCTAATTTTGTGCAGGACAACCAGTCCTTCTCACAAAAAGGGGCACTGCGCGGAATGCACGCACAAAGTCCACCCTTTGAGCAGGGAAAGCTGGTCCGTGTACTGCAGGGTGCGGTATGGGATATTGCAGTCGACATCAGAAAAGCATCCCCTACTTATGGTCAGCATTTTGGTGTTGAGCTGAGCAGCGAAAACCACAAACAGCTTTGGGTACCCCCCGGATTTCTGCATGGTTTTTTAACGCTGGAAGACCAGACCATTTTTACTTACAAAGTAAGCAATTACTATGATAAGGCCTCAGAAATCGGGGTGATGTGGAACGATCCTGACCTGAACATCAACTGGAATGCCAGCATTCCTGAACAGGACCTGCTCTTGTCTGATAAAGACCTCCTCCTTTCTGCTTTTAAGGATTTTAAAAGCCCTTTCTGATGCTCTTATCTTAAGGCTTTGTATACACTATATGGCCATTTACCATGGTCATCCGGATATCGATGTTCTCATCAAAAATGACCACATCAGCCTGTTTGCCCTCAATCAGTGATCCTGTGCTGTCCTGAATACCCATGATGCGCGCAGGCGTAGTGCTGATCATTTTTATAGCTTCAGTTAAGGGTACGTGTGCCATTTGGACCATGTTACGTACCAGTCTGTCTGTAGTGGCCACACTTCCGGCAAAAGCACTGCGGTCGGGCAGTTTGGCTACCCCATCTTCCACAATTACCTTCATACCGGTAGCAATGTTGCCCAATATGCTGTCGCCAGGCGGCATCCCGGCACCCCGCATCGCATCTGTAATCAATGCCGTTTTTACTGTGCCTTTTATTTTATACACCAGTTGCAGCAGGGCTGCAGGCAGGTGTATGCCATCTGCAATGATCTCTACATCCATCTCATCAATCAGGTAAGCGCTTTCTATCACACCCGCATAGCGGTAAGCATTACGGCGGGTTACGCCCGACATGCAGGAATAAAGATGGGTGGCCAGGGTATAACCGTTTTCAAAGGCTTCCAGTGTTTCCTCATAAATGGCATCGGTATGTGCAATTGCAGCAATAATGCCCTTACTTTTCAGGTACCGGCCAAATGGAATGGCCCCTGGTAATTCAGGGGCAGCACTCCAGCGTTTAATGACATCAGAATGGGCTATAATGGCTTCATACTCTTTCGGGTCAGGGTTACGGATAAAACGCGGATCCTGGGCACCGCGCTGATCTGGCGAGAAATAAGGCCCTTCCAGGTGCATACCGATAAATTTTGCACCCATGGTATTCTTTTTATCTGCCTCTTTATAAATATCCAACGTATTCAGCAGCTCTTCACGGGTGCTGGTCAGCGTGGTAGGTACCATGGCCGTTGTACCAAACCTGGCATGCGTTTCAGCAATTTTAAGAAAAGCCGTTTCGTTGCCATCCATAAAATCATGACCGCCACCCCCATGGATATGGATGTCTATAAAACCCGGGGAAACATAGTTCCCCCGGGCATCAATTTCAATAGCACCGGGGGCATGGATATCCCCTTCGCTGATCTGTGCAATTTTATCTCCTGTAATTAACAGTGTTCCCTGATCAATGATGCGATAAGGCGTAATGATCTTTCCGCCAACTATTTTATAAGTATTCTGAAGCATTAATTTATGTTTTTATATATGTTTAGGAAACCTGTTCAGCCCAATAGGTGCAGGAACCTTCCTTGTTAACAGGTCCTTTGAAAAGAATGCATCCTCCGCAGGTTTTTTCCGCACCTTTTGGAATAAAAAGATTACATTTTTGGCATTCTCTTTCCGGATCAGGGGATTTCTCTACATAGCCGAGTTTCTTACGTTTGGCCAGCTCTTCGGGACTTACATTAGAATAATCACCACATTTAAAATCGTCGGCACCGCTCCCTGCCGAAGCTGATTTTGCGGTATCCGCCCCTGCCTTAGGGGTTTCCCCGGTTACTGTTCCGCTTTCTTTAGGGCTGTCACCATTACAACTGCTTAAAACTGCACCACCGGCAACTACCACCAGTCCGGCCGAAAGAAATTTTTGCAGGAAAGCCCTGCGTGAGTTATTTTGAATCTTCATCTGTATCTGTTTTAGGTCTGAAATCAACTTCCTTTTAAAGCTTCGGCAGCATCCTGATATGCCTTTTTATTTTCTGCAACCGCACTGCCTTCCAGCTTTTTAAGCGTAGCGGCAATGGCTGCATTACCTTCCTTGTTTTTAGATTTTTTAAATCCGGTAGCCAGGCCATTCAAACCTTCCTGCACCCATTTCTGATCTGTTTTTACAGCAGGCGAAGAGAAGAAAGCAAGCAGTTTTGATACCTCTGCACCCGATTTCCGGGAACCGATAATGGTCGAAATATTTTTTACAAAAGCCAGTTTCGCAGAATCGGGAGCAGTAAAGAAAGCCCCATTTTTGGCCAGCTGATCTACCAGTTCAAATGATGAACCGGGATTTGAGCTCAACACGGCATTGCTGAACCACATGTCTTTATATTTCTTTTCTATGAGACTGGCAAAAGCAGGTACTACCTGTCCAGCCTTCAGCTGTCCGGCGCTTAATGTTGCCTGTAAAGAAACCAGTCCTACAGGATCAGCAATGGTTTTTACCAGCTGACCCGCCAGTTCTGGAAAGCGCTCTGAAAGGATGGCGCCATGTTCTCTTAAACCTGCATTGGCATCGGTTAATGCTTTACCTACCAGCTCGGCATTCAGGGCATCCAGGCCTTCTAAAGTATACAGGGCGTGCAGCCTGCTGATCGGGTTTTTATCCTCGTTGAACATTTTGACCAAAGCCGGGATAGCCGATTTGTCTTTACGCTCAATGATGATGCGCTGGGCATTTAAACGCCACCAGCGGTTTGGATGACCCAGGTAAGCCACCAGTTCCTGACCAAATTGGTTCCGCATGTGCGGTGGCAATGATTTCTGTGCTTTTGCTTCAGTAGAAACAATACGGTAAATGCGGCCAAAATTATTGCCACGCATAAAGTCCATATCCATTTTCAGGGAATCAGGAATAGATACTGGTGTTTCGATGTGCTGACGGTACATATCCACCATATACAGGTTACCATCATAGCCCAGGGTAAAGTTACAAGGCCTGAACCATGGATCTGTTGAAGCTATGAATTCACGTTTCTCTTCTTTTGCGCTGCGTTTTGCATTAAAAAAAGGCCCGTCGTTGCCAATTTCAATAATATCGCGGTGCACCAGGCTTCCGGCTACATCGCCAATAAAACTACTGCCATAAAATTCTTTCGGATAGGCATCGCCGGCATAAATCGTTCCGCCGGAAGCTGCAGTAAAACGTCCTTCAGCATATTCCTTTCTATCCAGTTTTTCTTTTTCAAAATTCGCATTGCGTGCTTTTGTACGTTCTGCACGCCACCATGGTGCAGGGGTAGCCTGGTACATGATCGGTTCAGCAGCATAAATGTTCACTACAGACTTAAAGTTCATATGATCGTGGCGTTTCAGGTACCTGCCGGCAATGGGCGAATTGGAAATGTGCCTGGAATTATTGGTATAAAACCGGTGTCCAAGATCGTCCATATCCAAGCCATACTGACCGGCACCAGACTCTACTTCAAACAGGCCTTTATCCAGTCGGAACCGGAAGTCGCCCCCTTTGATCTGTAAGGCAGGGGCATTTGGTTTACGGCTAAAAGTAATTTCACCGGCCATCCCGCCATTATTGGCATAGATCCAGTTGTCGATACCATACCTCAAACTCGTAATCTGAGCTTCAGAATTGTCTTCAAAGAAGCCGGCAAACAGCACTTCTTTAATGTCAGCCTTACCGTCGCCAGTGGTATCTTTCATGAAGAAAATATTGGGTGCAGCGGTGACGAGCAAGCCGCCTTCCCATGGCAATATACTGGTGCCACTTTCAAGTTTGCTGGCAAAAATAACAGAGGTATCTATTTTTCCATCGTGGTCCTTATCGATCAGCTTACGGATCTGGCCCTTACCCTGTCCTTTTACCGCCTTATACGGATAATCACCCATCTCAATGACATAAGCATTGCCCTCCTCATCAAACGTGAGCTCAACAGGATCGGTGACATTCGGTTCGGTAGCATATACTTCGGCTTTAAAACCATTCAGCATATCAAAAGTACTGATAGATTCCTCGGCCGTTCGGGACTCTTCATACTTTTTCTTTTTTGAACAGGAGGCAAATACAACTGCCACCATAGCAATCCATATCAGGTTTCTTTTAAGGTTCAGAGCTTTCATATTTTAAGCATTTACTGTTTTATGTGTGTTTAAAAAAGGATTCGGAATTTTGATCAGGTCCTGTATTTCATTTCCATTGTGCATAAACCGGGCTAGGGTGTACACATTCCCTGCTGCATCAATGGTAACTGAATTTACATAGGTTGGCCTGGAACCGTCTTCATAAAAAATGGGTCCATGGTCTGTATATTTTCTGTTGGAAAGATTATAAGTAACCAGGTGCAGGTTCTCTAATCCCTTGGCTGCACCTTTGGCAATGGCATCTTTCCCTTTAAGACGCTTGCCATCAATGTAAATTGGCCCTCCCGTAAGGTAATAAATGGTTTTATCATCCGGCCCAAGCTGAAAGCCCAGGTAACCATAGCTGAACTGGTCGAACATACCGCTCTTTTGAGAGGGTGCTGAAGCAATGCGGTCTACAATTTCAATGCTTCGTTTTCTGGGGTCAAAACGAAACAGGTAACCCGAATTGCCATGTACACCATAAGCAACTTTTTCTGCAGCATGCCAGAATATTTTGCGCCAGTTATAGCCCATGCTTCCTGGCCTGGTAGCATCATAACTGCCAAAATAGTCCAGTTTAAGGTCAATATCTTCCAGCTTTGAAAAAGTAGTCTCTTCAGGTTTAAAGGTAAGGATATCGCCTTCGGCCGTAGAAAAATATAAGGTACCATCGGCAGGGTCTACAAACATCGAACGGCAGATCACCCGGTAATCTTTACCCACTTCCCCCGCTTCGCCACGGCCGCAGGGTAAACCGATATTCCGCAATTTGCCGGAATTCATATCATAATGGACCAGATAGCCCAATGGCCAGGTCAGTGCATAAATATGGCCCCTTTCTTTATCGATAGCCATGGTAAGCAGCCCTTCGCCTTCCGGCGCAATGGCCAGGTCTTCAAATTTACCCTCAGCCAGGTCGTACGACAGGATATGTCCGCCCGGATACAGCGCATAACCCTCAGGTGCTTTTACATGCAGGCGTTCCATATCATCTATCATATCATAAACGCCTACATGGGTCACAAAATACAGTTTGCCATTACTTTCATAAAAGCGTACATGGCTTTTGCCCTGGGGAATAGCCTTACTGTCCTTTTCACCGGAGATCTCGGTCAGGTCGGCCAGTAATGCCGTCGTATCTGTTTCAGGATCGTAAACATAAATTTTTCCGCCGATATCGTAAGATTCTGATGAAAGCACATAATAAACCCTGCCATCACTGGCGGCCGATATTGCATTGTAAGTATCGTGGGCCAGTTCAAACCCGGAGTAGTATCGCTTTGCTATTAAGGTATTGCTCATTTTAAATCTGTTTTATTGTGTTCCTCTGTAATGGCGGCATTACAGGCGGAACAGTTTTTTTGCATTGTGGTATAAGATCTTTCTTTCTATTTTTTTTGTGGGCGATAATTTCCTTACCTCGGCAATTATTTTTGCCCCGAAACAGTTGTCTATATGCCCGGTTATATCGGTGCAGTCGCTGCCAAAAAGCAACCTGTCCTGATGTTTTTCTATAAAGGCACGCGCATGGTCCTCATCCCTGGTCATGGAACCTAGTCCTGAACCTGCTGACAAGTCGCCGTAAATATTGTCGTAATTGCTCAGCAGCTGGTCTGTCAATCCGCCGGGGGTCACCTTTGTTTTCGGATAAAGCACCTTCTGGTCCAGGTGGTTCTTGTCAATATTAGCCCACCAGGTTTGGGAGTGCCCGATGAAGTTCACCTTAGGATATTTTTCCAGCATTTTATAAAAGCGCTCCAGGCCATAGTTGTACATTTCATACTGCCAGTGCATCAGCACCGGAACATTATAGGCCTGTGCCAGCTCATAGATCTTCTGCATCTCCGGCGAATCACACTCTACCCCAAATTTAGACTCCCCTATAACAGAAGCACCCAGCTTTAAATATTTTTCAATTTCTTGAAGGGCATCCGGCAGGTCGGGCACCTCATTGGCACCAAACAAAAATTCTTTAGGATATTTTTTTGCCAGTCCGTAGCAAATGGTGTTTCCGGTAGCTTTGGCCTGCAAGCCGTTGCCTACGCCAAAGTGTGTACTGGCCGAATTAACCGGACGGCCTGAAGGCAAAAGAATGGTTTTGGTAATCCCCAT
Source organism: Pedobacter sp. AK017 (assembly GCF_014200825.1). Lineage (NCBI taxonomy): Bacteria > Pseudomonadati > Bacteroidota > Sphingobacteriia > Sphingobacteriales > Sphingobacteriaceae > Pedobacter > Pedobacter sp. AK017. The sequence goes on from NZ_JACHCW010000012.1 coordinate 148,039, forward strand.
GGCCCGCTGGTGCGCAATCAGCTGTTCGGTAGTACGCCCCATGTAATCGGTATGCTGGTGGATGTCAATAATCGGCTCAGCAAAAAGTGAATCGAGCGGAGAGTGCGTAGAGCGCGTAGAGAGCGGGTTCGCCTGTAGTTTTAAGGCAGTTCCGGCCAGCAGCAGGCCTGTCCCGGCAATAAACTTGCGCCGGGACAGGGATGCGGATGGTTTCGTTTTTGATTTTTTAAAATCCATAATTCATTATCTGACAATTTTTGGCACGCCAGCTTTTTCGGCCTGCAAAATCACTTCGTTTAAAATCCTGGTTTCAACTGTTACATCCCATTTTGCGGGCATACCATATACCATTCTGGCAGCATCACCTTCATAGCCGCCTTCCTGTAAAATGGAACAGGAAGGAATATAGGTCATCACATCATTGCTATAGCCCAAAACAAAGGCGTCCTGGCCAAACATCTGCTTAGTGATAATGGAATATTCTACAGTGAGTTCGCCCCCTAAGGCTACAAGGGCCTGACCCCCAATTGACCACACCTGTACAGGATATGGGTACGAGCGGATCAGTTGCTCTCCTTTATCTATCTTACCGATCATACGTTCGGCCCAGCGTTTCTGATAAGCTACCGGCGTTGTTTTAGCAATTTGGGTCAACTCTTCTTTATTTGGAACAGCACCCAATGGCAAATTTATTTCCGAATAGGCGGTAGACAGGGTAGCAGGTAATTTCCGCATGTCCTCTTCAATTACACGGTCAACCGCAGCTGCCAGTTCCCGGCCATATTGTTTGGCCAGAGGTACAGTACCGCGAGGCAGGGGGTTCTGATCTGCACCAGCACCCTGAAAAAACATGGCCGTAGTTCCCGGATGGTATTTTTCAACCTCTATCTGGGCAAAACCGGCATAATCGCCAGACCATTCATAGCGTTCCAAAACGGTATTGTGACAAGCATAACCAAAAGCAATGGCTTTCAGCTCTCCTTTTTTATTCACTACTTTGATTACCGGAACTGCCCAATCACTTGGCCCCTTCAATTCTGCAACCTTGGTTAAAGTAGCTACAGGGTTGTTGCGACGGTTAACCTCAAATCTGGTTACCCCATTTTGTGCATAAAGTGCAGCAGGCTCCATTTTACCCAGGGCCTCACCGGCAAGTTTAACAATCTGGTCTTCCAGTGCAAGTGAATATTGCTTGATCTTTTCCAGTTGTACAGCATCCAGCAGGTAAATGTCTGTCAGCGCATCCTGTAAAACCGGACCCGAATGGGTATGTGAGCTGTTCAGCAATACCTGGTCGCGGTCTAAACCAAATTTGCTTTTAATCCTGTCCCTGATGTGGTTAGACACATCTTTTGGAAAACCTAAAAGGTCGGTGGTAATCAGTAAGGCCTTTTTGCCATTGGCATCTTCCAGGGCAAGTGCTTTGGCCCATAAGTCGTGCAGGGTACCCTCAGAAGGATGGTTACGGCTGGCAAAGCCGGCCATTGCCATGGGCTGCTTTGGGGTAATTACAACCCTGGCAACGCCAGCTTTCCAGTCGGCCGCTTCAGCAAGAGCAGTTTTTTGTGCGTATACTGAAGTACTTAAAAAAACAACACAGCAAAGCGTTGAAAATAAAATTGGTCTCTTCATCGTTTAGCCCATTTTGTTAAGTTCATCCGCATTTTTGTAAATTTTTGCAATCGCTGCAGCAATGTCATCCATATCAGATTTGCTGCCTAAAAGCATACTCTGCGAAAACCATACAGCCTCTTCATGACACAGGATGTCATTATTCGGGCATTTGTTATTTTTCAGGTATTTGTTGTAATCCAACTCTCCTTTTGTATACATGCGTTTAAAATTCTTCGATTCAAAAGCATCTTTTATAAAGTTCATTTCCAGTAAAGGGGTATATCCGCTGGAGCATGGGATGCCCTCTGCCCTTAACGCTTTCAAAAATTTATCTCTCGACAGGCCTTTAAAGTTCTGTTTCTGGAACCTGAAAGGAAAAAGGTGATAAGCTGCCCTGGTCACTTTATCATATAGTTTATAAGGTACAATACCCGGGGTTTTGGCAATCTGTGCTTTCAGGTAAGCTGCATTTTCATTCCTGGTGGTGGTTTGTGCGTCCAGGTATTTCAGTAGCGACAGCCCGATGGCCGACGCGTATTCAGAAGTTCGGACTTTAGTACCCAGCATAGCGCTCCCGCCGCTTACTGTACCTACAGCTGTTCCATATGGATAGCCATAATTGGTATAAGAAAAACATTTGTCGATAAATTTTTCGTCGTTGCTCACAATTGCGCCTCCCTCGCCAATGGGCAGGTTTTTAGAGTTTTGGAAACTAAAGCAACCGGCATGGCCTATGGTGCCTACTTTTTTATGATCGTACTCTGCCAAGTGCGCCTGGCAGGCATCTTCAAGTACCAAAAGATTGTGTTTTTTGGCAATCGCCATAATTCGGTCCATATCACATGGCAAGCCTAAAATGTGTACAGGTAGTATCGCTTTGGTACGCGGAGTAATTTTTGCTTCTATCTTATCCGGGTCCATCTGGAAAGTTTCGAGGTCCACATCCACAAAAACAGGGATGGCACCGTTTAGCAGTACCGCAGAAACCGTAGCAATAAAAGTATAGGGTGGTACCAATACCTCATCTCCTGCACCAATATTCATCTGGTGAAGTGCAACAATTAGCGCATTTGTACCATTAGCTACAGTTAAACTGCGTTTAACATCCAGCGCTTTGGCCCATGCCGCTTCAAATTCATTGGCTACCCCGGCGCGCGACCAAACGCCGCTCCTGATGGTATCAACAACGCGCTTTTCATCGGTTTCCGGATTCCAGATGGGCCATTTTTGCCAGGCTTTGGTACGGAGCGGCTTACCGCCAAGAACAGCCAGTTTATCGTCCTGCTTTCCGGTTAGAAAACTCCATACGCCTTTATCCTTAGCGGATGCCATGGAAAATGAGGGAACTAAAGCTAAACCAGCAGCAAAAATACCGGTCGACTTGATAAATTTCCTTCTGGTTTCATTGTTTTGGTTGTTTGTGTTAGGTTTCATCAGCATTGTCATTTGGTTTGTTTATTTTTTAACAGCTTGTGAATGGCTGTCATCAGTACTTTTTCTATGTCAGGGTTTGCTGCCGAGGCCTGTCCGGCCTCATAGCCGCCCTGGCGGTAACCTTCTTCATTACAGATATAACCCGGGGCATAATCCCCATAACCGGCCAGCGCTACAAAAAGATCTTTACGATAGGCTTTGGCCGCCAGCTGATATTCTACAAATGGTTCACCTGGAAGGTGCAGGATTCGTGCATTACCCAGTTTAAGACAGGTTATATCAATCTTTTTACCCGCTTCTTCCCTGCGCAGTAATACGAGTTTAGACATATTGTTGGATAGGAAAACCGGGGTTTCTGTATACATTTTCTGTTCCATCGTTACCACGTCCTTTTTTAAAGGGATTTTGATGGGCTCAATTGTCCATTCTACCCCAGCAGCGTCAATGGGCTCTTTTTTAGTGGCCTCCCAGGCGCGTTTCATTCCATCGGCAAGTCTTTCTGCCAGGATCAGCCTGTTGATGTGTGCCCCGTCGTTGTATTTTCCCGCAGTAATGTTTCCTCCGGCACCATTAAAATGGATGTGCAGGGCATCCGGCACAGCCAGCTGCCTCATAAACCTGGCTAAGCCCGGGAAATCGGGGTTTGGCACCCCGGTACGGTAATAACTTTGAGGGTGGGTGGCGTAATAGCTCAGTACGGCTACCGGTTTATCTTTGTTCCAGAAACTGATGAGCGACAATTCCGGATCGATCAGACCTTCGGGTTCTGCCCTCATGGCCGAATCTTTGGTAGCAGAAGTACGGCTGGCCTTTACCTTACCATCAGCCCCAATAATACGGCGGTTTGAAGAAACTTTATAAACTATTGCCTTTCCCAGTCCCAGATGGGTAACAGGCTGGGCCTTTTTTATTGAGTTGTGTACAGCAACAGCCAAACGCCTGATCACTTCACGTGCAAAACTGCCTTCAAAGCTGATTGGCTTCAGCCCTGCTGCCAGCAAAATCCGCTCTGCACCAAAATCACATGCCGGAGCATCGTGTATATGAAGGGCATGTACCGCTACCCGGTTTGTGGTCGTACCTGCAGCGCTGGCTATGGCAGCTTTAAATTCATCCTGGCTATCATTGGAAATCCCAATCCAGTCTACCGAGCATACCACAATTGGTTTGCCCGAACCCATCAGTACAAAGCCCTTGGCACGCAGGCTCATGTCCCAGGAATTGATCATGGGGTCGTAGGCCAGGTCGCTGCCCACCGGAGGCGTAGCATCTACATCAAAGGTGCTCAAGCTTAGCTGACCAGCCTGTACATGCTTTAAGGAATCAATAGGAACGGCATTTGCATTGTTCACAAGGCAGCATAACGCAGCCAGGCAAAACAATAGTCTAAAACATTTAATACTCAGGTTCATGTGTGTGTTGTGTTAGTGTATAGTATAGTTATTCAATTGCATTCAGCTTGTCTCTATTTTCATAAACCTTCATAATCGCATTAATTACATCATCCATATCCGCTTTAGTGCCCAGCAACTGCGCTGAGCCCCCCAATACTACCATTTCCTGTCCAACCAGATCGCATTTCGGCAGGTTTAAGGCCTGCTCGCGGTATTGTACAAGCCTTTGCGGCGTATACATCGTTTTATATTCCTTTAAGCTTAAAATATGGTCTACCCAGGGCTCGGTATGCAGGCCTTTAATATAAGGGCTCAGTGCAACGCCCTCGGCTGCTATCGCTTTCAGAAATTTGCTACGGTCGGCATTGTTAAAATGTTCTTTCTGATAACTCATGGCATACAGGTAATAACCACTGCTTTGCGTACCCGTATATTGTTTTTGGGGTATAAGCCCCGGGAAGCCTTTGAGCTTAGCGCTTAAATAGGCTGCATTTTCGTTTCTGCGGACAAACCGCTCTTTGGCACCCGATAGCTGGCCCATTAAAATGGCGCCCTCCAATTCGTTCATGCGGTATTTAGGGCCAATGGTCACATTTTTACCCTTACGGTCGGTGCCATGGTTCTGTACCGTAAATACTTTGTCCATCAGCGCGGCATCATTCCCGATCACCGCACCGCCTTCACCACAGGAAATCTGTTTACTGGCCTGAAAACTGAAACAGCCCAGATCGCCAATGGTGCCCACCTGCTTACCCTGATATTGTGCAAAGTTAGCCTGACAGGCATCCTCTATGACATATAAATTGTGTTTTTTGGCAATGGCCATAATGCGCTGCATGTCGGCAGGCATGCCCATCATGTGCACCGGCATAATGGCTTTGGTATTTTTATTGATCTTTTTTTCCACATCATCAGGATCAAGCTGATAAGATGCCCGGTCCAGATCGGCCATCACCGGCAGGGCACGACTGCCTATAATGGAAGATATCGTGCCAAAATCGGTATAGGGCGAAGTGATGACTTCATCGCCGGGGCCGATACCCAGAGCCTCTACACAAGTACTCAGTGCCTGCGTGCCCGAACCAGTACCTACACAAAAACCAACGCCCAGTAAAGCCGCAAATTCTTTTTCGAACGTGGCTACAGTACCATTTGCAGCATTTTGGATACGGCTCCATTTGCCACTCTTGGTGGTATTTACAATAGAAGCGATCACTTTTTCATCGGCCAGAACAGCCGGCCAGTTGATCCATCCTTTGGTCCTTACCGGTGTACCGCCCAGAATGGCCAGTTTACCATAGTCTTTTGCTATAGACTGCCCGAACGCGGGAATAACATTGGAAAACGCCGCTGCCAGTGAAGTGGTGGTAACAGCAGTGATGAAATGTCTCCTCGAAAAATCAGATTTTTTCATTTGGATATAGTTTTGGTCATTTATAATGAAACTCCCTCCTCTGTAATGGTTCTTATGATGGAATTTCTTTTATCGGGTATGAAGTATAAATGATGTTATTTTAGTGTACGTACCCGATTTATATCTAAGGTAGGAATTCTTTTGAAACAAAAAAATATATATATCAAATAATTTACGCGATTTACAGATTTTATACTGCTTTAATAATCAGGATATTTATATTTACGTGTACGTAACCATAACACATACTAAAATGAAACAAGCAATCCTGTTTTTTACCCTTTACATGGCCCTGATCCCCATTGCCCATGCACAAAAAAATGTCCAGGTAAGCCCGCTTCCCGATCAGAGTGGTTTTACCGTTGAAAGCAAGACCAAAGACCTGGGCGGCGGTTTTTACGATCATGGTGTTGCCTCGCCCATCAGCAATCACCGTGGCGTGGTCGCAACCGTAGATGGCCAGGGCCGCAACATTGTCCTGGTCTGGCTTTTTGACCACCGTGGTGGCTATGCCTTATTGATGATTGATGCGCTGACCGGCAAAAGTGAAGAATTCCCGGTCCCTTTTGACACCAAGGGGGATACACCATTTTCCTCCATCTTGTCTGAAGGTAACAAACTCTATAGCCTTTATGGCTCCCACTTTGTAGAATTTGATCCCGTATTAAGGAAATTTACCTTTGTGAGCAAGGCCACGCCACAAATGGCAATGTCCATGACCGCCGATGATGACGGCAGGATCTGGGCAGCAACTTATCCCAGCAGCGGCCTGGTTTCTTTTGATCCCAGAACCCGTGAGTTTAAAGATTATAAATCTGTAAACAAAGAAAAATGGGCACAATACCCGAGGTCGATCACAGCAGATGACAGCGGCTGGATCTATTTTGGGCTAGGCAATGCCGCCAGCCAGATTTTTGCTTTTAATCCCGTATCTGCCGAAATTACAAGCATACTCCCCCCGGCAGAAAGAAAATTAGGCATAGCGTCTGTATCCAGGGATTTAAACGGAAAAGTTTATGGACAAAGCCTGAGCAGCGGAGACGGCCCCTGGTATGAACTGTACAAAGGCAAAGCGAACAAGGTGGGGCAATACCGGACACGGAAACCAAAACCTGTTATTACAGGTTCACAAGTACTTGTTCATGATAAATTTCCGGATGGCAGCCTGCTGAAAAGCCTGGACCTGGTAAACAGGGTGCTGGTTACCGAAAACCCGGGAACCAGGAAAAAAAACACTGTGACCTTTAATTATTCCAGCGATGGCGCGATTGTAATGGGCGTGGGTACTGCACCAGATGGGACTATAGTAGGTGGTACAGCTTTTCCGATGCGCTTTTTTAATTACGATTTGAAAAACGACAATTGGGTAAACCGCCCTGCCCTGGGGCAGTTTAATGCCCTGGCAAACCAGAACAACAAAGTGTTTTTCGCGGTATATAACGGGGGCTACCTGATAGACTGGAACCCCTTTCAACCCTGGAAAGGCTGGCCAAAAAAAGGTACTGTTTCCAACCCCCAGTATCTCTCCGTAGCATCACCTACTGTCATCAGGCCATTCCGGCTGGTGGCCCATCCCGATGGAAAAACAATGATCATGAGCGGCAGTCCGGAATATGGTGCTACAGGCGGCGGCCTGTTGTTTTGGGACGATAAGACCAAGCAACAGATATTGCTTACCGATAAAGAAGTGGTGCAGGACCAGTCGACCATGAGCATTGTGCCCCTTAAAAATGGCAAAATACTCGGTGGCACCACTACAACGCCAGGTTCTGGTGGCGAAAAGAAGGCTACAGAAGCCGTAGTGTACATCATGGACATGGGCAGCAAAAAGATAGAATGGCAAAAGGCCCTGTTCCCTCAGGCACAGGAATACAGCGACATGCGCTTAATGCCCAATGGGATGGTTTACGGCATTAAAGATAAAAAGGTGTTTTTTGTATTCGACCCGGCGAAAAAACAGGTTATCCATGAAGAAGATCTGCTGCCTAAATATGGCCGTACAACCGCAGAGCAAAGCCCGAGGATATTTGTTGAAGGACCTAAAGGTGAAATATACCTGCTTTTCAACGATGGGGCAATTGTACAGATCAATCCCGACAATTATAACCTAAAACTGATTGCTACTTCCCCATCAAACATCAAAGCTGGCGGTGATTATGCCAATGGCCGGATTTTCTTTGTCAGCGGTTCTCATTTGTTCAGTTACAAACTGTAAATCCATACCCATATAAAAAGGCTGTCCGAACACACTTTTCGGACAGCCTTTTGTTTAATCCTCTTTCAGTGAAGCCAGCAGGGCTTCAACTTCCGGTTTCACTTTGCTCCTTAAAAACAGGCCGCAGCCGATATAAATAATCATAGAGGTAACAATAGGCGAGGCCAGCTCTGCCGTTAAGCTTACCGTCATAAACGATTTCATTACAGCAAAAGTGATCAGTCCCCCAAAAATAGAAAGTAATGCTGCCCTGCTGTCGCTATGTTTAAATGCAGGCAACAGCCCAAGTATCATTGGTATAGCAGTAGGGCCAACCAAAGCCGAGAACCAGGTAATGATCAGTCCGAACACCCCACCAAAAGATTTGGACTGAAAGGCAATGATCAGTGTGGTCAGGATGAAAAGAAAAGTGGTTACCCTTGCAATAACCAACATTTTTTTCTGATTGAAGGTGCTCATCTTTCTATACAGCACCGGCATAATATCGCGGGTAATTACTGCCGAAATGGTATTGGCATCCGCTGCTGTCATGGCCAGGGTATTGCCAAACATAGAGGCCAGCAACAGACCTACCAAACCATGGGGCAGGAATTTTATGGCCATCATGGCATAAGATTGTGTGGGGTCGGCCAGGTCTTTTATAAAGATTGGTGCGGCAAACATGGGAAAGAACAGGATCAATGGCCATATCAGGTACATCAGCATGGAAAGCGTTGCCGCCTTACGGGCTTCAGTACCAGATGGCGATGAGATAAACCGGGTGGCCAGGTGCCAGGTACCCCCGCTGAAACTAAAAAAGCAGATGACCGTAAAAGAAATGGCAAAAGCCGGTGTATAGGGGCCATTGTACAGCTGGCCATGTGCCGCCGGTAAGCGGTCCCACATCGTAAATATACCATTTAAACCATCGCCCAGCTGGATCAGCACCATCACCATCATAATGATACCTGCTGTAAACTGGATCAGAAAGGAAGCCAGATCGTTCACCACATCGGCCCAAAGGCCACCCATGGTAATGTATACCATACTGACCACACCAGCTGTTAAAATGCCCGTAGCTATGGGCAGACCCGTAAAAGCGTTTAACAGAATGCCAATAGCCGCCCATTTTGCACCTACATCAAATATTTTAATGATTACCCCACTCCAGGCCATCACCTGCTGGGTACTGAGGTTGTAACGGGTAGCCAGGTATTCAGTAGGCGATTGTATACCTGCTTTAGACCTTAACCTGGCCCACCTTGGTGCAATAAAAAATACTGTACCCACCATGGCAATGGCTATACTGAGGGCCCACCACATGTATAGTGTAAAACCATAGTTATAGGCTATGGCTGCATAGGCCACGAATACCGCACCGCTATAGCCGGAAACATGGTGCGAAATACCCGAAAGCCACCAGGGCAACTTACCACCGGCAGTATAAAAATCGGCCGAGGATTTGATTTTGGTATATCCCCATATCCCCATTAAAACGAGGACTAAAAAATAACCGGCCAGTACGATATAATCTATTTTTTCCATTAACGTGTTAGTTTAGGTTGTATAATTGGTTATCGGCAGTTTTTATAATGGCAGCTTTACCAGCTGTCCTGTCTGGGCACTTTTATAAATGGCCAGTACAATCTCTACTGATTTACGTCCTTCTTCAGCATCTATTAGCAGTTGGCCATTGTTGTAAATGGCCTCGATCATGTTCTCCATTTGTTTCTGGTGCCCCGAATAGCTGATGGCTTTCGGATCGGCAACACCACCTTTTGAAAGGTGCTCGGAAGGCCCTTCGCTGATTTTTGTATCCTGTTCGGTTTGCTGTTCAAACTGCCACTGGCTAATGTCGTTGTCCTCCATCACTACCGTACCAGCGCTGCCCATGATTTCAAGTTTCTTATAAGCCCCCGGGTAAACAGCCGTTGAACATTCTATGGTGCCCATAGCCCCATTCGCAAATTTCAGTACAGCAACCAGGGTGTCTTCTACTTCAATATTTTTATGTTTTACATTGCCCGACATGGCCATTACCGATTGGACCGGGCCCATGCACCATTGCAGCATATCCACGGAATGAATGGCCTGGTTCATTAAAGCACCCCCTCCATCCAGTTTCCAGGTACCACGCCATGGGTTTGAACTGTAGTATTCATGGGTACGGCTCCACTTTACATAAGAACTGGCCAGGGCCAGTTGATCAAACCTGCCGCTGTCGATGGCTTTTTTCAAATGCTGGCTCGCCGGATAAAAACGGGTAGGGAACACAACGGCCACCTGTACATTTTTACGCTTCGCTGCGGCAATGATCTGGTCGGTTTTTTCGAGGGTAACCTCAATCGGTTTTTCGATCAGGCAATGCTTGCCTGCTGCTATGGCTTTAAGGGCAGGCTCCAGGTGTGCACCAGAAGGGGTACAGATACATACGATATCCAGTCCTTCTGTTTTGAGCAACTCATCCAGCGAATCGTAAGCCCTGCAATTGTACTGGGTAGCAAATTCATCTACTTTAGCTTTTGTTAAGCTGTAAGCGCCCAAAAGCTTTGCATTTTTAAGGGCAGCAATGGCCTGGGCATGGATACCAGCAATGGCACCTGTGCCCACAATTCCAAAACCTATTACTTTATTGTCCATTCATTTATTTTATAAGTTAAACACCTGCTGTTTTTAGGGCTTAAAATAAGCTAAATTATAACCATTTCAAGCAGGTAATTTAAGGTAATAACCCTGATATCATAGTTAAGGGTACGTACACGTTAACAGCACTAATGTATAATTTTTAAATCAGATCACCTATTTATTCTTTAAATAAATAATTTTTTGCGCTTTGGTAGCCGTAAAGATCCTGGAAAGGCCTGGTTCTTCACAAAGAAAGTCATTCTTCACACCTGGTTCACCTATCCTTCACACCAAACCCACAAACAGGTACCTTTTTGTGAAGAAAGTGTGTAGAATGTGTGGACGATGTGAGGACTTGCTATCAGGAAGACCTGGTTCTTAATCTTATCCGTAGTAGGCAAGGTAAATTTTAAAGATAAAAAAAATATTTATATATTGCTGGTAACTAACATACTAAAACTTAATTTATAAAAACATGGGAAGAATAAAAAAGGGAATCCTTGGCGGATTTTCAGGGAAGGTGGGTGCCGTAGTAGGCGCAAGCTGGCGCGGGATAGATTATATGCGCGGCCTACCTGAAACGAGTAACAAACCTGCAACCACAGCTCAGCTGGCACAGCAAAATAAGATGGCCCTTTTCAGGGGCTTTTTACTGGGACTGGACGACATCATAACGCGCTGTTTTCAAAACATAGAAAAGTACACCCCAATGAATGATGCGCTGTCTTACAACATGAAAAATGCCATTGCAGGTGTTTATCCTGATCAAAGCATCGCTTTTGATCAATTGTTGTTCAGCAAAGGGGAGTTGTTGGGTTCATGGCTGCCAAATGCAGTGTCGACAACCAGTAATGCGATAGACTTTAGCTGGGAAAATGGAAATTTTACGCCCATGCGTTCTGCTGCCGACCAGGTAACGGTAGTCGTTTACGACCCGGTGACTCAACAGTTTTGCAAACTGGAAAATGCTGCGCTAAGAAGTGAAAAAGCGGCCAGGTTAGTTCTTCCTGCCGACTTTAAAGGGCACGAGGTGCATTGCTATATCAGCTTTTACTCGGAAAGCAGAAAAATCGCGGCTACCAGTGAGTATTTAGGATTGGTGGCAGTAACGTGATACTCTGGTACATGAATAAACATAGGGCTGTCCGACCTTTTCGGACAGCCCTATGGAATAAACTTATTTAAGGTGTAATGGTTAATGTAATTTCTTTAATTACCGTTTTAGTATCATCTATGGTATTGTTCGAAGCCACAAATACAGCTTTATAAGTTCCCGGAGTGGCATAGGTATATCTATGTACATCCAGGCTTGGGTTGGATATGCCTTTTATAGAAGTGGACAAATCCGGGCCAAGATCAACTTGCTCTGCGGAGATGGCCCTGCTTACAGCCCAATGTTCACTGGTTGGATCATTGTATGGACTTGTTGGATTAAACGGCACGTAAGTAGGAAATTTCGCAGTTGGCTGATAAGCGGGGTCTCTTGGGTTATAAATTGGATTTGTAGGATCGTACATTGGATCATTCGGATTGAATCTTGGAAGATCTGCAGTCAAATATTCATTGCCATAAAGTGTTACCCTTGTAGCTGTAACACTTGAGCGTGCAGGCGCGTTTACAGCATTCTCATCCACTATCCTGAATCCCGAACTGACCTGATCAGTAATAGTAAGGGCCGTACCATTTAATTTTGATTTACTTTTTACCGCAAAAGTCTGTATGAACCACTGGCGCGCAAGGCCATTTGTTGCCTGTGGTTTTGTCACATATTTAAACGCGAAATAAATGGGTTTACCAGGAGTTATCAGATCAGAAATGTCTTTCGGACTTATAGTTGCGGGCACAAAAGTGGCACTTGTAGCCAATGGAGCAAACCTGGCGGTAATATCTGTCCAGGTTGCGGCTTTAACTTTGGCCAGACTGGAATAATCACCATTAAAATCGGTCGAATATAGAAAAGACAGTTGCCCTGCCTGTGTGCCAACCTGCACACTGTTTTGGAATTCCAGTGTAGCCCCTGCACCCTTTACATCTATAACACGACCATCTTTAAAAGCATAATCTTTCAATGTTTCTCCGGAATAAAAGGAAATAATGTGTGCAGTTCCACCTTTTATATTAAAAGTGATCTCTTGCCCTGCTTTATAGGTTGTGGATGCAGTAGTTACATCAAAATCAGGGGCTTTTTCTAATTTTAATTCTTTATTACAGGCCGCCAGCAAAAGCACACCCAGTAACATATTATAATAGCTAAATTTCATCTTCTTCGTTTAAAATTGTTAATTCCAGCCTGGATTTTGGGTGATCGCCAGGTTAGTGGTTGTTTCACTTGTAGGTATTGGCATAAACAGGTCCTTAGCACTTACGTTTGTAAAATACTTTACTGCGGCATTGCCAGGGATCTCATTGTTCAATAAGTTGCCCATATCCTGATTAACCTGTAAAAATATCCCCCAGCGCAGCAAGTCAGCCTTCCTCAAACCTTCATAATTAAACTCGCGAAAGCGTTCATCCTGGATAGCAGCCAGAAAAGCAGATTTTGAAGCCGTTTGCGCTGGCTTCAGTTCTGCATCTGCAGGAAGATAAATTGTGGCCGAAGCTGTAGCCCCTGTACCTCCACCACCTGAAATGCTGATGGTTGGAGCCGTAGTATATTTACCATCCTGATTAAAGGTAACACCAGTAATATCTCGGCTAAGGGTAATTGCAGTGACTACTCCACCCGAAATGGTAGCCACACCAGCAGCCGTAGCGCCTGAACCTGCCGAAAAAGTTACCGTTGGAGCTGTTGTATAGCCAGATCCTCCATTAGTTACCGTGATAGTTTTAACTCCGGTAGACCAAGCTCTTTTCCTGATAAGGTTAACATAATTTATGACTTCTGGTGTTGGACCATTGTTAATTTCATTTTGAGCTTCTGCATACATCAGCAATACATCTGTATATCGTAAAATTGCTATGTTATTGGGTGTGTTTGCGCCATTCTTGGCTACAACTTCATATTCCCTTCTCCATTTTGCGGGCCTGAGTACATTTTTCGCCGCCTGGGTTGCAGGTAAGGCTACCATGGTTTTCCCTGTAGCTGTATAGGTAAAATGGGTAATGTCCCACCATTTTCTATTGTCGCCAGGCTCAAATACATCGTATAGTTTAGAGGTGATGCTCATATAGGAATCTGCCAGACCATTGATGGTAGCTGCAGTTGATGCCGGGCCGTTGATATAGCCGATATTACTGGTCTCGGTGTATTGGTCTAATCTATTGCCCCAGAATTCAGCTTCCCAAATACTTTCTTTGATGTCGTATTTATCTGAACACAGGTTAATGAATATCTGAGGGTAGCTGGCATTTAAAGCATGTGCAGATTCTGCATCATCAATAACCATTTTTGCCCATTTACTAGCCTCACTATACCTGGCTTGTTCTTTAAGTGGCTCACCTGCCATGTACAGGTTTACCCGTGCCAGCATACCACGCACTGCTGATTTACTGATTGCCCCACCATACCCTAAGGATGCGATGCCGGGAACTAGTGGTTCGGCAGCTTCCATATCTTTCAGGATTTGCGTATAAGTGTCTTTTATACTGGCCCTTGGTATATCTACATCAACAACCGAAGAGGTTGGGGTTATTTTTAAAGGGACACCACCGTAATATTGCACCAGCTGAAAATAAAAATAACCCCTCAGAAACAGTACTTCACCACGGATTACATCTCTTTTTGCCTGGCTTATAGCTGTGTTTTTATCGAGGTTGGCCAGAACTACATTTGCCCTGTTGATGCCATTATAAAGATTACTCCAGTATCCCGCGTTATAGGAATCAGCCGAGGAATAAAAATAATTCCAGGGACCCGTGGTTAAGGTAAAGCGGTTCATATACCCTTCATCACCCTGCCAGCCTAAAAGATAATTTGCCCAGGAGCCCCAAAGCTGTGATGCCCCTACAATATGATAAACGCTGGAACGCGCAAAATCCAGTTGTGCCTCTGTTTCATAATAGGCATCGGGATTAAGGAAGTCCGTTGGTTTGGTTTCCAAATACTTCTTACATGACCCAAAGCTTAATAAGAAGATAAAAGTGAGAAAATAATATTTTGTTTTCATTACATCTGATTTAATGGGTTTAAAATGCTGCCTTTAGTCCGAAAACAACGGTGGGCGATTTTGGGTAGGAAGAATAATCGTAACCAGGTGTCAGGATGGGGTTACGTGTTGAAACTTCCGGATCCATTCCTGAATATTTGGTCCAGGTGATTAAGTTCTGGGCAGCAACATTCAGACTTAAGTTACTTAAATATAAGCTTTTAAGATACTTAGCAGGAATATTATAATTTAATGCTACTGTCTTAAGACGTAAAAATGAGCCGTCTTCTACAACTCTTGAAGAATGAAAACCTATCGGTCCCTGACCACGGGTACGGTAATTTTCATTGGTCTGGTTCTCAGGCGACCAACGGTTGGCATAGCTTGCAAACTGATTAATTAGCGCATAGCCATTACTGTTTCCTTCCAATAACAACCTGTTGGCATTATAAATATCATTACCGTAAGACCATTGGAAGAATACATTAAGGCCAAATCCTTTGTATGTAAAATTATTGGAAAAGCCCCCGATATGTATGGGCTGACCTCTTCCGATAAATGTAACATCGGCATCATTCATCACACCATCGCCGTTCAAATCTTTATACTTAATGTCGCCAGGCTGAATGGTATTACGTACTGCGCCGTTGGTTGGCACAGATGGTTTTAATATATACACCCCTGGAGAAGGTTCATCAAAATCTGCATACTGGTAATTTCCTTCCCATATATAACCGATCATCATACCTGCTGGCTTTCCGATTTCTGCCAGGTACAAAGGTTTCCCGAACTGAGATACATAGGCTGCATTAGTTGGCAAACTTTGTTGTCCCCTGGTCAGTTCCATAATTTTATTACGGTTAAAACTAATGTTTAAACTACTTTGCCAGGTAAAGGATTTAGTGGTGATGTTATTGGTATGCAAGGTGAACTCCATTCCTTCATTTCTTAGCTTACCAATATTTTTGACAGCAGTTGAAAACCCAGATGTTGGTGGCAACGCCGCATTGAGCAGCAGATCGCTAACCGTTTTCCGGTAAAGGTCGAATTCGAGTGAAATGTTATCTTTAAGAAAGCCAATCTCGTAGCCTAAATCCATTTGGGTGGTTGTTTCCCATTGAAGGTCGGGATTTGCCACTGCAGAAACATATACAGATCCAATGGGAGTACCATTTTTGAAAGAATAGCCATCCAGGCTTTGTGTTAACCTTGCATAGTTGGCAAAATCACCGATCCGGTTGTTGCCATTGCTACCAAAGCTTAGCCTAAGCTTAGAAGTAGAGATAAAGGGAAGTGATTTAGAGAAAAAACCCTCATTTTGCATATTCCAGGCCAGCGCTGCCGCCGGGAAATACCCCCAATGACTAACAAACTTAGATGATCCGTCTGCCCGGAAAGCGGCAGTAAGGATGTATTTTGATTTGTAGTTATAATCTAATCTTCCGGCATAGGAAACCATGGTGTTCTTACTGCTTCCTATGTCTTGATTAAATACGATACCTTCATCCAGGCCATCCATGCCAAGACTTTCGTTAGGCAGTTGCCTTCCGCCATAAGCGTTGGTAGATGAGTTGAAACTATTTACTGAGAATAAGGCAAGGCCGGTTAAAGTATGTACCTTATTAAAGGTTTTTTTGTAGTTAAGGGTGTTCTCATTAGAAAAACTATTCAGGAAATTATTTCTTACAAAACCGTTGACAAGGTTTGTACTGTTTGTTGAACTGATCCTCCCCTGAGAAGTTTTGGAGTTATAAAACTGTTCGGTAAGCCTTCGGTCGTGACTAAGCCCTGCTGTACTTTTTATAGACAGGTCCTTGGTAATCTGATAGGAAATATAACCATCTGCCCTCAATACATTTGTTTTAAAAATCTGATGTTGATTTTCGAGGTCAATAACCGGGTTTATCCTGATATCAGAGGCAGTAACAGCTTCATCATCAGCAGTTTCATTAAGGAGGTCATCACCAGGATCTGCAGATATAGGCCTATACATCCAGGCTCTTGGCAGGATAAACGTAGTTGGGTTTGATGCCGATATCCCGCTGCTACTGATGCCCTGACCATTTTGTTCAATCACATTATACGTGCCGGAAATACCAACCTTGAACTTGTTGCTCAGGGTCTGGTCTAATTTAATGCTTCCGGTGTAACGGTTAATGCCTGTATTGATCATAACCCCTTTCTGATCGTAGTAGGAACCGGAAACCGAATACTGGGTTTGTTCATTTCCCCCCCTTACGGCAAGGTTATGAATCTGCACTGCACCAGTGCGCAACATATAGTCCTGAAAATTGATCCCTTCTACATTTCTGTAATCTTCTAAAGTCTTTTGTCTGCCCAATGCCTTGTCATAAGCAAAAAATGCGGTAACATTTGCATTGGTAGGATTGAGCTCGGCCTGGTATTTAACAAATTCATACGGACTCATTACTTCCATAGGCTTTGGTGTTGCTGAGAAACCAAGTGAGCTGTTGAGCGTAACAACTGGTTTACCAACTTTACCTCGTTTTGTTTGAATAAGAATTACCCCATTGGCACCTCTTGAACCGTATACAGAGGTTGAAGAAGCATCTTTAAGCACCGTCATCGATTCAATTTCTTCCGGGTTAAGTGTAGCTGGATCCAGATCTTCTATTGGGAATCCATCGATTACAAATAAGGGTGAAGAACTTTGCGTCAATGAACCTACTCCCCTTATAAAAATATTGATCCCTGCACCTGGCTGTCCATCATTGGCTGTCACCTGAACACCAGATACACGTCCGGCAAGCGCTTCGGCAAAAGAACCAACCGGAGCTTTAGACAAATCTGCAATGTTTACCTGACCTACGGAACCTGTCAGGTCTTTCTTTTGAACTGAGCCGTAACCGATAATAACTGTTTCATCCAGGGATGTTGCATCATCAATCAATCTGACATCAACTGTGGTTTTTGATCCAACACCTATCTCCTGCATTTTTGAACCCACAAAAGAAAACACCAGCACATCTGTATTCCTTGCCTGAATACTGTACTGGCCTTGATTGTTGGTAGATACGGCCCTTGTGGTACCCTTAACCTTAACACTTACACCCGGAAGTGGCTGTCCGTTTGAAGCTTCGGTAACTGTACCTTTGATTAATTTTAAATCTTGTGATAAAACCCGCCCCGGCATAAAGGAGGTCAGGAAAATCAGCATGGCTATTCCCCAGCAGGGAATTCGCCATGGTCGTTTGGTTTTGTTGTAAATTTTCAGCATGTTATATGGTTTAATTTTAAGTTTTATTAATAAGTGTACGTACCCGAAATATAGTATAAAAATCCGGATAGTTAAATAGCTCTGGCCGGCCAGCCATTTATACTGCTGACCCCTATCCATCTACTCCAATAAAAATATCTAACCTAATTTACTTGTTTAATTATATTGTTTTGGACGAAACTTATCCTATTTTTCAGCGCCGCCAGTGGTTAAAACAATAATTTTTTGTGAATACTTGTATGGTTTAGTTCCTTGTCAATAAATGCGTAAGCGTTTAGCCTGACTTCCGGAGGGAAATCGTGCCCTGCATCAGGGTAATCTACCTGGAGCTTATCATCAGCATTTAAAAATTTATATACCTTAGTTACATTTAAAATTCCTTCTTTTACACCCTTTACATCAAAATTGGCGTCACTTTTTGGCGAATTGGAGAAGAAAGGCCTTGGGGCCAGGCTTGCAATTGCTTCGTCAAAATCAAAGGGCATCTGCGCTGCATCCAGCTGATATTTATCTCTTACCAGGGGCATATAACGCGTTTGTGCCCAGGGGCCTAACCGGCCACCATGTTTTTGACTTACTTCGTTGCCTGCGTTATAATTGCCAAAAAGGGTCCAGCCACAGCTGGATACCACTACTTTGATGCGGGTATCAAAGGCACCTGCAAAAATGGCGTTGTGCCCGCCGAGCGAATGCCCGATCACCCCGATCCGTTCGGGGTCTACGTCTTTTCTGGCTTGCAGCAGGTCAACACAGCGCATATGGTTAAATATGGCTTTCATGGAACCGGATTCATACCTGTCCTTTTCAAAATCATAGTCTTTCAGGTCGCCAAAACTCGGATAGTCGGGCGCAATTACCACATAACCCCGCATGGCCAGTTCTTTGGCATAAGCCCTGTTGGCCAGCGGACTTTCCCCGCCGATGGATCTTTTTCCTAATGCACTGGTTCCATGCAGCGCCAGCATAGCGGGTAGCCGTTTAGGTTTCCCGCTTTGATGGGGAATGTACAGGTCGGCAGGTAAAATTTCGTTTTCGGCAACAGTAAAATTAATTGTATAACGGGTAAAACCATCTTCTTTAAGACTATCTGTAATGTGGATGTCCATTGCAGGCAAACCTTTACGTCCAGGCAATTTACCCATTACCTGCTGCATACGCTCAAGGATTTGCTGTCGCTTGATCTGCCATTCGGCCTTGGTACTGACAGGTTTTTTCTGACCGGATCTATTAAGGTAAACCAGGAGCTCCGGGCCTGATGATGCTATCGGAACACCTATAGCAAGTGCAGCCCCTGCAAAAAAGAACAGTAAAGGCACCGCTGCAAATAGTTTTTTAGTAAAATTAATAATTTTCATAGGAAATAATTTTACATGCCAAATGGTACATCTTAATGTTAATATGAATGGTTTAGATAGTTACGGTTACGTACCCTAATATAGGTAATATTTTTATAAAACAAATGAAAAGTAATATTATTTTACAATTAACACTTTGTAAGGTAAGTTTTTATAACAAAAAATAAGCTCACCTACACGGCGTTTATCAGTTCTGCATAAACCTTAATGCCATTTAAGTCCACATTGAAAGTAGAATACCCCTTTTTACTTTTAAATACAGCTACATTTCTTTGATTTTCGGCCAGTTCAGGGCTTGATACCTTTAGGTCTGTTAATTTTATCCGTTCTGTATGTATTTCGTACTGCAGTTTGTTGTTTTCTATCTTAGAGCTGATATCGGCCAGTATACTGATACCAGAGTTGTCTTTTATGCTGGGGTGCGGTATACCAGTAAGTGCCGTATTCATTAAATGTATAACCGGTTTATTCTTGTAGATCCGTATCCTTGCCACCCAGCCTTTATCACCGGCAATTTGCCTGATAACCGGTTTCAGGTTTCCCTGGGCAATGAGTTTACTGAGCACATCGGATCTGGTAATAGAATCGATAAAAACAAGGTTTTTATATTTTGTGCTGCGCAGTTCATCCGACAGGGGAACAGGCCGTTTAAAACCTTTTCCGTCATGGGTTCCAAACGGAAGGGCCAGCCATGCTTTTCCTCCGGCAGCCAGATAATTTTTTATGGCGCTAAACTGGGCATCAGAAACACAGCCTACCCCGTCCAGGACCAGGGGAGTCTGATCTTTTTTCAATGCCGGGGCATCGGCCAGTTCTTCATATCGCACAAAGCGGTAACCTATGTTGTTTTCGAGCAGTTTTTTTGACCAGGTTTTGGCATGGGTCCAATGCTCCTGTCCTTCATCATCCCGCCAGCCATTGTCTTTACACAGCTTATTGTTTACCACTCTTACCTCTACCAGATCTTTACCTTCCCTTGCTTTCATGGGGCTGTGCTTAACTTCCCATAAATTAGAGGGCCGGATTACATCCTCCATTTCCTTGGCATCGGCAGGGTCTTCTTCCAGGCGCTGGTTGTGGGTACTGCTCCAGTTGGCCACCCCCCAGAAGCGGCTTAACGCCCAGCCAAAATATCCGCCTTTCTCGTAAATGGTATAACTTAAAGCCATTGCAGGCGCATTACCCCGTTTATCGGCAATATCTTTTTGGTTCAGGGCCTCCGCATCCATGTGCGTCCAATCGACACTCTTTACATTGGTACCCACATTTTCGAGCATAAAGAAGTCGAGATAAGGGGCCATTTTTTCCAGATCGAGCGAGATGCCGTTCAGCACGATGGGGCCGGTACTGGAACAACAGGACATTAAAGGTTTATCACCTGCAATCCTTTTCACCATTTTTACATGATCAACAATCACATCCGTTTTCATCCTTAACCAATCTCTGAATGCAGGGTTTTCATAATTGCCCCATTGCAGCATCGGCTTCTTAACGTCTCCCCAAAAGCTTTTTTCGCCAAATGCAGGGATTTCATGCCCATAATCTTTTTTAAAGCGGTCGCGGCAATATTTACAACCACAAGTTGTTAAGCCAGAGTAATCACACATGTCATCCACTTCAATGCCATCAATAGGTACTTCTTTGAAAAGCCTTTCCAGGTACCGGGCATGCATGTCCAGAAAACCAGGATTGTTGTGGCAAAAAGTTTCCATCTGATACTGCCGGGCATAGCCCCTGCTGCCATCACGGATGTCGACCTCACAGATATCATTAAACAAATGGCCTTCATACTGGGCAAATGCCGCGGCTTTGGGATCATGGAACAACAATACATGATGGCGCTGCCCCCGGTGTAATTTTTTAAACTCCTCCTCGCCTCTTGGTCTTTCGACATGGTTACAGGAGTAGTGGTCCATAAACTTGATGTTGTATTTATGGAGTTCATCGCATACATTGGCCATATAACCGTGCAGCTGCCCAAAATAATTTGAAAAGTCGAACCGGATATGACAGCCGTAATTGATGGCCAGATCTATTTCGGCCTCGGCAAAAGCGGCTGCTCTTCGTTTTATTTTATCGACGATCTTTTTTTGCGACCATTGCAGGTCTTCTATGGTTACCCACCAGCTTGCAGCGCGCTGGGGCACAAAAGGTACGGAAGGGTTTTGTGGCAGGCCAACTATCGTTGCCCTCCTGTCAACAAGTGTATTTCCGGTTGTGCCGGCATACGTTTTAGTAAAGCCGTTGGTAAGCGCCAGGCCAAGACCTGTTAAAGAAATCTTTTTTATAAAATCGCGGCGGTCATTTGTGTGTTTCATTGAGCTTGTTGATCTGCTTAAATGCTATAAATTAATTGGATAAAAAGAGCCTTATATTCCGAGCATCTTTTTTGCGTTCCCCGACCTTAACAGCTCTTTGGTCTGTGCATCTGTTTCAGAGGGTCCCATAGATTCTATGCGCAATTGTCCGGTCAGGTAATCTAAAATGGGTGCATGTGTGCCAAAAGCAAACTTATCTTTACCGTAGCGGCCAATAAATTCGGCCATATTGGTAATGGCCCGTCCCGAAGTATCGAACAGCAAATTGCTTTTCTTTACGAGGCCCATTTCTTCATCATTCAGCGCTGCATTGTTGGCAAAGTTCAGGATCATGTATTTGGCATCCGGGACTTCCCTTACTATCGGCAAAATGTTTTTCAGGTTCCATTCTGGTTTCGGCGTGCCTACCACATAATCGATGTCCATCCAGGACCGCTGCCGGCTGTCGACCATCCGGAAATTGAATGCCACCGGCAGGCCGTAGTCGCGCGCCCTTTTTACCAGCTCAATACATGCCGGGTCGGTAATGCCAAAATCGTGGTATTTGGGATAGATCCGGATGCCCTTAAAGCCATATTTCTTTACACAAACCTCCAGGTCATCTTTCCAGCCGGCATAGATGGGGTTGATGACACCGAAAGGGATAAACCGATCGCCAAACTTCCGGTTAGACCTGATCTCATCGTATAGTTCTTCATTTGCGGAGGCTGTATTTTTATAAAAAATGCCATTCAGGTTGCTGATCACAGAGCTATCGACCCCAAACTTATTCATCCGGCCCAATAGCCCCTCGCAGGTATTGTACTTAAGCTGCTGAAATGGCCAGTGGCCAACATACGCATTGATATCAATCAACATGGTGTCCTCCTTTTCTTAAAATATTGTTAAAGTTTTCAAAAAATATCTTTTTTCTCTGGCTTTCATTCAGGTTAGAAGCCAGGATCTTGCCTACACTCTGGTAATACATATTGTCAGAACCAAAAAGCAGACGGTCTTCTCCAAGCTCCTGCAATGCAAAATCAATCATCCATTCTTCGTTGTTACTTCCCGAAGTGTCCACATATACATTCGGACTGTGTTTTAAGGCTTTGCACATGTACTCCCAATCGCCTCCACCGCCTATATGCGCATGCTGGAACATACCTTCCGGGTATCTTTTGGCAATGGCCACAAAATCTTCCGGGATAGACACATTCAGGGGTTTGCGCCCATCGTATTTCATGCGGTAGCCGCCCACGCCCAGCTGCGTTTCGGCATGGGTATGGATGATCATTTTCAGGTCGATCATTTTTTCCACTATCGGATAGAATGCCGGATCGCTGATCTTTGTCTGGTAATAGGTTTTTGCGCCAACCATCCCCTGGTCAACGCATCTCTTGATTTCATCCATGGATTCCTTAAGGTGTACCGGATTAAAGGTAAAGCTCCCGGTAAACCGGTCGGGATGCAGCTTCATCACACCAAGTATGATGTTGTTGTGGTCGATAAATGCTTCCACGCTGCCATCCGGAATCCCTTTGATGAGCCTGGTTACCGGCTTTGAAAGGACCAGTTTCCGGATATTGAGCCGGTCTGCATAATCGATCAGCACTTCAGCAAACTTCTTTTGTGCCGCCGGATCACTGTTCCCAAGATCAACATGCACATGGGCATCTATTTTAGGGTACTTCATCACTTCTTTCATGATGTCGTACCTGCCAGCCAGGGCACTGGTGCTGGCCTGCGCAGTTTCTACCTTTGAATTTATTCCAAAAAGGCTTTCTGATACGATCAGCCCGGCCGCTGAAAGTCCGGTACTGGCAAAAAATTTCCTTCGGTTCATTTGCAATGTGTTTAGATTAAAAATTCCTGCCCGACTTTTTCAGGACGTTGTTATAGTTGTCGAAAAAGATCTTCTTTCTTTGTGTTTCGGTTAAACCGGAACACAGGATTTTGCCAACGCTTTGATAATAACAGTTATCCGATCCAAAAAACAAACGGTCTTCCCCAAGTATCTCCAATGCCGCATCTACCATATTTTCGGGATTATTGCTCCCCGAGGTGTCTACATAAATATTGGGATGGTTCCGGAACGATTTACAGGCATATTCCCAATCGCCGCCGCCACCGATATGTGCATATTGAAACATAGCCTCGGGATACCGTGTGGCGATGTCTACAAAATCTTCTGGAATAGATGTATTTGGTTTGCTTTTGGTATCGTATTTCATCCGGTAACCGGCAAAGCCCAGCTGACAATGGGCATGCATATGAATGATCATGTTAAGGTCGATAAATTTTTCAATGATGGGATAAAACAGCGGATCGTTGATTTTAACCTGGTGATATACTTTTAAGCCGATCATGCCTTCGCCTACACAACGTTTTATTTCTTCCAGTGATTCTTTCTGATAGTTTACATTTAAGGTAAGCTGCCCGGTAAATCTGTCGGGAAACTGTTTCATCACTTTCAGCACCAGATCGTTATAGCCTCTAAAATCTTTGGGTGTGCCTTCCCCGCTGGTTATTGGCCTGGAGATGATCATTTTAGTGATGCCAAATTTTTCGGCAAATTCGATATTCCCTTCGGGCCCGCCATCAAACAGGTGGACATGGTTATGGGCATCGATCTTTTTATACTTAAAAATTTCTTTTACAGGGTCATAAGCCGGCTTTTTATCTGCAAATAGACCGGACTTTTCACT
This sequence comes from Pedobacter sp. AK017, assembly GCF_014200825.1. Lineage (NCBI taxonomy): Bacteria > Pseudomonadati > Bacteroidota > Sphingobacteriia > Sphingobacteriales > Sphingobacteriaceae > Pedobacter > Pedobacter sp. AK017. The sequence goes on from NZ_JACHCW010000012.1 coordinate 172,394, forward strand.
GGCCCTGACTTCTTCCGGCAATGCGGCGGACAGCAGCATGCCCGCGGCAGAAAGGGTACTGGCATTAATAAATTTCCTTCGGTTGATCATAGCTTCTGTTTTAAATTACCTGATGTTTCGTCCCGATTTTCTTAAAATGTTATTGTAGTTTCCGAAAAAGACCTTTTGTTTCTGGTTTTCACTTAAGCCTGACGAAATGATCTTGCCCAGTCCCTGTAAGTAAGCTCCGTCACATCCAAAAAGCACCCTGTCTTCACCCAGTGTTTTTACCGCAAAATCAATCATGTGCTCTTCATTGTTGCTACCCCCGGTATCTACATAAATGTTGGGCAGATTTTTAAATGCCTTACAGGCATACTCCCAGTCACTGCCCCCGCCAATATGGGCATATTGAAACATGGCCTCAGGATACCTTTTTGCCATGTCGGCAAAATCTTCAGGCAGGGATATTTCTGGTGTGGTTTTTACATCATATTTCATCCGGTAACCGCCAACACCAAGCTGACTTTCGCCATGTACGTGGATGATCATGTTGTAATCTATAAAATTTTCAATTACGGGATAAAAAACCGGGTTATTGATCCTCACCTGGTTATAAAGTTTCATACCAATCATGCCCTGGTCTGTGCAGCGACGGATCTCTTCCAGCGACTCTTTCTGATATACGGGATTAATGGTCACCTGTCCGATCAATCTGCCGGGATACCGCTTCATGGCCTGAAGTACCTGGTTGTTATAAGCTTTAAATTCTGCAGGTGTTTCGCCCATTTTTTTGGCTATAGGCACAGAGATGATGAGTTTTTCGATACCCAGATCATCCGCATAGGCCAGTTGTACTTTTGCCTGCGCATCCTGGGTATAGGCATGGGCATAAGCATCGATCTTTCTATATTTTAAAGCTTCCTTCATTACATCGTAACGGGCAGCAGCAACCTCATCGGACATCAGCCCGGCAAACCTGTTCCCCAGCATAGCATCGGCTGTGGAAACAGCCGTATTTCTGATGAAAGAAAGCCGGGTTACTGGGTTCAATTGTTAAGGAGTTTATTGAGTGTATAACAGATGAGTTTATTGGCCAGAGGTGTACCTTCTTTACTGCTCAGGTTACCCAGTTTCAGTTCATATACATAGCCTGGCTTTAATGCCGACAGCTTTATGGATACCTTTTTTTGATCGGATGATAGTTTTATACCGGTTATCGCTACATCCTGAACATCAAGTTGTCTGGAATTATCGGCGCCTTCGTTTTTTGCTTTGCGCTGGTACTTATAATAATAGTGTCTGAACTTGTAATTATCAGGGTTCATCGCCTCCGTTTTATTCATGGGTTGCGTAAAGCTCAGGTCAAAACCATCTTTGGTCAGGGTCATGGTATAAACATCAGCAGGAGGTGTTCCATTGTAAACAATGCGCTGTATACCCAGATCCCCACTCCAGCCAAAAGCGATCTGTCCTACCCATAAACTCCCATCAGGGGCAAAGGCGAGCCGGTTGTTCCCTTTTCTTAAGCCATGCCCATCTATAAATGGGATGCAGGCCCCCTGAAGCTCGCCACCCACTTTTTCGAGCATTACCCTAACAATACGGTCCCTGTTCATTTCGCCAATAAACAACTGCCCTTTAAAAGGACCAAATTTACCAGCTGTAACATCACAGAGTGGTTGCGATGGTGAATTGGCCATAATTCCCTGGGGAAACAAAACTGCTGCTTTTGTACGCAGCTGTTCCAATTCGTTAATGGGTAAGGCAAAGGGGTTTTTAGCCGGCCAGTTTTTATTCCAGACCAGGCTGGCAGGATGGCCATAAAAATTGCCTTCCTTTACATGATACAGCGTACTGGTTTCTACCCAGTCGCTCTGGTTATCCGTAACAAAGAGGTTTCCTTCCTGGTCAAAGCCCAGGCCATTTGGCGAACGCATTCCAGAGGCATAAGGATGCAGTTTTCCATCGGGTGTAACTTTCATTACCCAGCCACGATAGGGTACTACAGCATACATTTCATATAACCCAGTCTGCAAATCCCTGCCCAGGGGATTAAATTTACCCCTGATCTCGGGCCTTACTGCCCCACCAGGGGACGCCGTATTCAAGGCAATAAAAAGATTGCCCTTTTTATCTTTTACAGGTCCGTAATTAAATTCGTGGTAATTGCCAGACAGCCCAAAATCGTCGGTCACTTTTTCATATACATCGGCCTTGCCGTCGCCATCTGTATCTTTGATCCTCGTAAGTTCCGGACGCTGCATCACCAAAACCTCAGAATTGCTGACCGCCATAATGCCCAACGGTTCGTGCAGGCCCTCTGCAAATAAAGTCCATTGCCTGCTTTTTGGATTGTAGATCATGACTTCCCCCCGGATAAAGCAGGCTACCAAACGGCCATCCGGTAAAAAATCGATACCCCCGGTTTCGCTGGTCAGCCCCTCAGGCATAGGAATGTTCTCAACGGTATACGCTTCCTTTGCTTTTTTATCGTCAGCAGGAACAGCGCTTATAAAAAACAGAATTACCAGGCAGGCTAGGGTCTTTAATTTCATCTGATTACTTTTTTCTACTGTAAACTAAAGGATAGCTGGTCATGATGAGGGTAAATTCGCGGGCCTGCTGCGGATTGAGCCGCAGTTTTTCATGGTCCCAGTTACCTGCCGAGGCTTCGTATGTGACAGCCTCATCGTGTAGGTTAGCGGCAAACCAGACCTCCTTGTTTGCATCCGGGATCCTGAATTTCCGTACCAGTCCTTTGCCGTCTTCTTTTGGTAAAATAAGCTCATATACATCAATGCCATTGAGTGTATAATGAAACTCCGGATATTTGTCAACCAACCGATAGCCCTTGTATTCAGTTACAGGGATGGCATCCGGATCTCCGACCCTCAAAGGATAGGTGGTTTTATCGCGGTAAAAGATTGTCCCGATTATTTTTGCCGTAGCGTCGGCATGTCCCTTCCATAGGGCTGTATTGTCTACAAACCCACCTTTCCAGGCGTACCGTAACCTGCATACACCGGCATCCCAGCAGTAGGACAGGTTTTGGGGCAAACTGACCGCTATGGCCGCTGGGCTGGCATCCTCCATAAATATGCGGTATAAATAGGGTGGTACTGTTGCATAAGGATGATCTGCTTTGGGCATTTCTTGCTGGTGTGCATGGTGTATGTCGTGTTTACCGGCGTCAGCAAGCTTGTCCTCCTGTCTTGCAGGAGGGATATTTGGATCATTTTTAAGCTCCGGCATCTTACCCTCAGCATTTACATACATTACGCCATACATCACAAAACCATGCCCGGGATAGGTACATACGTAAGGGTATGCCCCGGCCTGCAGCGGTGCTTTGAAGCTAAGGGATTTAGTTTGTTCAGGCGACAGTATCGGAACAGACCACAAAACATCGGAAGATTTCGGGATATAATTCATTGCCGGGCCTTTTTCTTCCAGCTGCAGTGCTGCATTGACCACTGCCAGCCTTTTTCCGGGCTTTGTGATCAATAAATTATGGCTCATATCGTCTGTATTGGTAAAACTGAGTTTTACCAATGCGCCTGGTTTTACCGTAAACCTGACCACATCAAACTGTAAACCCGGCATTACTTTCAGTGTAACTTCAGTTACGCCATCATTGCCCTGCGCCATGAGCTGCATGGCCTGCAGAAAGAAAAACAGCAACGGTATAAGCCTCTTTATTAAAAACATACGCCGATCATATCTATACAAATCCCTTTATCTTTTAAACCTACCCCCTTTACCTTAGCCTTAGAGGCTGCCGGAGGACTATCGGCTTTATAATACTTTGGCCTGATCGCGTTTAATTCATTGCTGGTACTGTCGTTGGCCACATAATAGGTAGCCTTGGCCAGGTGATTAAGGTCGGTACCCGACTGCTTTGCTATTTTTTCCAGCGAGGTATATATCTCTGCCACTTCTGCTTTTGCATGGGTTGCATTTTCGCCATACAATGAGGAAAAGTATACTTTTTTGCCATAATTGACCCGGGTAACTTTGGCATATACGGGTGATGCCGTCATCCCCGGAGGCGTAATAAAATCAATCTGCTTTCCGGGCTTTTGTAAACTTTTGGGAGCCGCAGCAATGAGCTCTATTTCGACCACCGGGTTAGTGCTGAGCCAGTCGACATACACAGTTGGCGGAATGGTCATGCCGGCAAAAAAATCTGCCATTTCCTGTTCCACAATACGGATGTCGGTTGCTGGACAAATGAATGATTTGAGCTGCACAATGTCTTCCTTTTTTAATCCTAAATGATGTAAGGTTGCCTCGAGCTGCTTCAGTGTTTCCCGTGTTGCTTCCGCAATTTTTCCTTGTGCCGCTTGCCCCGATACATACACCACACCTCCGGCCGGTAAAATGGCAACTGATGCCTGCTGTTTGGCGCTCCATAGATTTGCAGGCTGCAGGTATTTTACCTTTGTTGCTGCAGATGGGGCTACGGCAATTACGTCCATACCAATAAGTGCATCGGGGTGGACCAGAACGCCCGACACAAAACTAACCGCCGGCTTTTTCCCGGCACTGAAACGGCTGCCAAGATAGCGTTTAACCTCTGGCATCAATCCGGCATCTGCAATACAGATGTTGATCTTTACGATCTGGTCCAGGCTGCTGCCCGCAGCTTTCAGGGCCCCGCCAATGTTTTCAAAAACCTGGTCCAGCTGTTTTTTAGGATCATTTTTGCCCAGCAGCTGCCCGGTTTTATCTACCGGTAAAAACTGTGAAGTATGCGCAAGGGCTACTTCATTAACCACTACAGCCGATGCGCCACCGGTTGCCTTAGCTGCTCCAATATGTTTAACCACGGTGTTGGATTTATCAGCATATGATGATGACCGGTTATTTTGCGCAGAAACCGAAAAATAACCGCTACTTAAAAACAACATTAAAAGTACTTTCTTCATCCTTATGGGTTTTATAACTAATTGTTGATGGGAGCCCAGTAAGCACAATAACCCGTAGGGCGAACAGGACCTTTAAACAGTACACATCCGCCACAGGACTTGCCTTTTCCAGGAGGAAGATAGAGTGCACAATTGCTGCAATGGCTATCTTCGATTGGGGATTTGTTTACATAAGCCAGTTTTTTCCGTTTGGCAAGTTCAGCCGGACTTACGCCGGTCATGTCGTCACACGGATCTATTTTGGTTTGTTTGGTACTATCCTGAGGAGTTGGCTTAATTAAATTATCCTTCAGTGACGCAGGATCATCCGATAAGTCTGGCCTGGTGTTACTGCCCATGGCTACCGACTTAAATGCACTGGATCCAAGTAAAAGTGCCCCGCCAAAGCATATTGAACCAAGGGACAAGGATTTACCTATAAATTTTCTGCGTGAGTATTTATGATCTTTCATTTGGGTATAGTTTAATTTTTTAACGATTAATACAGAGTTTTCAACTTCAAAACTGAAGCTTTGACATCAGCACCAGAATCCGTTTTTATATTGCCAACAGCGTCTTTTAATGCGGCATTTGCACCAGTAGCTTTACCCAGGCCCTTTTTCAATCCCTTTAACAGGCTTGTCTGCCATGCTCCTTTTTCCAGGGCCGGCTGTGATAAGGTTTCGAGGTAAGCATGCACCTGCTCTTTGTTATTTCTTGCACCAACAATTGCCGATAAGTCTTCAAGAAAACCAAGTTTCCATGCCTCTTCTTTCTGGGAGAAAGACGGCTGCTGAACCAATGCTGCCAGCAATTCTGCCGAAGAACCTGCATTAGAGCTTAAAACAGCTGTTCTGAACCATGAATCCTGTCCATATTGGGCAATTACCTTTGCAAGTGCCGGAACAACGTCTTTACCATTGAACTCGCCTAAACTTAGGGCTGCCTGAAAGGCTACCCTGTTTGCCGGATCATTGATTTTCTGTACCACCTGCGGCAAGCATTCAGGAAAACGTTCGGCCAGTATAACGGCATTTTCGCGTACACCGGGCTCAGCATCCTGCAACCCTTTTTTTACCACCGCTGCATCTAATGCATCTAATCCTTCCAGCACATAGATGGCATGAAGCCTGGCCCTTGCATCCCTACTGGTATTCAGCAAGGCTTTAACAGCCGGAACTACAGATTTATCGCCACGCTCGATCAGGAGTCTGTGAGCCTGGCTGCGCCACCAGCCATTGGGATGGGCAAGTACTGCAACAAGTTTGGCGCTGCTCGTATTTTTAAGGTCTACTTTTACATTTTTAACATTTGCATTATCAGGTAAAATGCGGTAAATCCTGCCTTTATCACTTCCGGCCATGAAATCCATATCCGCTTTCAGGTCGTCATCTATTGAAACCGGAGTCTCAATATGTTGTCTGTAATAATCCAGTAAATACAAATATCCATCAGGACCTGTTGTAAAGGTGATCGGACGGAACCAGGTATCAGTAGAATATAAAAACTCCACATCTTTTTCCTGCGCGCCACGTTTAGCCACCATAACCGGGCTTTTATCTACGGCACTAAGTATATCTCTATGTACAAGGTTACCTGATACATCTGTTACAAAAAAATTGCCCTGGTATTCTTTTGGAAAACCGTCACCTGTATAAATGGTTCCGCCAGAGGCACCAGTGAAGTGGCCATCGGCGTACTCTACTCTATTTACGTTTGCTTCCTTGAAGTTCTGATTACGGCGTCTGGTCCTTTCGGCCCTCCAGTAAGGTGCCTCAGTTTTTTGGAACATGATTTCCTGATGATCAGAAATATTTACCACAAATTTAGAAAGGCCCAGGTAAGGGTGTCTGTGCGTATATCTCCACGGAATGATGGATTGCTGGATGTGAATAGAGTTTTCTGTAAAAAACCGGTGTCCCCAATCGTCAATGGCCTGGCCAAACTGACCCGGGCCGGTTTCCAGCTCAAATTTATTTTTATCCAGCCGGAACCGGAAATCTGCTCCGCGTACAGAAACAGGTGGGACTCCGGGAGTTTTGCTGAAAGTGACCATCCCACTTTGTCCACGGTTGTTTGCATAAATCCAATTGTCTATGCCCAGGCGCAAACTGGTAACCTGTGCTTCTGAATTGTCCTGAAAAAAGCCGGAAAAAAGCACTTCCCTAACGTCAGCTTTGCCATCTCCGTCAGTATCTTTCAAGTAAAGGATATTGGGGGCTGCAGTAACAATAAGTCCGCCTTTCCAGGGCAAAATACTGGTAGCTTCAGTAACATTTTCCGCAAATATTGTCGATTTATCTACACGGCCATCGCTATTGGTATCTTTTAAAAGACGGATACGGCCCTTTCCTTTTCCAGGCTCAACCTCATAAGGATAATCGGGCATTTCTACCACATAGGCATTGCCCTGTTCATCAAATTCCAAAGCTACCGGATCTAGCACGTAAGGTTCGGCAGCAAATAACTGCACTTTAAACCCATTCACAATTTTTAACTTGCTCAACGACTGCTCAGGAGAAAGCGGCCCTGGATAACGCTGTGCCAGACAGGTTGCACCGAATAAAGTAAACAGAACGGATAAACGGACATGTCTGCCAACAAAAACACTCTTCATTTTTTTAGTTTTAATTTTATTTATGTGTCAAAAAACGTTCAAAACCAGCTCTCTGCAGGGCCATCTTCAAGCATACGCTAACAGAGAAAGCTGCACAAAACGGTAACGTACCCGTAAGGTAGGGAGTAAATTCTGTATTTTCAAATTTATTTTCTAAAAGGCCGGCTGATCAAATTTTTTGTTTCCATATTTTATGAGAAGTAATGGTAAATGCAGCGCCTTCTTCAAAGTCATACATCAATCCTTCTTTATAATTTTCACCTTTATAATCATTAACAAAAGTAATGGGGCCGCAGTAAATCCTGGTTAAATTGCCCTGACGCTCAATGCCGACAATTGAATAGCAGGCATCGCGTTTCCCTTCTGTGCTGACCATGAGCTGAGATCCGTTTAAACTTCCATCAACAGGTAGCTGCTGATCAACCAGCAGCCATCCTCCCCCCTTTAATTCCCTGTTCATTTTCACCACTTTTCCTCTGATCGGTCCTGCAGCTATCAGGTTCATGTTTGCATAGCTGAGCCGTTTGCCATTCAGCAGGATCCCTTCCATAGGCTTACCCCCCTTTTGTCTCACATAGCCAAGGGTCCCATCCATTTTCAATCCATCTGCAGTCTGCATAGTTTGTGTTGAATCCGGATTATAAAGGATATAATCTATCTCTCCGTTTACATGTTCTATCTTTAGCGATACCTGCATGTTTTTCCCCTCATCCAAACGTTTTACGGATTTGATAAAGGGGTTTTGCTTATAAGGTTCAATCAGGTTAACGAAATTACTGTTTAGCGCTGGTGCTGCGCGGTGCATTAAAACATAACCGAGCGTTTTAGGATTACCCGTTTTATTCTGTGGTGGATCACCATCGGCCAGGGCCACATCATCCACCTGGTTCAACGCGTACATACGCAAATGCAGATGATCTGTTGCTTTAACATTTCTGTAGCCATCCTCCACTTTCCAGTCGAGCATAAATTGTGCGGGAGGAATGGTGTCTCTTTTAACATTGTATAAATGTGAATAACCAATTGGAAAACCTTTGGCAAGCGTACCTTTGGCTACTTCAGTTCCGGCATAAGTTCCTCCCTGCTGGGGCTTTAACTTTAATCCTTCAGTACTGATCGTTCCTGGCGGGCCATGGAAACTGTACAGATGATCATGACCACCCAATACCCGGAATATATCTATTGCATAGGCATTGCCGGTATCGGGTCCTTCGATCAACAACATTGTCCGACTGTATTCCTTTACATCCGGATAGGCCTTTTTTCCATCAAGTTCAAAAGCCCCAAATCCTTTCAGCTCTTTAAACATCCGGGTATGTCCGCCCCATACTTCCTTTTGCGGAAGCCCGTTTACAAATACCAGGTTGTGCGAAAGCGTACTGCCTGTCCATTCGTTGTTACTTGGCCATTTAGTTGCATATTCGGGGTATCCATGATCAGGCGCAAGCCAGTTGCCATAAGCCAGCAGGTCAAAATTGAGCATATCCGGATGTGCATGTTTAATGCTCCGTCCAAAATTGCTGGCCAGTGCAATGCCCGATGTGCCTTTACCAATTTCCAGTGAGGCCAGGCCAAATCCGCTCATCAATCCCCCTCTTCCGTCATTTGCGGGGTTCTTTTCTGCAATACTTTTGATCTCCCGGCTCAGTGATTCAGGATCTTTGGAATAGATGTCCATTCCCAGCCCCTTTACAGAATTACCATTTGCCCGGTAGGCTGCAATTGCCATTTGCGGATCTCTGGTATAAAAATACCCCAGGGCAATAAAATTGGGGTCGATATAACTGTTGGTAACCGTACCTGTAGCGCCTGCGTCGCCGATATTAGGTATCGAAATCCCCAATACAGACATGCGGTAGGCCGCCATAAATGTAGCGTTGAACTGAGGATATTCGGCAAAAATATCGTGCTTGGTATAACCCTTGTAGTCAGCCAGGAGCACCCCGAGTTTGGCGATCAGGTTTCCCCACATATAAGTATACCCCGGAGCACCTTCATCGGTAGTACCATCTCTGTCCAGGTTACGGATCATCAGGCCCGGAATGTTTCCTCCATCATGGGTAAACAACCAATCGAGCCATTCCGTAGTTTCAGGGGCCGTATTTAAAGCTACTGCACATCTGGCAACAGTTAACTGGTGCATACCCTGGTTGCCCCAGATCTGTTTTGAAAGCACGCCTTTAAAAGCTGTACGCAAGATTCCGTCATCAACATTTTTTACAAACAGGTCCCGTGTGCCTTTGGCCCCGGGCAGTTTATATTTCAACGATTGCTTTTTTAAAAATGAATAAAGTGAAGCATCATTAACCGTACCACTTAAAATTTTATCATAAGCATCTGCAAAGCCCTGAACTGTACCGGTTTCCCAGATGGCTCCCTCTATTTTACCTCTGTTTGTCCCTCCATCCGAATGGTACCAGCCTTTTTTTGAATAAGGCGCCCAATCCATGTCGGGATAAACATCCGCTATGCGGTCCAGCAAAATTGCCGCCTTATGTGCGTAGCGCTGATCTCCGGTATACAAAAATGCATTTGCCAGGGCATTGAGTCCTGCATTAATATGGTCCCAGTATTTCCAGGTATAATATCCGATGAACCTGTACGACCGCCCATTTTCATTTACATAACCAAATCCATCGTCTACACCATATTTATGCAGCGGATCTTTTGGATCAGGATGTTCCAGGTTGTAAAGCAGGCTCTTGTCGCCACTTGCCGGATTAAAAAGACCATGTTCATCAATGGCACTTTTATAATATTTACCAAAATCGTTGGTAGGAAAAACAGTGCCGCAGGAAGGGCAGGTCAATTTCCAGGGCTTTTGCTCGAATTCAGGATTGTATGGATAATTACCATATTTTGAAATGTTGTGTCCGCATTTCAGACAACCTAAAAATTTAGGGCCCTCGGTCAGCCTGTCAAAGGTAACATCTATGCATCGCGGCAGGTCCTGTCCGGGAACCATGGCCCATAGCGTTTCGTCATCTTTGCCCAGCCAGTATTTTGCCTGGGCAATAAACCGGTCCCTTTGTTTTGCAGCCCAATCATATCTGTTACAATTGCTTCTTACATTGGCTATTTTTTCAGCGGTATAGAAGCCACCATAGATCCGGCCGGCATGGGCATTAGTATGTCCCAATAACATCAGGACCATGAATACATGGATCAGGCTAAATTTTAGTTTCATTTGGGGTGTGTTAAATGATAAACTATTTTTTAATAACCGTCCGTATTCGTTACCTAACCGAATACGTTAACGTTACCGAAAATAATCATATAATTTAAAAATCAAAGGCTTGCCTACCATTTCTTTCGAAAATAAACTAAGTTGTTACACAAACGTGTACGTAAATCATAAAAAAAGGTGCCCGGTAAACCGGACACCCCTGAAAGCGAAATTAAATTATTTTACCACCAGGAATTAAACCGTGCATATACCGCTGAGCCAATTGGTGTACCGGGGCTTTGCGTGGTATAGATCATCAGTCCGTGTACCTTCGCATTCGTTTTTGCAACCCCCATCAACTTATCTGTTGTAAAAGCAGTGGGTGCAGTGGTACTTTGGCTATGCGTAGAGGCATAAATGCCAAGAAACAGCAGTCTGTATGCATTGGCCTGCCATGCTGAAAAATCGTTAATCTCTGTATTGACCAGGTTCTGTCCGCCAGCAATATCTGAGGAAGGAAGCACCACTGCCCCGTGCATATTCCATGCGGTACCTGTCCTTGTTACATCAGGAGGGATTATTGTAGTGGGGTTCTTTGTTTTTTCATTTCTAAAGTAGAAGATAAAACCATCTGTATACTCCCTTACCCAGTTCTGACCCGTGGTAACCGCATAATAAGCAGTAGGTATAAAAGCAATATCCTGATTTTGTTCACGCAGGTTCTTTATCATTTTACCCAGCATTACACGGGTAAAAATCTTCGTCCCAGTTTCATTGGTATTGTGGTCAAAATCATCAATATTGATTCCGGCAAGATTTGGATACTTATTGGCCAGTATACCCAACAGTTTAAACCATGCAGCAAAGTCATTCGCATTAGGATTGCCGGGGCCACCAGAAAAAAGGGCACGTTCATCGTTGATGCTGCCACCAAGTTCGGTACTGCCAATATAAGGTGAATCTCCCGGCTGCGGCAGGTAACTTGGGGTAGGGCCACTTTCACTTGGGGGAACCAATACAGGGATTACCTTAATTGGCGATCCACTGGATTTAAGCAGTTCTAAAAATTCAATCAAGGCCTTATATTCCGTCCCTTTGGGAGGGTAGGTACCAGTAGAGGGATCAATCCAGCGATCTGCTACCATAAAGGCAAAAGTGTAGATTTTATTGGTTTCACAAAATGTTTTCAGGCCGGCCACATTCAGGCTGCCGTCTGCATTTCGCATAAATGCCTGGTGATAAGACCCAAAACTGAAACCGTTACGGGATAAATTCAGTTTTTTAGCATTAAATCTGGTCTGTATATCTCCGAACACACCCAGGGTAGTACCCCCGGTTTTTTGCCTTACACCTACCAGCTGGTCGCCACCCACATTAATAATGGTCTGTCCGGCTGCAATACCCGTCCAGGGCCATGCTGTTTCACTGGAGAAATCCTGCGTACTCAGCAGGCTGGGTGCAGTTCCTGTACCATTGTAATGATGATAGCTAAAATAAGAACTGCTGTTTTTGTACAGGACAAATTCTTTTCCATTGGTTTTATCCTGGTCAAATTCACCAATTGTAACTCCTAACCATGGGTAATGGGTAGTGCCACCTGCATAATTAAAACTTCCTGCTGCGTTAACAGTCCAGGTACTTGTACCGGAAACTTTATAAACCAGGATATCATCATCACTACCGCTGCCATTTCGTACTGCCATGAATTCTGCTTTACCATCGCCGTCCAGATCGCCTGCCGCTACCCCTCCCCATTGATTTACCGCTGCTCCATCCGGAAGATTAATGTATCCTTTCAAGACCAGGGAGCTGCCAGAAAGTGCATAAAAAATGAATTGCGAGTGTGCATCTTTTGCTACCACAAGTTCAGCTTTGCCATCGCCGTCAAAATCACCCGCAGCAATTCCTTTATAATTGTAAAGGCCGGAACCTACCTGTATAGAAGCCAGCAAAGTAACAGCTCCCGAGAAATTAAGCGGGATTTTGTAAACCAGGATATTGGTAATCCCGGCACCATTTCTTAGTATGATCAGTTCATCAACTCCATCGCCATTCATATCTCCGGCTGCAATCCCTTTAAAATCATTGCCAGCGGTGCTCACATCAAAAGAAAAAGGGATTTGGTAATGACTGCCATCGTTTGCCGAGCGCATAAATATCACATGGCTGGTTGCCCTTTTGACCATTGCCATGGTGGCGATGCCACTGCCATCAAAATTTCCACAGGCCACCCCCAGAAAAAGCCGGTTGGTGCTGCCCACCGGATAATCAAAATTTTTGAGCTGAACAGGGCTGACCACCGATAATAAGCCCATTGGCCCGGCCATTGTGCCTGCTACATCAGCACCTTTTTGCTCACGCAGATCTGCCTGCTTACAGCCTGTAAAAATATACAGCGCCAGGAAAAACAGCATTATAATCTTATTTTTTAAAGTTTTCATAACTCATAAATTTTAAATTAGATTTTAATTTGTTGGTGTTGGATAAGCCGATAATGGTTTCTGATCCCACCATACCCTTGTTTTCATATTGTCGGCCCCACCCAGTAAGCCCAGGGCAGCCTGGTAAGCATCCCTGTTGGTCGTAACTTCTGAGGGTGCATAAATTACCCTTCTGGCCAGATCTGTGGCCGACAGGTCGGGATTATCTGATCCGATGAGTGCATAACCCCTTGGGTAGCCTGTGCGCCTGCGTTCTGCCCATGCCTCATAACCGTCGGGATAAATAGCCAGCCACTTTTGAGTAATGATCTGCTCCAGTTGCTGTTCAAAACTTCCAGCCGGGTTGTACAATACCGGAATATTGCTCATTGCCGGGGAATTCCATTTATCTGCCAGGGGTACTGGTGTGGTAAGGGTATTTTGATAAGCCGTAATCTGCGTATTGGTGATACCGGCTACATTTTGTGTAAGGGAAAGACTGATCCCTGAATTGTAAAAGCTCTGGGCTGTACCCGTGCCCATGTTCCAGTTCCTTAAAGCACCTTCCGCACGCAAAAATGCAACTTCGGATGCCGTAAGTACAAGTGTAGGGTTTACCGTTCCCGGCCTTGGCGGATTACCAATCCATTGCGGGCCTACAAATGAAGTAGTTGGTGCTACAACAGCACCCCTGTCAGCAGCAGCCAGCCCGTTGCGCAACCCGGCATATTGTCCGCCGGTAGCGGCGGGAGAATAATAAATACTTAAACGCGGATCATTATAGCCTTTTAACACACTCAGCATGCTGCTATTTGCACGGAAATCATTTACAAGATAGGTAATGCGTGACAGGATATTGGTGCTGTTAAGGGTGGATAATACCCCTGCATTTTCAGCATTGGTTAAGATAACACCGTCAGCAATTGCTTTTTCAGCTTCTGCTTTCGCTTTGGGCCCGTCTGCATAGGCCAGGCGCATGGCCAGCCTTAACCGCAAAGAACCGGCAAATTTTAACCATTTAGCAGCACTGCCGGCGTAAACCTGGTCGTAAGTACCAAATGCATTGCCCGAGGGATTTTGTTTAAATACTTCAACGGCTTCGTCCAGTGTTTTAAAAAAGTCATAGTAGATGTCCTTTTGCGAATCGAAGGCCACACTGGTTTGCTGGTTGCCAAATTTTGAATAAATAACCGGCCCGAAATAATCGGTCATGCGATGGTAGATCACTACACGCCAAACTTTTGCTATGGCATTGGCCAGTACCATATTGTTGGCCTTGGTTACCTGTTCTGTGGTAAACTGCATTAATGCCGGCTTGGTATAAAATTCTTTCCAGAAAAGATCTACCCAGGTACCATTAGGTACATAACGTTCCGTACTGAAGGTAGCTACATTGGTTGTAAAATATTGGGCAAACAGATGGGCATGCAGATTTTCCTGCACCTGAACATAAGTAGCACCCAGCCCATAATATTGTGCATAACCAAAGGCCTGTCCAACCGTTGCAGAATTAATCTCTTCTTCCGGTAATTGATTTTCGGGTGTGTTCAATTCATCAAACTTATCTGTGCAGCCAATAAACGCACTGATAAAGAGCAACAATGCAACCATCACCGGGGATTTATAATGTTTCAATATTTCTTTCATTTTCTTAAATTTTAAGGATAGCATTTGACTTAAAAATTAATTCTCAGGTTTGCACCAAAGGAACGTGTAGTAGGTGGCGCGAACGACTGGAAGCCTTCAGAGATGGTTTCTATGCCCTGAGTAAAATCAGGATCTATATTTGAATCCTCTCTGTATAAAAAGAAAAGGTTCCGGCCTACTACAGAAATTTCTACTGCAGAAAATGGCAGACGTTTAAATAAAGATTGCGGCAGCTTGTAACCAATGCTCATTTCCCTTAAACGGGTATTGGTGGCACTTCTGGTAAAAACCTCTCCCACAGGTGCAGTTCTCGATCCCATTCCTTTCCATAAGGTCTCTGCGTTTACCTTAATGTCATTGGGTGTACCATCGGCTGCTTTTACAGCAGTAATGCCCGTAAAAATATTCTGCCCGAAGATCAGTCCGCCTTCACGGCCCTGTAATGTTTCTTCAACAAGTCCGTTGCCATACAATATGGCATCTGTAAATGAAGCTACCACTCCGCCCTGTTTATGGGAGATCACAAAATTGGCAGTCCAGTTTTTATAAGACAGGGAAGTCGACAGTCCGCCGGTCCATTTCGGATTGATATTACCCAATAATACCGTTCGTCCTGCGGTAAACTGCGGCAGGCCGTTGGTACCAACCAGTACATTTCCCTGAGCATTGCGCAGATAACCCTTGCCATAGATCAACCCAAAAGGTTTTCCTTCCTCTAAAACAAATTCACGCATGTAAGAGTCGCTGCCAACAACCAATCTGGGAAGGTCTTTTGATAATTTCTTTACAATATTTTCGTTCACCGCATAATTAAAGTTCAGGTTCCAGGTAAAATTCCCGGTTTTTACAGGCGTTGTATTTAAAATGACTTCTATACCTTTATTTTGTACATCACCACCGTTGGTAAAAAAGCTGGCCGCGCCAGAGCCTACAGGTAAGGCCTGCGGGAACAGCTGATCATTTGTATTGGTTTTATACAAAGTAAGGTCCAGGCCAATCCTGCTGCTAAACATGCTCATTTCCAAGCCAATCTCGGTTGAAGTGGTCCTTTCAGGCTTGAGCTCGGTATTTGGCAATACAGAATTCAACAGGATATAACCCAGCGGACCACCTGCCAGTCCGGATCCATAACGTTGCAGCTGATAAGGTTGTGCCCCATTACCTACCTGTGCCCAGGACCCTCTTAACTTCAGGTAAGAAATGGCCTGGGGCAATTTTACCATTTCGGAAATAATGGCACTTACACCTGCCGAAGGATAGAAATAAGACCTGTTATTTGCCGGAAGTGTGGAATTCCAGTCGTTACGTGCACTAACATCTAAAAATAAAACATCTTTCCAGCCAAATTGTGCATTGGTATAGAGCGATTGCGTTTCAAATTTACTTAAGGTGTTAACAGCAGTAGGCAAACTGGTGTTACTCAGCGCAAACAGGTTGGGAACATTCATGCCCGCTCCTGTTGAAGCGGTAACTGAACTGCTTTTGTTATTTCTGATCTCGCCGCCAAAATTAGCCTGTACCGACCAGTCGGCACTGATTTTTTTTGTATAACTGAGCAGAAAATCACCAATAGCCTGCTGTGAATTTCCTGCACCTAAAGCATAGCGCCCCAGCGGGTCACGGTAGGTACCGTAATAGGATTTCTCTTCATTGCCTATAGATTCACCATCATAAGACCCCCTAAGCATCAGCTTAAGGTCATCGGTAAAAAGATAGGAAAGCGAGGCCAGCGCAATTACCCTATCCGATTTATTGTATCTTAAATTGCGGTATAAGGCCCAGTAAGGGTTGGCGCTGGTAACCGATCCGGGTGCCCAGTAATCCTGTTTGGTAACACCCAGAGAAGGATCAACATATTCAAAATCTTCAACGTCCTCCTGTCGTATATTTGGGGGCATGGTATAAATCTGACGGATGGGGTTGTAGCTCGACTCCCCTTCATCCAGTCTGTTGTCAATATTTTGTTTTGCATAATCAAGCTTGCTGTCCAGACTTAATCTTTTTGACAGCTGATTGGTCATCCTAACTGTTAGGTTATGCCGCTGCAAAGCATTGTTCGGAATAATGCCTGTAGCATCCGTATAAGTATAGTTAAAAGCAGTCTGTGTTTTTTCGCCCGAAGTGGCCACAGATAGATTGGTTGCCGAATTATGACCGGTCTGGAAAATGCCTTCCCTTACATTTTTCTGCCCAAGAAAAGGATAAGTAGTGCCAGCCTTTGCCGGGTCTTGCGACCAGGTAGCTACCATTTTTCCATCAAGCGCAGGGCCCCAGGATTCCTCAGACGAACGGTTGTAAATGCCGCCCGCCCCCTGTCCGTACTGATATTGAAAAGGAATTGACTGGATAGGTTCCTGGCCCATATAGGTAGCGTTCAGGCTAATATCAACAGACTTTTCACCCTGCCTGCCCTTTTTGGTCTCTATAATAATTACTCCATTTTGTCCCGCGCTACCATATAATGCTGCCGCATTCGCACCTTTAAGCACGTTAATGGCTGCAATGTTGTCCGGGTTAAGGTCGGCCGGGTTCCCCCGCACCGGTACCCCGTCAATAACATACAGGGGCTGACTATTGCCATTTATAGATCGGTTACCCCTCAGGATCACCCTGGCTGCAGCACCTACCCCGCTGGAGCCCGATCCGATGTTTAATCCGGCAACCTTACCCTGCAGGGCATTCACCACATTCAGGTCCCGGCTTTGCGAAAGTTCTTTCGTACTTACACTCTGGGTACTGTAAGTGAGTGTTTTTTTCTGACGGGTCAATCCCAGGGCAGTAACCACCACTTCCGTCAATTCACCCGAACTTTCTTCCATCTTCACATTGATGGTACTCTGGTTATTTATAGCAATTTCCTTTGTAATGAACCCAACAAAAGAGAATATAAGCGTTCCACTTGCCGGAGCATTGAGCTGATATTTACCCGAAGGGTCGGTCGAAACACCTGCGGTACTACCTTTTACTTTGATACTTACACCAGGCAAAGGCCCTCCGTTTGCATCGGTAACCGTTCCGGTTATCCTGATATCGGCTATAACCAGACTTTCCCTTTTAAGCGGCTTAATAATTACCGTGTTCATCAGTACTTCGTAAGTAAAGGGCTGGTTGGCAAAACTTAATTTAAGCGCTTCTTCAATATCAATGTCTGTTACATTTATATTAACGTTCTTCGCAATCTTTAAACTTTTCTGATTATATACAAAGTTATAGCCGCTCTGCTGCCTGATGGCCTTCAGTACCTGTACAAGTGGTGCATCTTTTTTTAGCAAAGTGATTTTTTGAGCATAACCGGTAGCGTTTACATGCATTATTGCGGCCAGAAGTAAAATCATTGTAAGTTTCATCACTAAAAGAAATTTATGGTATACGGGCAACCTTTCACCCGATAAGTGTAATAGATAAAATTTGCCGAGTAGACTCGAGGGATTTGCACCCTCGGTCCCTCCCAGAACCGGACGTAATACTCTCGCATTATCACGGCTCGTCCAAGTTAGGTCGC